>JBDUAD010000010.1:0-41717 GCA_040004775.1 bacterium | reverse complement strand
TCGGTGAGTCCTCGGGCAGCAGGTGAGAGGCGGTCGGATAGCGGTGGACGGCCGCGCCGGGCAGCCGGTCGAGCAGGTCGCGCAGGTACTGGGTGCCGAACACCGGATCGCGTGGGCCCCACAGGAGCAGCGCGGGCACGCTCAGGGCAGAGATGCCCGCGCTGATCCGGTCCAGGGCGGGGCGACTCGGATGATCGCCAGCGAAGGGGATGTCGGCGACGAAGTCACCGACCGCGCGGCGCCGTTGCGAGCCCTCATAGGGAGCGGCAAAGGCCGCACGGACGTCGGCGGACAGCGGTGGCCAGCTCAGCGCGGTCGCAGCCCGGACGAACACCGGGGTGCGCACACACAGGGTGTTCCGCAGGCCGCCGTAGTGGGCGAGCCGGATGACGACCGGCGGGCGGCGCTCCTCGGGCTGGTGCACCGCGGTGTTGGTCAGCACGACGCCCCGCAGCTGCGCCTGATGCTCGAGCGCCCAGCCGAGGGAAATGATGCCGCCCCAGTCGTGGGCGACCGTCACCACCGGACCGCTCAGGCCCAGGGTCGCGGTCAGCTCGCCCAGATCGCGCACCCGTTCGGCCAGCCGACGGGGCCGGTCGAGGCGCTCGGAATACCCCATGCCGAGCTGGTCGGGAGCGACGACCCGCCAGCCGTTCGGCGGATCCGCGAGTAGGCGCCGCCACAGGTAGGACCAAGTCGGGTTGCCGTGGACGCACAGCAACGTCGGCTGCTGAGGCGGGGCCTCGGGTTGGGTGTCCAGGACATGCCAGCGGTGAGTTTCGCCGTCGGCGGCGACCACGTCGACGGTGCGTGACCACGTCGGGTCGAGCCCGGGCAGGCCGGCCGGCGGGCGGCCGACCGCAGCGGTCCAGTTGCTCCGGCCAGGGCCGGTCACCACCGCAGTTCGAGGCAGGACGCGTTGAGCCCCGAGCCGATGCCCATGAGCAGGACAGTGTCGTCGACCTGCAGGGTGTCGGCCTGCGTGGCCAGCGTGAACGGCACCGACGCCGGCCCGATGTTGCCGCGGGTCGGAAACGTGCGTGGCACCCGCGTCGGGTCGATGCCCAGCGTGCGGCAGATGGCGTCGGTATGGACCTGCGAGACCTGGTGGATGACGTAGCGCTCGGCGCCGCGATTCCAGTCGAAGTCGGCGCGGGCGTCGCTCCACAGGCCGGCGCAGAGCTCAAGGCCGTACTTCAGCAGATTCTTGCTGTCCGTGCGCATCAGCTCGACGTCGCCCACGCACAGCTCGTGGTGCGAGGTGGAGGCCCGGTTGGCCCCGCCAACGAGGCGGTGACCCTCCGGATGACGGTCGGCCCGGCCCATGACCATGGCCACCGCCCCAGACCCGAGGGTCAGTGTGGCGAACTCGGAGATGACGTCCTTCGAGGTGGAGGACTCGTCGTTCAGCCGGGCGATCGCCGCCTCGTGGGCCGGGCGGGCGTCCTCCCCGTCGACGATGAGGGCGTACTCGATCTGACCGGAGTCGATCATCGACGCGGCCAGCTGCATGCCGTTGAGGAAGCCCAGGCAAGCGTTGGTGACGTCGAAGTTCTGGCAGGAGCTGGGCAGGCCGATGGCGTCGTGGACCGAGACCGCGGTGGCCGGCTCGAGGTGGGCGCGGCTGACCGAGGTGTTGACCATCAGGCCGATCGCCGCGGGGTCGACACCGGACTCGGCCAGCGCCTTGCCGCCGGCCAGGGCCGCGCCGTCGACGAAGGTGGTGCCCTCCCGCCACCAGCGGCGCTCGTGGATGCCGGCCAGCCGTTCCATCAGCCCCGGCCGCAGGCCGACTCGGCGGTAGGCGGCTGCCAGGCGCTGGTCGATCGCGGCCGAGGTCATGACGACCGGAGCGTCGACCGCGGCCAGCGTCAGAACCGTGGCGTTCGCCGCCGTGAACACCGAATTCCCCGTCATGCACTGCCCTCTCGTGACGAAAGCGGCGATGCCACCTCGCTGCCCGGACGGCTCCGCATCCGTCGTCTCGAGAGCGGGCCTGTCTAGCAGTGTGCCACCGGACCCGGGCCCGGCACCTGCTTCACGTGCGCAGATCACGCTGCGCATCGGCCCGGCTCGGTCATCGGTTCACTCGCATACGCCGGTTTCAGGTTGTCGGCTGGTCCTTGGTCAGGTGCAGAAGCCAGTCACGATCGGTGCGGATGAGGGCGTAGCGGCGCGCGCCCGAGACGCCGTGCAGCACGAAGATGAAGCGGCGGTCGTTGCGCTCGTCCTCCTGCCACCAACCGATGTCGGCGATCGACTTGTCGGCGTCCTCGTAGGTCAGGTGGTCGATGTCGTGGTCGGGCACGGCGACCGCCAGCCGGTCGCCGCGGGAACTGTCTGGCAGACCCTTGGGCAGCGCCCAGGACCGCAGGACGCCGTCCTGCTCCAGGCGCAGGTCGAAGTGATGGCGTGGCTTGTGGTGCTCGTGCAGCACGAAGGCCGGCCGATCGGCACCGGCACTGGCATCGCCCCGCTGAGAGGTCGCCACCCGGACGACTGTTCCACCTCCACCACGGCTGTTCCTGCTCCACCACGGCTGTTCCTGCTCCACCACGGCTAGGCGGCCAGCGTCTCGCGAACGAGGGCGGCCAGCTCGTTACGGGTCGGTCCATCGGGCACCGGCGGCCGCCAGCCGCCTGCGTACAGCTCCCGCGCCCGCGGTTCGATCTCGGTCAAGGTCTGCGGTGGAGCAATCATGGCGAGGTAACGCCCGATCGTCGCGCCCATGGACGGGTCCGCCTCACTGGCGGCGCAGATCAGGTCCGACGGAAGGAGCCGGCTGGCGTCCACATCAGCACCGTTCCAGCGCCGGATCTGATCGGCGTCCATGGCCACGTGGTCGTCGAACCAGGGCCGGATTTGCTCGGTGTTGTACGCCTCCAGCGCCAACGCGGACGACTCGTGGTCGTCGCCGTGGACGTCGAGCAGCCGGAGCAGCTCCCGGGCCTGCAGCAGCGACGTCGCCACTCCGCGTCCGGCCGATGGATTGGTGATGCACACCGAGTCGCCGACGAAGAAGGCTCCGACCGCGGCGACCCCACCGCTGGGGCCGAGCTGCCCGCGGTAGGCGTTGCGAAGGCCGGCCCCGGGCCGCACTGCACTCGTCGGCCGGGCGCGGGCGGGATCGGCCCAGACGGCCAGCTCCGGAATGACCCGGGTGGCCGCGTCGTAGGCGACGCTGGAACGCAGCCGAGCCAGCTCGGCGTCTGTGGTGAGCCGCATGATCAGCGTGGAGAAGTTCCCGTGTTCGTGGGCGAAGACGAACGCCCGATAGCCGTCGTAGGAACCGATTAGCCCGACCGGCGCGTTGAACGGTCCGGGTTCGGCTCCACGCCGGAGCCGGTACGTGCGGCTGATGTAGGCGACGCCGCAGCTGCCGCCGACCGCCGGGGCACGGACGTTGTCGCCGAGGCGCCCACCGCGCCCCGAGGCATCGATCACAAGGTCCGCGTCGAACTCGCGTCCGTCCACGGTCAACCCGACCACCCGACCGCGCTGAATCCGCAGGGCGTCGGCGCCGCCGAGCACGAACTCCACTCCCGGCTCGACCCCGGCGGCCGCCCGCAGCCGGCGTTCGAAGACCGTCCGGCGACACCGCACGCTGATCACCGCACCGGGCAGCTCGGGTATGCGGATCCGTTCGGCACCGTCGGCGACGAGCTGGTCCAGGACGTCGGGCAACTCAGCGGCCAGAGCATCGTGGACCTGCATCCGGAATCCGTGCGGCGCGTGGAACTGCATCACGCCCTTGCGCGGCCAGCTTTCCGGTGACACTGGCCCCGGATCCCGCTCGACCAGTTGCACCTGATGGCCGCGACGGGCCAGGGTCATGGCCAGGTAGAGACCGGTCGGTCCCGCGCCCACTACTGCAGCCTTCATGAGTGCCCTCCTCACCGACCGCCCCCGTGCGGTCGACAGCGAGGCTCGTCTTTCCGCCGAGGATCTTCAATCGACTTTGTCCGTCCGGTCCCGACACCGCCGAGCGGCGAAGTGACTACATCAGCGACTGGAGTCGGTGGAACCACGTGCGCGCGGCCGCCGCACTCGGCGCGGCCCTGTCGTTCGTGGCCGCTCTGCTCGAGTGATACCCAGCGTAATGGGAGGCGGTCACGTCCAGTAGAGCAGCGGGGTGCCGGGCAGGCGCCGCTCGAGCTCGGCGGTGAACCACTCGCGCATGGTCCGCATCGTCGCGCGGGGATAGACGTACTTGACCCCGCCGAACTTGGAGCGCTTGGCATCGCGCGAACTGACGTCCATCTCGAGCCGGGTCTGCGGATACCAGCCGAGCAGAACGTCCCGGCTGGCCGGCGTGAAGCGATGGGTGATGATCTCGGCGGTGAGGTCCAGGTCGGGCACGCCGTGCAGCGTGCTCGCGACCTCGTCGAGTAGTCGTCCGTAGGCCGCCCGCCAGTCCGGTACCGGGATGACCGGCGCGATGGTCAACCCAACCTTGTAGCCCGCGACGGCCATCGCGCGCAACGCGGCCAGGCGGGCGGGCAGGCGGGCGGTTCCGCCCTCGAAACGGTCGGCGACCTCCGCGGCGTTGACCGAGAAGCGGACGCGCGTGCGCCCGTTGTGGGGCAGCGTCAGCAGGTCGCCGACGTCGTCGAACTTGGTCGTGAACCGCAGAGAGACGTCCGCTCCGAACTCGCCGGTACCCACCCGTCCGATGGCCGCGGCCAATGACCCGGTCACGGCTTCGATGCCCAGCGGGTCGGTGTAGCAGGACAGCTCGAACGTCGTGCCCTCGTGAGCGCGCTCCGCCGTGGCACTGGTGACGGTCCCGCGCCCGGCGTGGGTACCGATCCCGGCCAGGACGTCGTCGAGATTGGCGTAGACCCGGGTGATCGGAGGACCACCGAGAGAGCCGGCCAGGTAGCAGTACTGGCAGTGCGCCGGGCAGCCACGGGCCAGGTCGATGCGCCAGTCCGCGCTGGGTGGGATCGGCTGGGGCTTGAGCGCGCTCGGCGGGGCGACGACCACGGCCAGGGTGGCCTTGGCCCGGGCATACGCCTCGCGCTCGCTGGCCCCTCGCAGGCCGGTCAGCCGGTCGCCGTCGAGCATGGTGACGTCAGTGACGCCGGCCGCCTCGCAGCGGCGCAGTATTTCAGCGGTGTGCGGCAGATCGGCCGCCGAACGGGTGACCAGGACGTGGCGCGGGCGCCAGCGCCGGGTCGGACCGAACGGCTCGAGGTCGGCCGGAGCAGGGTCGACGGCAGGCTCCGATTTGACGGCAGAGTCGGTCGACGCACGTGGGGCTGCGTCAAACCGGGCGGCGGGAGCGAGCATGGCGGGCGTTGCGGCGGCGGGAGCGGTGAGGGGAGGCATCATTCGTAGAACAGCCGGCGCGCGCTCAGGCTTCCCGTCGCGCGCGGCCACCGCCCGCGTGGATCAGGCCCGGCAAGTCACGGTTGCAGTTCGGCCGTGGACACCGTTCCGCGCACCACGGCGTCGGCGACGTCGTCGAGCAGGCGATCGTGGGAGTAGGAGTAGCCGCGCAGCACAGCCAGGGCGTCGGCCGCGGGCAGGTCGTGGCGGGCGGTGAGTAGCCCCATCGCGACCCATAGCCGCATCCGGTACTCCGAGCCCGGCCCGTAGAGCCAGTCCGGCCCCGGCCGGCCCGAGGAGAACATCCCGGTGCCGGTGAGATCGAGGATCGCCACGATCGTGTCGGCGATCACCCCGGCCGAGGTCAGGTCGCCGGCCTCGTCCAACGTCGGCTCGATCAGATAGAGGTCCAGAGCGCCGGTGGTGTCACCGGACAGAGACAGAGGAACGGAGACGATGGACCGGTACGGCGTGTGGCGGCTGAGGACCTCGTGCATGAGCGGCCAGCGTTGCTCGATCTGGGCCTCGTTTGACCGGACCTCGTCGGTTCCGCCGTGGGCGTCGAGGCACGGGCCCTCGCCGATGGTGAACTGCAGCCGCTCGGCGCGTTGGGCGGTGTCGTCGCTGCAGCCGAGCGGCACCCGAAACTCCCGGCTGAAGGCACTGATACCGGCACCGGCTACGGGGAGGACCTGCGTGCAGGCCCAGGCCAACCGCGACGGCAGGAGCTCGCGGGCACTGGGAGTCGGCGCGTCGGGAGAGGTCCAGGCCGTCCAGAACTGATCGAGCAGGTCCAGCATCGCGCGCGGCTCCGTCCACCTCCGGTGACCCCAGCTGCGCGTTCAACCGATCGACCACGGCCGACTGTAGTCACCCTCGGTCACTGCAGGACTAAGGTGGCGGAGCGACTCGAGACAGGCGATCAGCCGGTCAACCCGACCGGCGGAGTGAGGGCTTAGGCCGTCGAAGGCAAACCCGGATGACTGCCGATTCGCGCACGCCTGTCGTACCTGTGGCCGACATCGAGGGACTGGCCGGCGATTTCGCCGCTTTGGCTCGCGTGCTGCAGGCCCAGGACGGCGTCCAGCACACCCTTCGAGCGACCTGTCAGCTGGCCGTCCTCGTCGTCCAGGGCGCCGAGCACGCCGGCATCACGATCCTGCGCGGGCGGCGGTTCAGCACGCCGGCAGCGAGCGACGACATGCCCGAGCTCGTGGACCAAATCCAGTACGAGACCCGTCAAGGGCCGTGCGTCGACGCGATCCAGCACGAGGACATGGTTCTGGCCGCCGACCTCGCCACGGACACCCGCTGGCCGGCCTTCACCGCCCGGGTATGCGAGTCGACGGATGTGCGCAGCATGCTGTGCTACCGGCTCTTCGTGCGCGACGACGTCCTCGGCGCGCTGAACCTCTACTCCAGCCACGTCGACGCCTTCGGCCCGGAATCCCTGCCGATCGGCGCCATCTTCGCCGCCCACGCCGCGGTGGCGATGAAGTCGGTGATCGAGCACGACCAGGTGATCAACCTTCAGCAGGCCCTGGGAACCAGCCGACGCATCGGCACGGCCATCGGCGTGCTGATGAGCCGCCACGCCTTGGTCGAGGACGATGCGTTCACGCTCCTGCGCGACGCCAGCCAGGCCTCCAACCGCAAGCTGCGCGACGTGGCCGACGACGTGGTGCGCACCGGTGACATCGCGCTGGTGCCGACGCACTGAGAACCTGATCACTCGGCTGGGAGCAGAGGAGGGTACGTGCGGGTCGTAGCAGTATCCGACACCCACGCCCCGCGGTTCTGGAAGCGCTGCCCGCCGGCCGTCGCCGAGCAACTCGACGGCGCCGATCTGATCCTGCACGCCGGCGATGTCTGCGTGCCCTCGGTTCTCGACGAGCTGTCGACGTTCGCGCCGGTGCGAGTGGTGCGGGGCAACAACGACGGACTTGAGGTCGCCGCATGGGGAGCGCTCGAGACGCTCGAGTTCACCCTTGACGGGTTGGCGGTGGCGATGATCCACGACAGCGGTCCGCGCACCGGGCGGCTGGACCGCCTGCGGCGCCGCTTTCCCGGCGCCGGCCTGGTCGTCTTCGGTCACTCCCACGTACCCCTCGACGAGAGCGGCGACGGCCTGCGAATCCTCAACCCCGGCTCGCCGACCGATCGGCGTCGTCAACTCCACGGCACCGTAGCTGTACTGGACATCGCCGACGGTGCGGTGCGCGCGGCCCGGCTGATCCCGGTCAGCTGATTCGATCGACGCGCAATCGGTTGCGCGGCGCCCGCCGGCCGCCCTAGCGTCGGATGCGCAGGCCGTCCGGATGGCACCGCCGCCCGGGTCGCCCGACGGAGAGGTCGCCACCAGGGAGAGGACGGGCCGATGCCGGCCGACGACGACGACATTCCCTCCACCGTGCGGCGGTCACCGGCCAAGGCCCGGCGGACCTGGAAGGCCACTCACGACTCCGCGGTCGAGCAGTACGGAGAGGGCGAGCGCGCGCACCGCACCGCATTTGCGGCGCTGAAGCACTCCTTCGAGAAGGTCGGGGACCACTGGGAGCCCAAGCCGGACGGCGCCAAGGGTCCCTCCGACGCCCAGGCTGCCCGCAGCGGCCGGGACGCCCGCCGCGCAAGTGACACTGCCGGCGGGGTGGACGCCAACGCCAGCAAGAAGCACCTGCTTGACCTGGCCCGTTCCCTCGACGTGCCGGGCCGATCACGGATGACCAAGCCGCAGCTGGTCGACGCCCTGCAGAAAGCCAACAACCGCGAGACCGCGCGCGCCCGTCGGACGAGCTGACCCACGCCGCCGCTCGGCGGTGAGCCAATACGTGACCTAGTCGGTGGCCAGGGGGATGGAATCCGGGTCGTAGTCGTCCAGTCCGAGGGCCACGCGTTCCTACTCGGTGCGGTGCTGAGCTCGTCGTCGTCCGGACGGCTCGGCGCCTTGCCGTGCTCGGAGCGGTCGCGGGGAGCTGATTCGGTCGGCTCGATGACGTCGCCCAGGGTCGGTTCATCGTGCGGCTGAGACATGTCCACCTCTGGGTCGGGTTTGCGCCGGTGCGTCGGATCCTCGCTACCGACGCCGATGCAACCGGGCGCCAGCGGCCCACCCCAGGACCGAGCGCGGCGGTTCCGCTCGCGGTGTGCGAGGATTGGTCGGCGATCAAGCTCCCCCCGGATTGCGCGGTCTTGGCGGCTGTCCTAGCGTCAGGGTGGGGCGTTCGCCTCCGTCCTGGTCCCAGCACGTCGATCAGGACGCCGAGCGGTCGGATCATGGCCGCCCGGCTCGTGTCCGACGGATACCCCAGCCGCGCTCGACACCAGCGCGCTGACCGGCCCAACGGCTTCGACGTTCCCGTGGACCGCTTCTGGCGGTTTGCATTCCGTCCGCCCGCTCGAAAGGACGTTCCACATGACTGCAGCAATGGATCCGCAAAGCCTCATCGGCCGCAACGTTGTCGGCTCTGACGGCGACAAGATCGGCAAGATCGGCCAGGTCTACCTCAATGACCAGTCCGGTGAGCCGGAGTGGGTGACCGTCTCGACCGGCCTGTTCGGCACCAAGGAGAGCTTCGTTCCGCTTCAGGGCGCCTCGGCCACCGGCGACGACATCGCCGTGTCGGTCAGCAAGGACGTGGTCAAGGGCGCGCCGAACGTCGACTCCGACGGGCACACCGACGAGGGTGAGCAGCAGGCTCTGTACGACTACTACGCCGGACACCTCGGCTCGTCGGGCTACGCCTCGAGCGCCGGCTCCGCCGGGTACACCACCGGCTCCGCCGACGGTGGCGCCGACCTCGGTGCCGACGGCGGCGCGGACGGCGGCGCGGACTACGAGCGCGGCACGGTCGGCCACGACACCTCGGGCCCGACCACCGACGACGCGATGACCCGCTCGGAGGAGCGCCTGCGCGTGGGCACCGAGCAGGTCGAGGCCGGCCGGGCTCGGCTGCGCAAGTACATCGTGACCGAGAACGTCACCCAGACGGTCCCGGTCAGCCGTGAGGAGGTCCGTATCGAGCGGGAGCCGATCACCGACGCCAACATCGGTGACGCCACCGCCGGGCCGGACCTGTCGGAGGAGGAGCACGAGGTCACCCTGCGCGCCGAGCGTCCCGTCGTGGACAAGGAGACGGTGCCGGTCGAGCGGGTCCGCCTGGACAAGGAGACCGTGACCGAGCAGGAGCAGGTCTCCGAGGAGGTCCGCCGCGAGCAGATCGACACGCCGGACCTGGATACGAACACCCGCACCGACCGCTGACCTCCTCGGTACCGCCGGCCGTGACCCGGCTGCCGGTGCCGGGCAGCATCGACGCATCACCACGAGCGGCGCACCGACCGATTACTCGGCCGGTGCGCCGCTTGTTCTTTGCTGCGGTTAAGGCGTCGTCCAGCAGTAGTCAGAAACGGTCCGAGGAGCATCTCCCTTGACGGTGCGGAGCTAGGCTGCGCGGCATGTCCTGTGCCGCGTGTCCGGCCGGGCGGGCCTGAGCCGGGGCCGACCGTGGTCGGTCTCCGGGGCCGTGTCCCCACCTACGCCGATCGAACCGACGCCGGTCGGGCGGTGGCTCGCGCCGTGCTCAGCGACGCTCGCCTGCGCGGCGAGTTCGACGATCCCGCTGATCCGATCGCGCAGTTCTCGACCATCGCTGCGGGGCCGACGCGGGACGGGCCGACTGAGGCCCCGCTGGTGCTCGCCCTGCCTCGCGGTGGCGTGCCGGTGGCCGTCCCGGTGGCCCGAGCCCTGCGGGCCGAGCTCGGCGCACTGGCCGTGCGCCGCATCCTCGTGCCGAACCGGCGCGAGCTGGCCATGGGCGCCGTGGCCGCGCTGTCGGGCTCCACGCGCACGGTCCGGCGCGCCGACATCGTCGGCGAGTACGGCGTGAGCGAGGCCGCGTTCACGCAGGCCGCGGAGGTGGCCAGCGCCGAATGCGCGGCGTTGGCTCGCCGCTACGCAGGCGCGCACCCACCCGATTTAGTGCAACGGTGCGTCGTCCTGGTCGACGACGGACTGGCGACCGGAGCCACCATGACCGCAGCGGCCGAGCTCCTGACGACCGTCGGCGTTCGTCGGCTGATCGTGGCGGTGCCGGTTGCTGCGCCGTCGGCCGTGCGGTGGCTGTCGGCGGCTGTGTCCGGGGTCGTGGTGGTGTGCCCGTTGCAGCCGGCGCAGTTCCGCGCGGTCAGCCAGGTGTACCGGGACTTCTCCGAACCCGACGATGGGGAGATTGTGGCTGCACTGACCACAGCCGACCCGATCGCGTCGCGCGATCCAGGTCGCGCCGAGCACGATGACCGCGCCCAGTCCGGTGATCGCTAGGGGGTGTCTCAAAAGTATTCGCTGGCGGGCCTGCGATGTTGTACCTGTGACGCGTGCTGCGGTGTTGTCCGATGAGTCCTGGGCTCGGATCGAGCCGTTGTTGCCGCCGGTAAAGGGCCTGATGGGGCGCCCGTCTCGGCCGCACCGACCGGTCGTCGAGGGCATGGTCTACCGGGCTCGGACCGGGGTGCCGTGGCGGGACCTGCCCGACGATTTCGGGGCGTGGCAGACGGTGCACCGCCGGTTCCAGGCGTGGTCGGTCGACGGCACGCTGGACCGGGTGCTGACCGAGTTGTTGGTCGACGCCGACGCGGCCGGGGAGTTGGCGTGGGACGTGTCGGTGGACTCCACCATCGCCCGGGTCCATCAGCACGGCGCGACTGCTGCGAGGTGCTCCGACCGGCCGTCGTCTCACACAGGGGGCGATATCGAATGACAAGGAATCCGGTGGTCGGGCGGGACGAAGCGGACGACCACGGCATTAATCGGTCTCGCGGCGGGCTGACCACCAAGGCCCACGCCCTGGTCGACGGCCACGGCAGGTTGCTCTGCCTGATCGTAGGTCCCGGTCACGCCGGCGACAGCCCCGTCCTGCCGATGCTGCTTGGCGAAACTCAAGGCCGGCCGCCGGGGCCGGGGACGACCTCGCACGACGCCGGAGGTCTTGCGCGCGGACAAGGCGTACTGCTCGCGCGGTCGCCGGGCGCTGCTGCGCAAGCGAGGGATTAAGACGGTGATCCCGGAGAGGGCCGACCAGGCCGAGCACCGCAGGCAGCGCGGGTCAGCCGGCGGCCGCCCGATCACGCACGACGTCGCCGACTACAAGAACCGCAACGTGGTCGAACGATTCTTTCAACCGGATCAAGAACTGGCGGGCCGTTGCCAGCCGCTACGACAAGCACGCCACCGTCTACAGAGGCGGCATCGTCCTGGCCGCCATCGTCGACTGGCTCAAGCACTCATGACACATCGACCAGAGGCCTATCACTGAGATTTCAATACGTCGATTTCGCAGCCTGGTGCGGCCGGGTCGAAGCCGTGCTCGGTGAGCCAGCGAATCACCCCCAGGCTTCGCACCGACCACCACCCGCGAATCACATCGAGGTCAGCGTCCCCGCCGTAGCCGGCGATAACGTCGTCCGGGTGCTCCGGGTGCCCGAGTGTGAGGGTGGCGAGGTCGTACTGGGCGTCGCCCTCGCCGGCCTCGGACCAGTCAATGACGCCCGTGACTTCGTCGCCGGCTGTGAACACGTGATCGACCTGCAGATCGCCGTGGATGAAGACCGGTGTCCACGGTCGAAGTGCAGCCTCGGCGATGTCGCGGTTGCGAGCGACCAGCTCAGCGGACAAGACACCGCTGGCTACAAGCCACTCGCACTCGGCGTCGAGTCCCGCCGTCAACTCGCCGAGGTTCCGGCTCGGCCACGGCGGCGGAGGCGAGTCGTGCAGGCTCCGTATCGCAGCACCGGTCGCGGCCCACGCCGTCGACGACGCCCGTGACGGCTGTCCGAGTCGACCCAGCGCTGTTCCCGGCACGGCGGCAATCGCCAGCACGGGCGGCTTTCGCCACAGCACCTGGGGCGTAGGGATGGGCACCCAGCTATGGCCTCAACCTCTATGTCAATACGCGTCGCGTCCGAGTCAACCTTCAGGAAGACGTCTCCGACGCGTAGGGTCGCGCGTTCGCGGTGAGCGACGACGATCTCGACCCGCGCCACGTCGGCCATCTTCGTCCGGTATCTGTCGACGGCATAGCTCTTTAGACCTGCAGGCCATCGTCGCTGACAGTCGGGCTGCAGGCACGCAGTCGCCGCTGTTGCAGGGCGCCGTGGCGCAACACCGCTTGTGCCAAGCCGAACTTTCGAGACACGCCCTAAAGGCCCGACGATTCCGGTGAGCAGAAGCAGATCAGCGCCGGCAGGCGGGGACGGGCGTGAGGCCTCGGCAGCGTCACCCCGACGTGGCGGCTTGGTCGGCATGGCGCAGATCGGTCGGGGAGTACTCGATCCGTCGAAAGTGAGCTGATCAGCGTGCCGGCTATGCAGTTCACCCCGACCCGCGCCATCGTCACCGGCGCCAACTCCGGCATCGGCCGGGCCACCGCGGTCGCTCTCGCCGAGCCGGGCTCGACGTCGGCGTCACGCACTACAAGGACGTCGAGGGAGCCGAGGCGACGGCCGAAGAGGTTCGAAGCCATGGTCGCCGTACCGCCGTCGCCGCGATCGACACCTCCGACGCTCCGGCCTGCGGCGATGTGATCGAGTTCCTGGCCGAGGAACTCGGCGGCGTGGACGGGTTCGTCAACAACGCCGGAACCGGCGAGGGCAAGCCGCTTCTCGTGCACGAGCATCAGCCGCGGGTCGGCTCCTCGGCCTACGACGCGGCCAAGCACAGCCTCGGAGGATTCGTGAAGACCGCGGCGGTGATCGCCTTCCTCGCCTCTCCGGCGGCCGGCTACGTTAGCGGTGCGTCGTGGGCTCTGGACGGCGGGATGCTACAGATGAGTCCACAGGCCGGCTCGCACCTCACCAGCGACGACTGGCGCAAGGGCTGGTCGCGCGGCTTCTCACCTTAGTGGTCGCGGGACGAGGCCCGGGACAGCCACCAAGGGTGTTAAGCAGACAGCCCGGACCAGCTCGGTCAGCCGACCGCGACCGCGCGGCGGGAACGGAACCAGGCCACCGTGCGGGCGATGCCCTCATCGAACGGCACGAGAGCGCGCCAGCCGAGGGCGGTCTCGATCAGTGTGGTGTCGGGACGGCGCACCCGCGGGTCGTCGACCGGGCGGTCGATGAAGCGGATGTCGGAGCGGGAGTCGCAGGCGGCGACGACGCGCTCGGCGATCTCGAGCACGCTCATCTCGTCCGGGCTCCCGACGTTGAGCGGGCCGGGCAGTTCACTGGCGGCGACGGCCAAGATGCCGGCCGCGAGGTCGTCGACGTAGCAGACCGAGCGGGTCTGGGCGCCGTCCCCGGCCACGGTCAACGGTTCGCCGGCCAGCGCCTGACCGATGAACGTGGGAATGGCCCGCCCGTCGTCCGGGCGCATGCGCGGGCCGTAGGTGTTGAAGATCCGCACGATCGCAGTGTCGACGTCGTGGGTGGAGCGGTAGGCCGTGGTAAGAGCTTCGGCGAAGCGCTTGGCCTCGTCGTAGACCCCACGCGGGCCAACGGGGTTGACGTGACCCCAGTAGGTCTCCGGCTGCGGATGCACCTGCGGATCGCCGTAGGTCTCCGACGTCGACGCCAGTACGAAGCGCGCGCCCTTGTCCTTGGCCAGACCGAGGGCGTGCAGGGTGCCGATGCTGCCAACCTTCATCGTGTGGATCGGCAGGCGCAGGTAGTCCACCGGCGACGCCGGCGAGGCGAAGTGCAGCACGAGATCAACGGGGCCGGACACGTGCACGAAATCGGTCACGTCGCAGCGCAGGAGGCGGAAGCCCGGCTCGGGCAGCAGGTGCGCGACGTTGGCCGGCGTGCCGGTGAGGAAGTTGTCCAGACACACCACCTCGGTACCCGCGGCCAGCAGCCGTTCGCACAGATGGGAGCCGAGGAAGCCGGCGCCGCCGGTGACCACTGCCCGCCGGAAGCCGAGCCGCACAGGCCGCGGAGAGGTCCTCAAGAGTTGCCCGCCTCGCTCTTCTCGTGCTCGTTCGGTACGGTCGACATTACTCGACCGGTTAAGTGATTGCGGTCGGCCCCGTTGGACAGCAGCGGAAGCGCCGGCTGATCACGTCGCCGGGTTCGCCCGCTACGGCTTCCGGCCGGCGTGCGAACCCTCGTTGCGGAGGTTTCCACGTGCGGGTGCTCGGCATCAACGCGATCTTCCACGACCCGGCCGCTGCCGTCGTGGTCGACGGCCGCTGCGTGGCGGCAGCTGAGGAGGAACGCTTCAGCCGGCGCAAGCACGGCAAGCGTCCCGTGCCGTTCTCGGCCTGGGAGACTCCCGAGTTGTCCGCGGCGTGGTGCCTGCGCGAGGCCGGCCTGCGGCCCGAGGACATAGACGCGGTCACCTACTCCTTCGACCCGGCGCTGCACCTGCCCCCCGAGCAGCTCGGCCTGAACGACCCCTGGGACCACCTGCGCCGCACCTACGCCGAGCGGGCCGGCAGCTTCCTCGCCGCGGCCCTGCCCGGCCTCGACCCCGAGCGCCTGCGGCACGTTGCGCACCACGTGGCCCACGCCGCGTCGGCCGCGCTGGCCGCACCATTCGGTGGGGACTGCGCCGTACTGGTCCTCGACGGGCGCGGCGAGCGGCACAGTCATCTGGCCGGGCTGTACGTCGGCGGCACGTTGCAGCCGCTGCACTCGCAGGTGCTGCCCCACTCGCTCGGACTGCTCTACGAGGACGCCACGGAGCACCTCGGCTTCCTGCGCAGCAGTGACGAGTTCAAGGTGATGGCGCTGGCCAGCTACGGCAAGGCGCGCCACCTCGACGCCCTGCGCGAACTCGTGCACGCCACCGGCGACGGCGGATTCCGCAGCACGGGAGTCGACTGGTCGACCCTCGCGCCGGCCCGCCGCCCGGACGAGGACTGGACCGCCGATCACGCCGACCTCGCCGCCAGCCTGCAGGCCGTGACCGAGGAGGTGCTGCTGGACCTCGCCCGCTGGCTGCACGAAGCCACCGGCGCCCGCAACCTGGCGCTGGCCGGCGGGGTCGCCCTGAACTGCGTGGCCAACACCCGGATCTTCGCCGAGACGCCCTTCGATCAGGTGTGGGTGCAACCCGCGGCCGGTGACGCCGGGACCGCGCTCGGCGGCGCCCTGAGCGTGGCCCACGACCTGGGTGAGCCGGTGCTGGAAGTGCCGTCACCCGCGCTCGGCCGCGGCTTCGACGAGGAGGAGATCGAGGCCGCGCTAAGCACGGCGCGGGTGAGCTTCGAGCGGCCGGACGACGTGGCCGAGGCGGTCGCCGAGGCTCTGGCCGCGGACGGCATCGTGGCCTGGTTCCAGGGCCGCTCGGAGTACGGGCCACGGGCGCTGGGCCACCGGTCGTTGCTGGCCCATCCCGGGCGCCCGGAGAACCTGGCCCGGCTCAACGACGTCAAGGGCCGTGAGCAGTTCCGCCCGGTCGCGCCGATGGTTCGGCTGGAACGCGCGGCCCAGCTGTTCAGCCGCGGACCCATCCCGTCGCCGTACATGCTGTTCGTCCACGACGTCGACCCGGCGTGGCGCGACCGCATCCCGGCCGTGGTGCACGTGGACGGCACCGCCCGCGTGCAGACCGTCGACCCGGCCGACGAGCCGCTGGTGGCCCGAATGCTGGCCGGATTCGAGGCCCGCACCGGACTGCCCGTGGTGGTCAACACCAGCCTCAACACTGCCGGTCGGCCCATGGTCGACGACGTCCGCGACGCCCTGGAGTGCTTCGGCGCCACCCCGGTGGATCTGCTGGCCATTGGTCCGTTCGTGCTGCGGCGCAATCGATGACGACCCTCGACGCGACGATCGTGGTGCCCTCGATCGGTCGCCCGAGCCTGCAGCGATTGCTGGAGTCCTTGGCCGCGGCCGACGGCCCGCGTCCGGTCACTATCGTGCTGGTCGACGACCGTCGCCACGCGTCGGGGCCATTGCTGCAGGGTGATCTGCCGGGCTGGACCGGGGACTGCACCACCGTGGCGGCCAGTGGCGGGCGAGGGCCGGCCGCCGCGCGCAACGCGGGTTGGCGGACGGCCGCCACTGCGTGGATCGCGTTCCTGGACGACGACGTCCTCGTCGAGCAGAGCTGGCTGGCCGACCTGGCCACCGATCTCGCCGACGCGCCGGATGACCTCGGCGGAAGCCAAGGCCGCGTGAACGTGCCGCTGCCCTCCGAGCGGCGGCCGACCGACTGGGAACGCGGAACCGCCGGGCTGATGACGTCCCGGTGGATCACCGCGGACATGGCCTACCGCCGGTCCGTCCTGGCTGAAGTCGATGGCTTCGACGAGCGCTTCCCGCGCGCCTTCCGGGAGGATGCCGACCTCGCCCTGCGGGTGATGGACGCCGGCTACGGCCTGGCCCTGGGCCGTCGCGCCATCGTGCACCCGGTGCGGCCCGCTCCGTGGCGGGCCAGCCTGAGCCAGCAACGCGGCAACGCCGACGACCCGCTGATGCGCCGCCTCCACGGCCCGGGCTGGGCGCGCACGGCCCAGGCGCCTCCTGGCCGGCGGACCCGGCACGCGGCCGTGACCGGAGCGGCGGTCGTGGCCGGCGCGGCGGCGCTGACCGGCCACCGCCGCAGCGCCGGTCTGACGGCGCTCGCGTGGCTGGCCGGCACGGCCGAGTTCGCCTGGGCGCGGATCGGGCCGGGCCCGCGCGACGCGGGGGAGGTGGCGCGGATGGTCACCACCAGCGTGGCCATTCCGCCCGCGGCGGTCTACCACTGGCTGCGTGGCGTGGTGCGACATCACGACGCGGGGGCATGGCGCCCGCCGGCCGCTGAACCCGGTGCCGTCAGCCCGGAGACCGGGCCGAGCGGATACACCGATACGGGCCTGGCCGCGGTGCTGATCGACCGCGACGGCACCATCGTTCGCGACGTTCCCTACAACGGCGATCCGAATCAGGTCCAGCCGATGGACGGTGCCCGCGCGGCCCTCGACCGGCTGCGTGCGGCCGGCCTGCCGCTGGCTGTGATCACCAACCAGTCCGGCGTCGGGACGGGGCGGCTCACGCGGGCACAGGTGGACGCGGTCAACGCCCGCGTCGAGGAACTGCTCGGCCCCTTCGATCTGTGGCTGGTGTGTCCGCACAGCGCCGACGACGGTTGCCGGTGCCGCAAGCCGCAACCCGGCCTCGTGCTCGACGCCGCCGCCGGTCTGGGTGTGTCGGCGCAGCGCTGCGCGGTGATCGGCGACATCGGCTCCGACGTGCAGGCGGCGGCCGCGGCCGGCGCGCTGGGCGTGCTGGTGCCCACCGAACACACCCGTCGCGAGGAGATCCGTGCCGCACCGGTCGTGGCCGCCAACCTGGGCCGGGCGGTCGATCACCTGCTGGCGGCGCGGTGAGCGCCACGGTCAACCCCGCGCGGCCCGGACGGCACGTGCTCGTCGTCCGGCTCGACAGCCTGGGTGACATGATCATCTGCGGGCCGGCGGTGCGGGCGGTCGCCGCGTCGGCCGACCGGGTCAGCGTCCTGGCCGGACCGGGTGGTGCGGCCGCGGCCGCGCTGCTGCCCGGTGTGGACGACGTCGTGGTGTGGAACTGCCCGTGGATCAGCCCGCCCGGCACCTCGTTCGGGGCGGACCCCTCGGCCGCGGCCGACCCACCCAGCACAGTGATCGCCGGCGCGATCGCCGACGCGGTGGCCGCCGTGGCCGCGCTCGACGTCGATGAGGCGCTGATCCTGACGTCGTTCCACCAGTCGGCCCTGCCGACCGCATTGACGCTGCGCCTGGCCGGGGTGTCGCGTATCGCCGCGATCAGCACCGACTATCCCGGCCGTCTGCTCGACGTCCGCGTGCCCGAGCCACCCGACGCGCCCGAACCGGTGCGGATGCTCGCCGTCGCCGAGGCCGCCGGTTACGCGCGGCGGCCCGGCGACGACGGCGCTCTGGCCCTTCGCGCGGATCTCATCGACCGGGCGGAGCCGGTGGGCCTGCCCGACGGCCCCTTCGTCATCGTCCACCCCGGCGTCAGCGCACCGGCCCGCGCCTATCCAGTGGAGTCCTTCGCCGCGGTCGTGGCCGGGTTGACCGAGAACCACCGCAACGTGGTCGTTACCGGCTCGGCCGACGAAGTAGACCTGACCGCGCAGGTCGCCGCCGGTGTCCGCAGCCCCGGTAGAGCGGTCGACCTCGGTGGCGCGCTGGACCTGGCCGCGCTGGCCGCCACCCTGCGCCGGGCCGAGGCGGTAGTGGTCGCCAACACCGGCCCGGCGCACGTAGCGGCCGCGGTCGGCACGCCGGTGGTGTCGCTGTTCGCGCCGGTGGTTCCAGCCGGGCGGTGGGCGCCGTTCGTCGACCCGCGCGTCGTGCTCGGGGACCAGGACGCGGCCTGCCGCGACTCCCGGGCCCGATCCTGCCCGGTTCCCGGACACCCCTGCCTGTCGGGCGTGACGGCGGCCGAGGTCGTGGCCGCGGTCGACCGTCTGTGCGGGCGGCCGGACGTGCGCTCGACGGGCTCGCGGCCGGTCGGCGCCCTCGGTGCGGTCGTGAGGTCATGAGGATCCTGCTGTGGCACGTCCACGGCAGCTGGACGACGGCCTTCGTGCAGGGCGCGCACGACTACGTCCTGCCGGTGCTGCCCGAGCGGGGCGCCGACGGACTGGGCCGGGCCGAGACCTGGGAGTGGCCGGCGTCGGCGGTGGAACGCACGCCGGCCGAGCTGGCCGGGGAAGCCCTCGACCTGGTGGTGCTGCAGCGCCCAGAAGAGCTCGAGCTGGTGACGCGCTGGCTCGGCCGCAAGCCTGGTGTCGACGTCCCCGCGGTCTACCTCGAGCACAACGCCCCCGAGCCCCACCCGGTGCACAGCCGGCACGCCATGGCCGACCGGTCGGACATCCCAGTGGTGCACGTGACCCACTTCAACCGGCTGTTCTGGGACAGCGGCCGAGCGCCGACGTTCGTGGTCGAGCACGGCGTGGTCGATCCGGGGGAGCGCTACACCGGTGAGTTGGCTCGAGCAGCGGTGGTGATCAATGAGCCGCTCCGCCGGGGCCGGATGGTCGGCACCGACCTGCTAGACCGATTCGACGCGACGGTGCCGGTGGACGTGTTCGGCATGCAGGCCCGTCTGCTGCCGGCGCGCCCGGGCCGACGCACCTTCGACGACCTGCCCGACCAAGAGGCTCTGTACACCGAGATCGCCCGGCGTCGCCTGTACCTGCACCCGGTGCGCTGGACCTCGCTCGGTCTGGCCCTGATCGAGGCCATGCTGCTGGGCCTGCCGGTGGTCGCGGTGGCCGCGACCGAGGTCGTCGAGGCGGTGTCGGGCGACGCCGGCGTGATCTCCACCGACGTAGACCGGCTGATCGCCGCGGCCGAGCGGTTCAGCGCCGATCCCGACGCCGCCCGCAGCGCTGGTCGAGCCGCCCGCCGGGCCGCGCTCGAGCGCTACGGTCTGGGCCGCTTCCTGGCCGACTGGGACGTCGTGCTGGACTCGGTGGCCCGATGAGGATCGCTCTGGTCTCCGAGCACGCCAGCCCGCTGGCCGTCATCGGCGGGACCGACGCCGGCGGCCAGAACGTGCACGTGGCCGCGCTGGCCACCGCCCTTGGCGCCCGTGGCCACGCGGTGACCGTCTACACCCGCCGCGACGATCCGACGATCGCCGACCGGGTGACGCTCACGCGAGGCGTCGTCGTGGAGCATCTACCCGCCGGCCCGCCGCGTCCGGTGCCCAAGGACGAACTGCTGCCCCACGTCGACGCCCTGGCCGAGGCCCTACGCCGGCGTCTGGCCGCCGACCGTCCGGACGTCGTCCATGCCCACTTCTGGATGAGCGGGCTGGCCGCCGTCGCCGCCGCCGCGGCGGTCGACGTGCCGGTGGTGCAGACCTTCCACGCCCTCGGCGCGGTCAAACGGCGCCACCAGGGTCGCCAGGACACCAGTCCGGCCCAGCGCATCGCGGCCGAGCAGTTCCTGAGCCGCCGGGTGGCGCGGGTGATCGCCACCTGTTCCGATGAGGTGGCCGAGCTGCTGCGGGCCGGAGCGCCGCGCGCGGGCATCGACGTCGTGCCCTGCGGCGTGGACACCACGGTGTTCCGACCCGACGGCCCGGTCGCCGCACGCACCGAGCGTCCGCGGTTGTTGGTGGTGAGCCGGCTGGTGCCGCGCAAGGGGGTCGACGACGCGATCGACGCGCTGGCCGCGCTGTGCGGGCAGGCCTCGGCCGCGGGAGCCGGAGATTCCGGACGGCCCGAGCTGCTGGTGGCCGGTGGTCCGCACGCGGCCGAGCTGCACGCCGATCCGGAAGCGGTCCGGCTCCAGCGGCGCGCCGAGCGGGCCGGCGTGGCCGACCGGGTTCACCTGTTGGGGCGGGTGGACCGGCGCGAGCTGCCGGCGCTCGTCCGATCGGCCGACACCGTGCTCTGTCTGCCGTGGTACGAGCCGTTCGGCATCGTTCCGCTCGAGGCGATGGCCTGCGGCGTGCCGGTGGTCGGTACGGCGGTCGGCGGGCTGCTCGATTCGGTGGTCGACGGCGCCACCGGGCGCCTCGTGCCGCCCCGCCGGCCGGCCGCCGCGGCCGATGCGGTGGCGCAGCTGCTGGCCGATCCGGCGGCTCGGATCGCCATGGGCCACGCCGCGCTGGCCCGCACGCGAGCTCGATACGGGTGGGACCGGGTGGCCGCGGCCACCGAGGCCACCTACCAGCAGGTCGTAGCCGAGGATCGGCGGCGGTCCGGGTCGCGGGCCGACGCCGGTGTGAGCGAGGCGGGATGACGCCGACGTCGACCCGCCCGAACGATCAGGAGGAGATTCCATGAGCCAGGCCGTCGCCCGTCGCTACACGGTGGGCCAGGAGCACGTCCGTGCGCTGAGCCAAGCCCTCGACCGCTTCGGTCCCGCGGTGGAGGTGGCCGAACGATGGGGCCGCACGCTGGCCGAGGTGCTCCCCACCGGGGTCCGTCTGCTCGCGGCCGGCAACGGCGGCAGCGCGGCTCAGGCCCAGCACCTGACGTCGGAGATCGTGGGGCGCTACTGCCTCGACCGACCGGCCATGTCCGCGGTGTCCCTGCACAGTGAGCCCTCGGCCCTCACCGCGATCCTGAACGACTTCGGCCCGCAGGAGGTGTTCGCCCGCCAGGTTGCCGCGCACGGCCGGCCCGGCGACGTGTGCGTGCTGATGTCCACCTCGGGCACCAGCGCCAACGTGCTGGCCGCGGCCGTTCGCGCTCGGGCCCTCGGGCTGCACACCTGGGCGATGACCGGCCCGGGCCCCAATCCGCTGGTCGACGCCTGCGACGAGGCGTTGTGCGTCGAGGCCGCCGAGACCGCGGTGGTCCAGGAGCTGCACCTGGTCGGGCTGCACCTGATCTGCGCCGCGATGGACGACGTGCTGTTGGACCCGGCCGGCGAGGCGGCATGAGCCGCGCCAGTGGCGCCGACCGCGGGCCGCTGGTCGTCGTCGGCGATGTGATGCTCGACGTGGACCTGGTCGGGCGCGCCGAGCGGCTCTCACCCGAGGTGCCGGTTCCAGTCATAGTCGACGCCGACCGTCGCGAACGGCCGGGCGGAGCCGCGCTGGCCGCGTTGCTGGCGGCTCGCTCCGGCGCCCGCGTCATCCTCATCGCTGCGCTGGCCGATGACGACGCCGCCCGCCGGATCAGCGATCTGCTGGCCAGGGAGGTGGAGCTGATCGGCCTGCCGTGGGGCGGCACCACCCCGGTGAAGACGCGGGTGCGAGCCGGTGACCACGCCGTGACTCGGCTCGACAGCGGCGGCACCGCAGGGGTGATCGGCCCCGTGCCGACGGCCGCGGTGACGGCCCTGCGCTCGGCCGCCGCGGTGCTGGTGGCCGACTACGGCCGGGGCGTGGCCGCGGACCCCCAGGTGCGGGAGCTGCTCACCGCCTGTGCCGCGGCCGCCCCGCTGGTGTGGGACCCGCATCCGCGCGGTCCGGAACCGGTGCCCGGCGCCCGGCTGGTCACGCCGAACGAGACCGAGGCGGCGCAGTGGGGTCCATCTGCAGGCGGCTCGCGATCGCCTGACGGACCGCGCCCAGCCGCCGCCGGTGCCGCTGCAGACGGCCGGCGCCTGCGGACCCGATGGAGCGCGGGCGCGGTCGCGGTCACCCTCGGCGCCCGGGGCGCCCTGCTGGTGTCCGGACCTGGCGCTCCGCTGGCCGTTCCCGCGCCCGCCGTGGCCGGCGGTGACACCTGTGGCGCCGGCGACGCGTTCGCGGCTGCGGCAACGGTGGCCCTGGCCGCCGGTCAGCTGCCGAGCGAGGCGGTGGCCGCCGCGGTGGCCGAGGCCGCGGGCTTCGTGGCGGCCGGTGGAGCCGCCGGAGTCGAGCCGGCTGATCGCCGAGCGGCGGTTGAAGCACCCCCCGCCGGGGCGGGCCCGGATCCGACGAACCGCGCGTCCGGACGCCATGCCGCCGAGGAGCCGCTGACCGAGGTCCTGGCTCGCGTAAGGGCCCGCGGCGGACGGGTAGTGGCCACCGGCGGCTGCTTCGACCTCCTCCACGCCGGTCACGTGGCCACCCTCGAGGCGGCTCGCGCGCTGGGCGACTGCCTCGTCGTCTGCCTCAACTCCGACGCCTCGATCCGGCGGCTCAAGGGTCCGGGCCGGCCCCTGCAGAACCAGGCCGACCGAGTGCGCCTGCTCGCCGCCCTGCGCTACGTCGACGCGGTCACCGTCTTCGACGAAGACGTCCCGAACGAGGTGCTGCGCCGCGTGCGTCCCGACCTGTGGGTCAAGGGCGGCGACTACACCGGCGCCGAGCTGCCCGAGGCCACCGTGCTGGCCGAGTGGTCCGGCGAGGTGGTAACCCTGCCCTACCTCGCCGGACGGTCCACCACCTCGCTGGTCGACCAGGCCCGGGGGTGAGCGAGCGCCCGGTCGCGCTGGTGCTCCGGGCGCTCTACCTGGGTGACCTGCTCACCGGGCTGCCGGCGCTGGCGCTGCTGCGCCGAGCGCTGCCGGAGCACCGCATCGTGCTGGCCGCTCCGTCGGCGGTTGGCCGTCTCGCGCTGCTCGCCGGCAGCGTCGACGACGTGGTGCCGGCCCGGGAGCTGGATCCGCTCCTCGGCGCGCCCACGGGAGCCGACGTCGCGGTGGACCTGCACGGTAAGGGACCGGAAAGTCGGGACCTGCTGGCCGCCACCGCGCCGCGGCGCCTCATCGCCTTTGATTACGGCACCGTCGCGTGGCGGGCCGATGAGCACGAGGTCCAACGCTGGTGCCGACTCATCGGCACGGCGTTCGCAGCGGATCTGCCGTGGCCGGGCGTGGCCGGGTCACTGCCCGTGCCGTTCGTGGCCCCGGCCGAGCGCGCCAGGATGACCGTGGTGCACCCCGGCGCCAAGGCCGCGTCCCGACGCTGGCCGCCCCGTCGCTATATGGAGGTGGCGCGCGCGTTGGCCGCCGACGGACACGAGGTCGTCGTCACCGGCGGCCCCGGAGAGGAGGAGCTGGCCGGGGAGGTGGCGAAGGCGGCCGGAGTCGGCTTGCGCACCGGCCTGAGCCTCGACCGGCTGCTGGCCTTGATCGCCTCGGCCCGCCTGGTGATCAGCGGCGACACCGGGGTGGCCCACATCGCGTCGGCCTACCGCACGCCATCGGTCGTAATGTTCGGCCCGGTGTCCCCGCAACTGTGGGGGCCGCCGGCCGACCCGCGCCATCAAGCGCTCTGGCCGGCCGCGCCGGACTACCGTGGCGACCCGCACGCCGCCCGGACCGATCCGGTCCTGCTCCAGATCACAGTGACCGACGTTCTCGCCAGCGTCCCTCAGTCCCTCGCCGCTGCGGCCCCTGGCAATCAGCCGGTCGACGGGACGCCGTCGTCGTCGCGTCGGTCGGCGTAGCGCAGCACCGCACCGATGCCGTCGTCGAGGTAGGCGTGGGCATCGGGCGTCACGAGGATCTGCGCCGAGCTGCCGGCCAGCGCGCGCACCAGCGCGGCGTCGAGGCGATCGTGCTCGGGATCGCTCACCCCCATGTCGGCCAGTTCTTCGTCGGTGGCGGCCAGCTGCAACGGCCCCTGACCGATGGCCGCGTTCAGCGTCGATGACGGGTCGTCGGAGAGCACCAGCGTGTCGACCTGGGCCTTGCGCAGCGCCTCGAGCACCGGGGCCAGGCCGAGCACGCCGTAGTCGTGACGCCCGACGCCCTGACGCAGGCGTTCCAGTACCTGTCGCCGCTCTCGCCAGACGAAGCGCAGCACCACGCCGTGGACCGCGTCGTCGAGGGCCTCGGAAGAGCTGCCCGCCGCCCGGCCACCGGCCTCGACCTGCTCCACCGCCACCGACGGCGGCAACGCCGCGGGCAGGTCCTGCCCGAGCAACGCGCGGGCCCGCTCGTCACCGGCGACGACGACCATCCGGGCGCCGATCGCGTCGACGTGACGGCGCACCTCGGCGGTGACATCGGCCGCGTTGGCGGCCCAGCTGTTGTCGACCCGGTTCTGGAAGTGCCGCTCGTCCCACTGGTCGCGCCCGACCTTGTGGATCGGGTACTGCTCGCTGCCGACCACCGTCTGCTGCTCGCCCAATGTGGCGGCCGTCGCGGCATCGGCCCCCACGGTCAGCACGTCGGCTCCGGTGCGGTCGGCAACCACGAGGACGTGCGGCACCTGCGGCGCGGCCTGGGCGAAGAAGGGCATCAGGTGAGGCAGCGGCGACCAGCGGGCCAACGGTCGCAGCGGCGCCCGGGCGAGGACGCGGTCGAGCAGCACGGTTCCGTCGGCGGCGACAAGCAGCTGGCCGCGAGCGCCGGCCACCTCGAGGTGTGTGCCGGCCGCGTCGTCGAGCGCGGCCAACGTCGCCTCGTCAGCGCCGGCTGACTCGAGATGCTCGCGCAGTGCCCGCCAGCGCAGCTCCACCTCTTTGGCCCCGCTCTCGCTGGTGCGGGTGGTGTCGAGGTAGACGGTGCCGAACGGGCCCTGGTGCGCGCTCAGGGCGGCCAGGTCGGCGGGGATGTGCATGGGCTTTCCTTCCTCCAGCGGCGCCGCGCGCCGCGGCCCGAAGAACCAGCGTCGAGCGGACTGTACCCACCCTCATCGATGCCGATGCCGGGCGGCGGTAGGGTCCGAAAACCAGCCGGTTGAGCCGTCAGCCGCATCCTGCGAACGACGGAAGGACCACCATGGCGGATCGAGCGGACGGACACGCCTCCCAGGCGGCACAGGAGGCCGAGGCGGTCGACGAGGTCGAACGCAACACCAAGTCGCAGACCACCGCGGCCAGCTACACCACCACCAACCACGACGTCATCCGGGCGTGGGCTGAGGAGCGTGGCGGGCGCCCGGTGTCGGTCGAGTCGACCGGGTCCGGCAGCGATGCCGGAATCCTGCGGCTGGAGTTCCCGGACGGGCCCGGCGGTGACACCGAGGAGCTGGAGCGGGCCGACTGGGACGCGTTCTTCGCCACGTTCGAGGACCGCAAGCTGGCCTTCGTCTACCAGGAGAAGACCTCGGACGGTTCGGTGAGCCGGTTCAGCCGTTTCGTCTCGCGGGACTCCTGACGTTCCGGCCGCGGTCGCACCCGTGAGGCGGCCCGGCGACCTCCGTGTCGAAGTCGTCGGGCCTGGACGCTGACCCACCCGGGTACGTCACCGTCCTGGACAACAATGACATCACCCGGAAAGCGGGGCCCGACCGGAGGCGGTACTCGACGTCGAGGACCGCGCCGGACACGTTGTCCTAGCGGAGAGGTACGGTTGCCGTCCCTGGTTCGATATGGAGCCGTGGCCCACGTCGGCCCGGGTCTGCACTCGTCGCCGGCGACGTCCCGCCAGGAGTCCCCGTGCGAAGTGCCTCTCTTTCGCGGTCGCCGTCCGACACCGATCGCGCCGCCACCCGTCCCGCCAAGCGCCCCGCTCCGGCCGGCACGCCCGATGAAGGCGTCGCCACCCGCGACACAACCTCCTACGTTCCGGTTTCGCCGCTACCCGATGCCGCCCGGGAACTGGCGCTCGCTCGCCTGACCGAACTGGAGCGGATGCGGGAGGAAGCGGCCGCGGAGAGCGTGCTGCCCGGTGCCGGCGGCGATGCCGTTGATCGCACCGGCAGCATCGACGCGGCGATCCGTTTGGAGATCCTCGAGGAGCAGATCGCCGAGACCTGGCTGCGGCTGCAGTCGAAGCCCGGTGACGCGCCGGTCGCGGATCCGACCGCGGCGGTCGTGCACCTGGGCAGCCCCATCCGCCTGTCCTTCCCGCCGGAGTCCGCCGTGGAGCGCTTCGTCGTCGACGATCTGCACCTGGCCGCCGAGACCGACGAGGTGATCACCCCGCACAGTCCGCTCGGGCGGACGCTGCTCGGCGCCTCGGCCGGCGAGGAGCGCACGTTCACCCGTGCGGACGGCCGCCCGGCCACGGTGCGTGTGGTCGCGGTCGGGCGCTGATCCGCTCGCCGCGCGTCTGCCCGACCTGGGCGGCGCGGCGTCCGGTCAGAACAGGCTGACCGCGCGGCCGACGACGAACAGCAGGACGAGGACCACAAGAACGCCGATCACGACGAGCGCGACTCTGGTGATCCCGCGCCCGGGCGGCGGTTGCGGCGCGGACACACCGAAGGTGGCGGCCTCACCCGGTGGCGTCTCACCCGGCGGCACACCGCCGCCGGGCTCCAGCCCTGTCGTGGTGGCTGGGTCCGGATCCGGTTGCGTCATGAGTGAAGGCTAGGAGTAGCACCTCTCCCGCCGGGCGCCGCCCCACCTGCACCCGTTCCAGTCCGACCCAGCCCGCCGGACCCGCAGGGCAACCCGCGTCTATCCCCCCGCTGCCACGTGCCGAGGAGATCAGCCGCTATGAGCGACCAGTACACGATGCGGGACCCGACGAAGCAGCACCCGACGCCCGACTGCGAGACCCAGCAGCAGCCGGGTCCCGGCCTGGCCAAGGAGATGGATCCCAAGCCCGACCACGGCGAAGTGACCTACCGGGCCACGGCCGGCTCACGGGCCGCAAGGCCGTGGTCACCGGCGCCGACAGCGGTATCGGACGAGCGGTCGCCATCGCCTATGCCCGCGAGTGCGTTGGCTCAGCCGGTCGCCGAGCGCGGCATCGGCGGCAACGTCGTCGCGCCGGGTCCGGTCTGGACGCCGTAGCAGACCGCGGGCGGTCAGCCGCCGGAGAAGCTGCCCGAGTTCGGTGCCCAGTCACCGCTCGGCCGGCCCGGACAGCCGGCCGAACTCGCGCCGGCCTACGTGTTCCTGGCCTCGGCCGAGTCGAGCTACGTCAACGGCGACACCCTGGCCGTCACCGGTGGCCAGCCGACGCCCTAGCCGTCCGGCGACCAGTCAGCGCTCCAGCCGTTTACCCGGCGTCCCGGCCGGACCCTCCGTCCGGCGCGAGGCCCAGGCGAGCGGACAGGGCCATGGCGTCGTAGGGGGCGCGCACCTTCACGTCGTTGTCGAAGTAGACGAACACGTCCAGGCCGGCGTCGCGCCAGCCGGCGACGCGTGCCGCCCACGAGTCGAGGCCGGCGTCGTCGTAGCCGCTGGTGTAGAGCTCTTCGGCTCCGTGCAGGCGGACGTAGACGAAGTCGGCGGTGACGTCGAACATCTGCGGCCACTTGCCCGCGGTGTCGGCCACGACCAGGGCCACCTGCTGTTCGCGCAGCAGCTCCACGAAGGCCGGCCGGCGGAAGCTGTCGTGACGCACCTCGAGCGCGTGACGAAGCGGGCGCTCGGCGTCGGTGGTGGTCCACGCCCGGTCCCGCAGCCGTTCGTCGTGGCCGGCAGCCAACGCGGCCGCCGTGCTCGTCGTCCGGGGCAGCGCACTCAAGAAGTCGGTCAGCAGTTCGGCGTCGAAGACCAACGTCGGTGGCAGCTGCCAGAGCACGGCTCCGAGCTTGGCGCCGAGGGCGAGCACTCCGGAGCCGAAGAAGTTCGGCAGCGAGGCGCCGGTGTCGCGTAGGCGCTTCATGTGGGTGATGAACCGGCCGCCCTTGACCGTGAACACGAAGTCCGGCGGCGTCTGCGCGGCCCACGCCTGATAACTGGTCGGGCGCTGCAGCGAGTAGAACGACCCGTTGATCTCGATCGAGTTCAGCCGCTCGGCCGCATATGCCAGCTCGCGGCGGTGCGCCAGCTTGGGCGGATAGAAGTCGCCGCGCCAGGGTGCGTAGGTCCAGCCGGAGATCCCGACCCGGACCTGCGGGTGCCGTGAGGGCGTCGACGGCGATGTCATAGGTTGAAGTGTCTCCTGATGTTGTAACCATCCTGTCGGCCCCGTAACGGCCGGCACCCCCTACCGACGAAGGATGCCCATGACCGAGGACCAGGACCACACGGCCACGCTGGCCGAACTGATGAAGGACATCCGCTTCTCGATGCTGACCACCGTCGACTCCGACGGCACGCTGATCGCCCGGCCCATGGCCAACCAAGAAGTCGAGTTCGACGGCGACATGTGGTTCTTCGCCGCGCGCAACTCACGCAAGGTCTCGCACCTGAACGCCAACTCCCACGTCGGCGTGGCTTTGTCCTCGACCGACAAGTGGGTGTCGATCGACGGCACCGCCGCGGTGGTCGAGGACAAGGCCAAGGCCCGCGAGCTCTGGAACGCCGGCGTCGAGGCCTGGTTCCCCGACGGCCCGGACTCCGACGACATCGTGCTGCTCAAGGTCAGCGCCGAGTCGGGGGAGTACTGGGACAACCCTGGCGGACGGGTGGCCACCGCCCTGAGCTTCGCCAAGGCCAAGCTCACCGGGTCGCGCTACGAGGGCGGCGAAAACGAGAAGGTAGACCTGAGCTGATGTTCGTCGTGATCCTCACCGGGGCCACCGGCGCAGTGTTCACCGCCCCGCGCGCGGTCGGCCCGTTTGACGACTTCGACACCGCCCAGACGTTTCAGAACACGTTGGTCGAACAGTGGGCACGAGAGGCCGGCGACGAGACTCCCACCGCCACCGTCGCGCGGGTCGAGGAGGCCCTGCCCGGAGTGGTGGTCGGCGAGATCTGATCGCGCCGGCGACTGGCCGCCGTCCGGTCGGTCCGGCCGTGTTCCTTAGACTGCGGCCCAGCAACTGGGGAAGGAGGCGGTGATGGACGACGTCCTGCTGATCAACGCCTCCTACCAGGTGATGACCCGCATTCCGTGGCAGCGAGCCATCGTCCTGGTCGTCACCGATGCCGCCGACGTCCACGAAGCGCACATCGACCGGGTGATCCGCTCACAACACCTCACCGTGCCGCTGCCGACGATCGTCCGGCTGCGCCACTACGTTCACGTGCCCTACTCGGCCACGCCGCGCGGTGAGGCAGCCACCCGGGCCAAGGTGCTGCTGCGCGACCGGCGGACCTGTGTCTACTGCGCCGGCCGGGGCCAGACCATCGACCACATAGTGCCGCGCAGTCGCGGTGGTCCGGACACGTGGGACAACCTGGCCGCCTGCTGCGGCCCGTGCAACAACCGAAAGGGCGACCGCACCCCGCTCGAGGCCGGCATGAAGCTGCTGTGGCTGCCGCGCTCGCCGTCGGCGATCGACGCCGACCAGGAGCGGGTCTGGCGCAGTCTGGCCGACACCGGCTGATCGGCGCCTCGCGCCCACTCGAGGTCTCCGTTCCGGTCAGGCGCTTAGGTACCGCCGCGCCCTCGGGGACCCCGGTTCTCGACGGCCCGGCGGCCGGAGGCTAGCGTCGCTTCCGACCCACTGGTGAACCAATCCGATCCGTCCGCGAGGAGTTCTGCATGGCCGCCTATACCCTGCCCGACCTCGACTACGACTACGGCGCACTGCAGCCGGCAATGAGCGGCGAGATCCTCGAGCTGCACCACTCCAAGCATCACGCCGCGTACGTCAAGGGCGCGAACGACAGCCTCGACGCGCTGGCCGAGGCCGGCGAGTCGGCCTCGCCGACGGCGACTGTCGGTCTCGAGAAGACTCTCGCCTTCAACCTCTCCGGTCACGTCCTGCACTCGATCTTCTGGAAGAACCTCACCCCGGAGGGCGGCGATCGTCCCGACGGCCCGCTGGCCGACGCGATCACCGAGTACTTCGGCTCGTTCGACGCCTTCCGCAAGCGCCTGAGCACGGCCACCACCAGCGTGCAGGGTTCTGGCTGGGGCGTGCTGGGTTACGAACCGGTCGCCGACCGGTTGATCGTCGAGCAGGTCTACGACCACCACGGCAACGTCGGGCAGGGCACCACGCCCCTGCTGGTGTTCGACGCCTGGGAGCACGCTTACTACCTGCAGTACAAGAACGTCCGCCCGGACTACGTCACCCAGCTCTGGGACCTGGTCAACTGGGCTGACGTCAGCGACCGCTACGCCAAGGCCAAGAGCTCCGGGTCGCCGATCTGAGCCGATGACCCACGCCGCCCGTGAACGGGCGGCGTGGGTGCCGGTCATTGCTCAACGCAGCTTTTTCAACGCAGCGTCCTCACCGCAACCGCGGAGTCGGGCCCGCGGTCGGGTCGATTGACCACGCGCGGATCGCGGCAATGTCGATCCCGTACGGCCGGGTGCCTTCGTAGGGCCGTAGTCCCGCGGCGGCACGGCGCAGAAGCCGATCGGCGCCGACCGGGTTGCCGCGCCGCTGGTGCGTCAGGCCCACGGCAAGCTGGGCCAGCGCCTTCCATAAGCCGGCAACGCTGCCGGTCGACGATTTCCACGCGTCCTCGAACACCTCGTGGGCGTGGAACGGCCGGTCGGCATCCAGCAGTGCCTGCGCTTCGGTCAGCGTCTCTTCGGGAGTTCGGAGAACACCCTCCGGCTGACGGGCAACGCCGACCGATCCGTAGGGCAACGGTCGACCGAGCCCGTCGCGCGGGCGCGCACTACGGGCCCGACCGTCGGCGTCACGATCCCGCCGGCCCTCCACGACTGGACCGTCAGTGGGTAGTGACGCGGACGGGGAACTTCTTGATCCCGTTGACGAAGTTGCTCCGCACCCGCCGAACGTCGCCGGCCAGCTCGATGGAGCGCAGCCGCGGCAACAGCGTCTCGAACATCAGCCGGATCTCCATACGGGCCAGCGCGTTGCCCAGACAGAAATGCGGTCCACCCTTGCCGAACGTCACGTGGTCGTTCGGCGAGCGGGTGACGTCGAATGCATAGGGGTTGGCGAACATCTCCTCGTCGCGGTTGCCGGCGGCGAACCACATGACCACCTTGTCCCCGGCGGTGATGTGCTGGCCGTGCAGCTCGACGTCGCGGGTGGCCGTGCGGCGGAAGTGATACACCGGCGAGGCCCAGCGCAGCATCTCCTCGACCGCGGTCGGGATGAGTTCAGGCTTCTCCTGCAGCAGGGCCAGCTGGTCGGGGTGCTCGATCAGGGCGAGCATCGAGTGGCTGATTGCGTGCCGGGTGGTCTCGTTGCCGGCCACCACCAGCAACAGGAAGTAGTTGTCGAAGTCGGTCGCGGTGAGCGGCTCACCGTCGACCGGTACGCGGTTGACCAGGCAGCTGACCAGGTCCTCACCGTTGCCGCCTCGCCGCTGGCGAGCCAGTTCGCGACCGTACTCGAACACCTCGAGCGCGGCCGGCGAGCGGAACGGCAGGTGCTTGTACTGGTCGCTGCCCGCGTCGGAGAGCAGCACCTCGGCGTAGTCCGGGTCGGTGTTGCCGATCATCTGGTTGCCCCAGTCGATCAGCTGCCCCGTGTGGTCGGCCGGCACGTCGAGCATCCGAGCCAGCACCTGGATCGGGAAATCGGCGCTGACTTCCTTGACGAAGTCGAACTCGCCCTGCCGCAAGGCGGCGTCCACCGTGGCCCGGGTCAGCCCGCGCAGGAAGTCCTCGTACTTCACCAGCGTCTGGCCGCCGAACTCGCGTTGCATGAGTTTGCGCAACGCCCGATGCCGGTTGCCGTCGGTTTCGAGCATCGAGCGGCGCAGGTCCATCAGATCGTCGTCGACTTCTTCGAGATTGACGTACTGGGTGGAAGTGAAGGTCTCCGAGTCCCGGTCCATCGCCACGATGTCGGCCTGGCGGGTGATCGACCAGAAGCCGCGATTCGGCGCCGGCTCGGGGTTCCAGTGCACCGGTGCCTCGCGGCGCAGGGTCTCGAAGCGGGCCCATGCCTGGTTGCGCTCGAAGACGTCGAGGTCGGCCAGGTCGACCTGGTCGAGAGGGACGGGATCAGGTCGCTCGGCCATGGTGGGGGCTCCCGGGATGTCGGTGCGGTTCGGGTGGGTGTCGTGGAGTCGGCTGCGCCGAGCGCGAGCTCACAGGTGGTAGGCGTACTCGCGGAATTCCCAGTCGGTGATCCAGCGCCCGAACCGCTGCAGTTCGTCGCGCTTGTAGGCCAGGAACGTGTCGACGAACGGCGCCCCGAGCAGCTCGACCAGCTCGGTGTCCGCCTGCAGTGCGTCCAGCGCGGCACCCAGGTCGCCGGGCAGCATCGGCGCCTTGTCCGGGTCGTAGCCGTAACCCTCCAGCGGCGGCGGCGGCTCGAGCTTGTCGCGGATCCCGAGGTAGGCCGCGGCCAGCAGCCCGGCGACCGCCAGGTACGGATTGGCGCTGGCGTCGCCGAGGCGCAGCTCCATGCGCGAGGCCCGGCCCCGCTCAGGCGGGATACGCACCATCGCGCTGCGGTTGTCCAGCCCCCAGTCGATCAGCCACGGGGCCAGCGTGTCCGGGCCGAAACGCTTGTAAGAGTTGACCGTCGGGTTGCACACCGCCGCCAGGGCCGCAGCGTGGGCCAGAACGCCGGCCACCGCCGAGCGCCCCAGGTCGGACAGGCCGTGCGCTCCGTTCGGGTCGTCGAACAGCGCGGTCTCGTTGTCGTCCGTGCTGATCGGCAACGTGGAAAAGTGCAGGTGGAAGCCCGAGCCGCCCTCGTCGTTGTAGGGCTTGGCCATGAACGTCGCCCGCTTGCCCTCCTTGCGGGCCAGCTCCTTGATCGCGGCCTTGAACCGGAACGCCCGATCGGCGGCGTCGAGGGCCTCTGAGTGCCACAGGTTGATCTCGAACTGGCCACTGGAAAACTCGTGATTGGCGGCCACGACCTCCAGCCCGTACTGGCCGAGCTGGCGCAGCGAGCGGAGCAGGACGTTCTCCGGATCGCCCTTGAGACCGGACACGTAGACGTTGCCGGTGGCCTCGCCGTAGCGGCGCCAGCCCGACTCGGCGGTGGCATCCTCCTCGAGCACGTAGAACTCGAGCTCGGGGCCCACGATTGGGCGCATGCCGAGTTCGGCGAAACGAGCCACGACGCGCTTGAGTACCTGGCGGGGGCTCTGCTGCGACGGTGAACCGTCAGGGTTGAACACGTCGGCGATGCAGTGGGCGACCCCCGGCTCCCACGGCACCGGCAGCAGGGTGGACACGTCCGGGAAGGCGACGACGTCGGGCAGACCGTCGGTCAGGCCGCCTTCGATGTCGACCACGTCGCCGCGCGGTGTCGTGCCGTACACCGAGCGGCAGAAGGCCACGCCGTCGGCGGCGGTGCGGGCGAAGCGGTTGACCAGCAGATCCCGGCCGCGCTCGCTGCCGATGATGTCGGAGTACCCGAGACGCACGATGTCGATGCCCTGTTCAGTCAACGTCTCGGCCGCTTGTGTCAGCGCGTCTTCGTCGAAGTGAGCCACTCGCCCTCCCGGCAATCGTTAGGCTGCGAACGATATTCCAGCAGTCGGGCCCTGACAAGGATCGCCGTCGAAGGGGTCGGGCGGTACCGTACGGGCCCGAATGATCCTTCCGAACTCTCAGCTCGAGGAGCTCCGGCCATGAGTCACGTCGCAGGGTTCTTCTATCCGCGCACGGCCACCGGCCGGTCCTCGTTGATCCCGCCGCCGCCGTGGTTCTACTCCGGTGACCTGCTCACCGTGGAGTACCGCACCGATCCCGCGCGCGTGGCCGAACTGCTGCCACCTCCGTTGGCGCCGGCCGAGGAGGACCCGGGCGCCGTGGCCCTGATCTGGGCCGACTGGCAGTCCTGCTCGTCCTCGCGCGAGGAGCTGCTCGACCCGGTGCGCGCGCAGTACAAGGAGGCGTTCGTGGTGGTCCGGTGCTCCTACGCCGGCCGCACGTACTCCCGGTGCGTCTACATCTGGGTGGACAAGGACTTCGCCGTCGCCCGCGGTATCCACCAGGGTTACCCCAAGAAGCTCGGGACCATGTGGCAGACCCGTCCGCACCCGTTCGCGCAGGCTGCGCCACAGCTGGCACCGGGCGGACGCTTCGGCGCCACGCTGGCCGCCGGAGACCGACGCCTGGCCGAGGCGGTGCTCACGCTGACGGGGCCGGCCGAGACGAACGGCTTCGTCAACGCTCACCCGATGGCCCATCATCGCGTCGTGCCCGGCATCGGCCGGGGGGAGGGGGACGCGTTCGCCGAGCTCATCGAGTCCGGAGCAGCCGACGTACAGGCCGGACCGGCCTGGGCGGGGGACGTGGACCTGCGCCTGTTCGAGTCGCCTACCGAGGAGCTGGCCGACCTCGAGGTGCGCGAGATCATCGGTGGGTATTACCAGCAGGTCGGTGTCGTGTGGGACGGCGGCCGTACGCTGGCCACCCTCGACGCCGCCGTGCAGTCCGGTGTGGACGCCGGTCTGGAGGCCGACGCCGAGCCGGCGAGCCGGACGTGACCGACCGGCACACGCTGGCCGAGACGGAGGCGGCGATGCAGGCCCACGTGGCCGGGCTGGCCATCGACCTTCCTGCTGCGGAGGCGTTGTCGAGTCTCTACCGGGCGGCCAACGCGGTTCGCAACCACCTGACCAACACCGTGCTGCGTCCGCACGAACTGACCTGGACCGGCTTCGTGGTGCTATGGGTGGTGTGGATCTGGGACGACATCGAGACCCGGCATGCGGCCGAGAGCGCGGCGATCTCCAAGGCCACGCTGACCGGTGTGGTGACGACGTTGGAGGGCCGGGGGTGGCTCACCCGTGAGACGGACGACGGCGACCGCCGCCGTGTGCGCCTGCGCCTGACCGACGACGGCCGGGCGCTGATGCAGCGGCTCTATCCGCAGTTCAACGCCGCGGAGGCCGAGGTGGTCGGCGACCTGCCCGCGCGCTCGGTCACGGATCTGGCCCGTAGCCTGCGGGCGATCGTCACCAGCCTGGAACAGCGATCGGAGACGAGCGAGGAGAGCGCGCTGCGGCCTGCACCAGCGCGGTGAAGAGCGCGGCATGCACCGGGTCGGCGGCCGAGGTGTCCTCCGGATGCCACTGGGTCCCGAGAAACCATCCGGGCGACTCCGGCCGGGTCACGCCCTCGATCACCCCGTCCTCGGACCGCGCCACCACCTGCAGGCCGGCGCCGAGGGCGTCGATGCACTGGTGGTGGTAACAGGACACCGACAGCCGCGGGCCGATCACGTCGGCCAGCGGCGTTCCGGCATCCACTTCGACGTCGTGGATGCGGTTGCGGTGGTGACCCACGGTTTCGTCCATGTCCTGCACCAGAGTGCCGCCCAGGGCGACGTTCACCACCTGGTGTCCGCGGCACACGGCGAGAAGAGGGATCGCGTCGGCTAGCGCGACCCGGGCTACGGCCAGGTCGAAGCCGTCTTGCTCGGCGTCCACGCCGTACTGCTTCTCGTGCGGCGGGCGGCCGTAACGGGCGGGATCGACGTCCCCGCCACCGGGCAGCAGCACCGCGTCGACCCAGCGCAGCCGGCTGCGCACGTCGCCCTCGTCGGCGGTTCCCCCCGGCGCACTCGGGTGGATCGTCACCGGCTCTCCGCCGGCGGCGAAGACCGCGGCGGCCAGGCGGCGAGCCGTCACCTCGGCCTCGTAGCGCAGGGCCGAGGTGGTGGCTGAGAACCGGCCCGGGATGGCGATCAGCGGCCGGGCGGAACTGTCCATCGGGGCGGTCACACACTTCTCCTGACGTCGACAGCCTTCCGGCCGACGATCGGGTGCGCCCCGCCGGCCGGCGGTATTGACCCCCGCCGGAGCGGCGGATACGTTTGGGTACGAACGATATCCGACGGTCCCGCCGCTCAGGGAGGTCTCGCATTGAGTATCGCCCGTGTCGCCGGGGTGGACGTGGACACCCGCCACTGGATCGGCGGTCGCCGGGTCGGATCGTCGGAAGCCTTCGACGACATCTCCCCGATCGACCAGAGCGTGATCGCTCGGATCTCGCGCGGCGGGGTCGATGAAGCCGAGCAGGCGGTGGCCGCGGCCACGGCGGCGTTTCCGGCGTGGTCGGCCACGGCTCCAACCGAGCGGGCCCGATTGCTGCACGCGATCGCCGACGGAGTCGACAAGCGCATCGACGAGCTGGCCATCGTGGAGACCACCGACAACGGCGCGCTCATCCGATCCCACAAGCGCGGTGTGATGCCGCGGGTGGCGCACAACTTCCGCTTTTTCGCCGATTACCTGACCGAGGATCTCGGGCACCCCGACTTCGAGACCCGCGGGCACCGCAACCACGTGAGCTGGGATCCGGCCGGCCCGGCGGTGCTGATCTCGCCGTGGAACGCGCCGCTCATGCTGGCCACCTGGAAGGTGGCACCGGCCCTCGCGGCCGGGGACACGGTGGTGCTCAAGCCGTCGGAGTGGTCGCCGCTGACCGCCTCTCTGCTGGCCGACATCGCCGCCGAGGCCGGCCTGCCGGACGGCGTGTTCAACGTCGTGCAGGGCTTCGGCGCCGAGGCCGGCGCCGCCCTCACCCAACACCCCGACGTGCGGCGGATCTCCTTCACCGGGTCAGTGCCCACCGCCCGCACCATCGCCGCCGCCGCGGCGGCCAACCTCACGCCGGTGTCGCTCGAGCTGGGCGGCAAGTCGCCGTTCGTGATCTTCGCCGACGCCGATCTCGACCTGGCCGTCACCAACGCGGTCGAGCAGTACGACAACGCCGGTCAGGTCTGCCTGTCCGGCACCCGCCTGCTGGTCGAGGAGTCGATCCGCGACGAGTTCGTGTCCCGCTTCCTCGCCCGCGCCGGCGCCCTGCGTCAGGGCGATCCGCGCGAGGAGGCCACCGACATCGGGCCGTCCATCCACCCGCGCCAGTTCGAGCGGGTCGACGGCTTCGTCCAGCGCGCGGTGGCCGAGGGGGCTGGGATCCTGCTGGGTGGCGGCCCGAACGAGGACCTCGGCGGGCTGTATTACCGGCCGACTCTGTTCACCGGCGTTCGTCCGGACAGTGAGATTTCCACTCAGGAGGTCTTCGGTCCGGTGCTGGTGCTGCACACCTTCGCCGACGAAGCCGAGGCGATTGCGCTGGCCAACGACTCCGAGTTCGGTCTGGCCGCGATGGTCTTCACCGGCAACCCGCAGCGGGCCGACCGGGTGAGCGCCGCGCTGGTGGCCGGCACAGTGTGGGTCAACTGCTTCTTCGTGCGTGACCTGCGCGCACCGTTCGGTGGCGCCAGGCATTCTGGCGTCGGCCGCGAGGGCGGCACCTGGTCGTTCGACTTCTTCTGCGAGGTCAAGAACACCGTGTTCGCGCCGTCGGGCTGGACCGCGCAGAACTCGGCCGGCCCGACGGGTCACGATCTTCAGGACGAGGTCGACGTCTGATGAGCGCCCCGGTCCGGCACACAGGGAGGCGACGGTAATGGGAGAAGTGGTGGGCGCGGGTCTGCTCGCGCACGTACCGACGATCGCGCTGCCCGAAGAGGTGCGTCGCGAGCTGAACAACGGCGAGGACTCGACGCTGGTCAGTGGCCTGCAGCAGCTGCGCCACGAAGTGTTCGACGTGCTCGACTACGACACGGTAGTGGTGCTGGACTCGCACTGGGCCACGACGGTCGAGTTCGTGGTCACCGCCCAGGACCGCCGGCAAGGGTTGTTCACGTCCGAGGAGCTACCCCGCGGGATGTCGCAGCGGCCCTATGACTTCCTCGGCGATCCCGAGCTGGCGCACGCGATCGCGGCCCGGGCCGACGAGCACGGCACCTGGATCACCGCGATCGAGGACCCGCATCTGCCGATCTTTTATGCCACCACCAACCTCTGGGAGTTTCTCGGCGCCGGACTGCCGGACAAGCGCTGGATCTCCATCGGGGTGTGCCAGACCGCTGACACCGAGGACAACCTGCGCCTCGGCCGAGCGTTGGGCGACGCCATCGCCGCCACCGACCGCCGGGTTCTGCTGATCGCCTCGGGGGCGATGAGCCACACCTTCTGGCCGCTGCGCGAGCTGCGCCGGCACGAGGCGGCCGGGATCGAGCACATCTTCACGCCGGAGGCGGCGGCGGCCGACTTCGAGCGGTTGCGCTGGTTCGCCGCCGGCGACCACCGCTGGGTTCTCGAGACGATGCCCGAGTACTACCGGTACAAGCCCGAGGCCCGCTTCGGGCACTACCTGATGATGATCGGCGCGCTCGGCGAGGGCGACTGCACCGCTCCCTCCCGCCAGTACGGCCGGTACGAGAACTCGGTCGGAACCGGCCAGGTCCATCTCTGGTTCGACCGCCCGGCCGAGGGCTTTCCGCCCCCGCACCGCACTGTGCTGGAGCCGGCGTCCGTGTCTGGCGGCGGCTGATGGAGTACCGCCGCATCCTGCTCGACGGTGTGGCCACCGAGGTCGTGCGCAAAGGCGAGCATCTGCAGGCCAAGGATGGGCGCACCGCGCCGGCCGAGTCGGCGGTCCACCTGCCGCCGGTACAGCCGTCGAAGATCATCGCGGTGCACCTGACGTACGAGAGCCGGATGCGCGAGTTCGGCTCGAAGCTGCCGGCCACCCCGACCTACTTCCACAAGCCGACCTCGGCCCTCAACGCCCACCGCGGCGCCGTCGTCCGGCCCGAGCGCTGCCACTGGCTCAACTACGAGGGCGAGATCGCCATCGTGGTTGGGAGGACCGCACGCAATATCGCCCCGGCCGAGGCCGCCGACTACATCGCCGGCTACACCATCGCCAACGACTACGGCCTGCACGATTTCCGCGACACCGACGCCGGGTCCATGCTGCGGGTCAAGGGCTCGGACACGCTGTGCCCGCTTGGCCCGGGACTGGTCACCGACTGGGACTTCACCGACAAGACCATCCGTACGCTGGTCAACGGCGAGGTGCGCCAGTCGGCGTCCACTGCCGAGATGAAGTGGGACATGCACTACCTGCTGGCCGACATCGCGCGGACCATCACGATGTACCCCGGCGACGTGCTGCTGTCAGGCACGCCGGCCAACTCGCGCACGGTGCAGCCCGGCGACGTGGTCGAGGTGGAGGTCGAGGGCCTCGGTCGGCTGAGCAACACGATCGTCGACGGGCCGACGCCGGTGCGCGAGGACGTCGGCGCGCAGCCGAGCGAGAGCGACGAGGTCCTGTCCACCGCGATGGGCGGCGACTGGCCCCACCGCGGTGACCCCGACCGGATGGCCCGGCTGCGCTGACCGGCCCCGGCCGAAACCGGATTCCCCATGAGCAGCCCGACAGACAGCCCGACAGAACGCCCGGCCCGAACCGGTCGCGAACGGATACGAAGGAGCAAGTCCTATGCGAGTTCGCGTCGACCTCACCCGGTGCGCCGATCACGGCCAGTGCGTCTACTCCGCACCCGAGGTCTTCTCCCTCGACGATGAGGGACGCCTGTCCTTCCGCCACGAGGCCGACGACGAGTACATCTCCGGCGAGCTGGACGAGTCCCTGCGCGACGACGTCGAGGAAGCCGCCGACGTCTGTCCGCTGCAGGCCATCACCGTCCAGGATTGACGGGCGGATGATCGGGGGCGTGATGACCCAACGCCGGGTCGTCGTCGTCGGCGCCGGCATGGGTGGGCTGCGTGCGGCCGAGGCGATCCACAAGGCCGGCTTCGACGGCGAGACGGTGGTCTTCGGCGCCGAAACCCACATGCCCTACAACCGCCCGCCGCTGTCCAAGGACGCACTGGCCGCCGAGCCGGACCCGGCTGCCCTGCAGTTCCGGGTGCCCCGACACGCGGCGGGCGTCACCTGGCGACTCGGGGAAGAGGTGGTGGCCAGCGACCTCGATGCCCGCACGGTCACGCTGGTCGACGGGCAGACGCTGCGCTGGGACGGCCTGGTGGTGGCCTCCGGCTTGCGGCCCCGGCGTCTGCCCACGCCCGGACCGTCCGGCGGACGGCATGTGCTGCGCACCATCGAGGACGGCCTGCGGCTGCGAGCCTCACTCACCCCCGGCGCGCGTCTGCTGGTGGTCGGCGCGGGGTTCATCGGCTGCGAGGTGGCGGCCACCGCCCGCGCGCTCGGCGTCGAGGTCGACGTCGTGGCGCCGGAGTCCGTGCCCATGGAACGGCCGCTGCAGCACGAGCTCGGTGCCGCCCTGCGCCGCCGCCACGAGAGCCACGGCGTGCGGTTCCACCTCGGTCTGGTGCCGGTCGAGTTCCGCGGCGGCGCCCACAGTGGCGACCGGGTGCACAGCGTGTTGCTCTCGGATGGCACCGAGCTGGCCACCGACGTCGTGGTCGAGGCGGTCGGCTGCGCGGCCAACGTCGAATGGCTGGCCGGCAACGGCCTCGACCTCGGCGACGGCGTGCTGTGCGACAACCAGCTGCGGGTCGAGGGCCGCACCGACGTCGTCGCCTGCGGTGACGTGGCCCGCTTTCCCAACCTGCTCTTCGACGACGTCCCGCGCCGGGTCGAGCACTGGACGATGGTCACCGACACCGCCCGGCGGGCCGGCCAGAGCCTGGCCGGTCACCTCACCGGTACTGACGGGGCGCCCGCGCCGTTCGCGCCGGTGCCGTCGTTCTGGAGCGACCAGTACGGCCTGCGCATCCAGTCCTTCGGAGCCGTGGGCCTCGGCGGCGACGACGTGCGCTGCCTCGAGGGCGACGTGGACGGTGAGGTGGCGATGGGCTACTTCGGCGACGGTGAGCTGGTCGGTGTGGTGCTGATCGGCCTGGCCGGACGCACCGGCCATTACCGCGCCCAGTTCGCGGCGCGCACGCCCGTGGCCGCAGCCTGAGCGCGCCGGCCGCGGCGATACCCGTAACGCGGACGGTGCCCCGGCCCATACTCGGCCGGGGCAGCGTTGCGCTTACCGCGTTGGGCGGATTCGACTAGACGATGACGATGTCGTCGAAGAGCGGCCCGAGCACGTAGCCATCCACGCCTGCACCTGCTCGGTGTCGACGCGGTCGGCAAAACCCTGACCGCCGCACTGTGAGTTCTTCACGAACGAGTTGACGGCGAGGATGGTGTGGGTGCCACCCACAAATATCAGGCCTCCGGAGTCACCGAAGCACGTGCCGACCCGGCCGTCACCGACGTTCGAAGCGAGCTGCAGGTTGTAGCCGGCGGTGCAGGCGTTGTGAGTGTTGATGATGAACGTCGAACCGCCGTGGCGCAGCGCCTTGCCCATCACCCAGCGTGGCTGACCGCCACCAAAGCCGGTCGTACGCGCTGCGCGCCAGGTCGCGGCGCAGTGTTAACGGCAGCAACTCGGCGAGGCGCCGCAAACCTCGATAAACAAGCCGTCCAAGTATCGCAAGATCATCTCATTTTGCCATCCGGGAGCCGCGGACGAGTATTCCGCACCCAACGGATGACCACGCCACGCGAGGACCGTTTGATCAAGCGGCTTCCTCGGCGAGGAATTCCGCGACGGTGCCGGCCAGTTCCGGTGCCCGGGTGATCAGT
>JBDUAD010000073.1:0-14034 GCA_040004775.1 bacterium | reverse complement strand
CCGCACTGCAGATGCGGATTCCCACTCACGGCTCGATCGTTACGCCGCCAAACATCGATTTAAACCGCACCCCGGCGGCCGGCGCGACACTAGCAACCATGACCCAGCCCCGTGGCACCATGTGCCTATGGGATCGAATCAGCGGGTTGCACCGGCACCTCCTTTCACCTCGTTGAGGGGGTTCCATGATCGATTAGCGCCGGTCGATCCACGTGAGTGCCCATGCCGATTGACTCCGTCGTTCGCATGAGCACACCCGCTTTACTCCTCGGCCCCGTGCTGCGCCACATCGGACCCGACAACGCCACCGTCTGGGTGGAAACCGATCGGTCTTGCATGGTTGAGATTCTGGGCCGAGGCGAGTCCACTTGGTGCGTCGGCGGCCACCATTACGCTCTTGTCGTTCTGGAAGGACTGACGGCCGGACAGTACATTCCGTACGATGTTCGCCTGGACGGCGAGATCGTATGGCCTGTCGGTGACGATCCGCGGCCGCCGCCGCGGATCCGCCCTTTCGCCGCGGGTGTGCCGATGCGGATCGCGTTCGGTTCGTGTCGCTACGCCCGCTCCGATGCCGTCACCGACGACGACCATTTCGAGCCGGACGCGTTGATGATTCTGGGTCGAGAACTAGCCAGCCAGGACGAAGAGCGCTGGCCGCATGCGATGTTGATGCTCGGCGATCAGGTCTACGCCGACGAGACCACCCCCGAGACGCAGGCCAGGATCCGGAAAAAGCGCGACATCACGACCGGATCGCGGGAACAGGTCGCGGACTACGAGGAATACACCTGGCTCTATGCCGAATCGTGGCGGGACCCCGATGTGCGGTGGTTGATGTCAGTGGTACCGAGTTCGATGATTTTCGACGACCACGATGTCCGCGACGACTGGAACACCTCTCGCGCGTGGCGGGAGGAAATGCTGGCCACGGGTTGGTGGTCTGAGCGGATCATCGGCGCCCTGTCTTCTTACTGGGTCTACCAGCACCTGGGCAATCTCTCGCCCGCCGTCCTAGCCGAGAACCCCCTATTCCAACAGGTTCGTCGGCACGGTGGGGACGCTGCCCCGCTGCTGCGATCTTTCGCCGCTGACGCCGACCGAGAGGCCGATGGCGCGAAGGGAACCCGTTGGTCCTACCGGCGCGACTTCGGACCGATCCGCCTATTGATGATCGATTCCCGCTGTGGCCGCATCCTGGACGGTAGTCGCAGCATGATCAGCACGGAGGAGTTGGCTTGGATCAGCGAGCAGGCCGAGGGGGACTACGATCATCTGTTGATCGGCACCTCTTTGCCGTGGCTGTTGGCCCGGGCACTGCACGATCTCGAGGCCTGGAACGAAGTCCTAGCCGACGGTGCCCGAGGCGCACGGGTCGCCCGGTGGTCGGAATGGCTGCGTCAATCCGCAGATCTCGAGCACTGGGCCGCCTTTCGCCGGTCCTTCGACAGCCTAGCCGGGCTGATCCGCGACGTCGCCCAAGGACTTCGCGGATCGAGGGCGCCAGCCACGGTGTGCGTGTTGTCCGGCGACGTCCACCACGCGTACGTCGCCCGGGCCACGTTTGACGAACCGGTCAGCGCGCAGGTCTTTCAGCTCACGTGTTCGCCGCTGCACAACTACGTGCCCACCGCGATGAAGGGCACCTTCCGGCTGGCATGGAGCGGTTTGGCCGAGGGAGCCGTGCGAATGGTACTTGGTCTACTAGTGAGGGTCCCGCGTCCGCCGGTATCTTGGCAGCGAGAAGCCGGACCGTACTTCGGCAACGAACTTATGACTTTCGTCGCAGCCGGTCGAGTCTCCATGGTCGAACTGGCTAAAACCCGGGCCGGAGAAGACAATCCGGCGTTGCATGTCGTCGCGCGGGTGGCGCTATCCAGCGGATAAGCGGCTCTTCGCAGTTGAGGGTGTAGTGGCTGGCGCGTCGATCCTCGGGTGGGGGTCGAGGTCTTCCGAAGATGGAGGTTCCTACGCCGCCCACCTGGAAGACCCCGACATGCTTGACGCTACTTTCGCGACCCCGGATCTGGACGGCTTCTGTCTGCTTGATCGGCTGGGTCTGACTGTCACCGGGCAGTACGTCGCCGAGGACCACACCGTGCTCGCGTGCCGGGTCGTCGAGCCCGACGACGTGACCGAGCGCGACTGCTGGTGCACGTGCTGCGGTGCTCAGGGCGTCCCGCGCGACACCGTCGTGCGCAAGCTCGCGCACGTGCCGGTCGGGTGGCGTCCGAGGATCCTGCATGTCACCGTCCGCCGTTACCGCTGCGCCGCATGCGGGCACGTGTGGCGGCAGGACACCAGTTCGGCGGCGGCGCCGCGGTCGAAGCTGACCCGGCCTGCGGTGTTGTGGGCGTTGAAGTCGGTGGTCATCGACCGCGCCTCGATGGCTCGCGTCGCCGCGAGTCTTGGCGCCGCCTGGCACACCGTCAACAACGCCGTCCTCGCCGCCGGCCGGGCCTTGCTGATCGACGACCCGCAGCGCCTCCACGGGGTCAAGGTGATCGGTGTCGACGAGCACTGCTGGCGCCACCCACGCCGCTCGAGGCGAGTGTTCTCAGCCTGGCTGACCGCGCAGAGCGCCACCTTCCGAGACGGGATCGAGACGGTGGCGATGGACGGGTTCACCGGCTTCAAGACCGCCACGGTCGAGGCGCTGCCCGACGCGACCGCGGTGATGGACCCGTTCCACGTCGTCGCTCTGGCCGGTGACGCAGTGGACCGCTGCCGGCAACGAGTGCAACAGCAGACCCACGGCCACCGCGGACGCTCAGGCGACCCGCTCTACGGCATCCGCCGTGTCCTGCGCACCGGCATGGACCTGCTCACCGACCGCCAACATGCCCGCCTGGTCGCGGTGTTCGCCGACGACACACATGCCGAGGTGCACGCGACGTGGGGGATCTACCAGCGCATCGTCGCGGCCTACCGAAACCCCGACCGCAACGCCGGCAAAACCGAACTCACCAACGTCGTCACCGCGCTGTCCAGCGGCGTCCCCAAGCCGCTGACCGAGCTGACCACACTAGGGCGCACCCTGCGTCGCCGCGCTGCAGATGTGCTCGCCTACCTCGATCGGCCCGCCACCAGCAACGGCCCTACCGAGGCGATCAACGGCCGCCTCGAACACCTCCGCGGCACCGCCCTCGGCTTTCGCAACCTCACCAACTACATCACCCGAGCACTACTCGACACCGGCGGGTTCAGACCCCGACTACACCCTCTTCTGGGATGAGCCGGTTTGTAGCGCGTTCGCTACAATGCGCTACGTGACCGCTCCGTTGTCCATTCGCTTCGATCCTAAGATCCTTGATCGGCTCCGGCGCCGCGCCCAGGCGAACCCCGGCTCAACACCGTCCGGGCTTGCGCAGCGGCTGGTGGATGAGGGATTGCGCATGGCCGAGCATCCCGGCGTGGTCTTCAAGGACGGTCCCAGCGGGCGGCGGGCAGCGATGACCTCTGGGCCAGATGTCTGGGAGATCGTCAAGATCCTCCGCGAGGTGGACGAGCGCGGTCCGGCCGCTATCACTGCGGCAGCCGAGCTACTCGCCCTGCCCGAGGCCAAGGTGCGGGTAGGGATGCACTATTACGCTGCGTATCAAGACGAGATCGATAGCGAGGTCGATGAAGCCGATCGGACGTCCGTGGCTCGCGAAGCGGCGTGGGAGTCCGAGCAACGACTTCTCGGGTGACCATCGCGCTCCTGCTCGACGAAATGCACGCACCACTCGTGGCCGCCACGTTGCGGGAGCGCGGACATGACGTGACGGCGGTGGCCGACCAGCTGGACCTACGAGCTATGTCCGACGAGGAACTCTTCCTATGGGCGGGGCAGGTCGGCCGGCGCATCGTGACCGAGAACGTCAAGGACTTCGCGCCACTTCTGCGTCGGGCGGAGCAATCCGGCCAGCCGGAAACACCCCTGCTCTTCACGAGCAGCCGCACGTTTCCACGGTCGCGGCGCAACCCGGGGCCGATCATCGACGCACTTGAGGCCTGGTTGAAGGATGCCAACGGCCAGGTCCGGCCGATCGAGGACTGGCTCCGCCCTCCCGCGTGAGCACGATCTCAGGCGACCGACCCGTGATGGCGGCCGGGCATGGCCGCCGGCGGAATGCGGCACATGGACCGGGCCCGTCGACGTGGGTGAACACGAAGTTGTCGGTAAACGCCGAGTCATTACCGGCTGGCCTCCCCGTCTGATGATCAAGCTAATGATCTTCGAATTTTGGTCTCAGTTTTGGTCTCGATTCGTCCTCGTGCAGCCAAATCCGCCAACATGCGGATCCCATCAACGCGGGCATTTTGGCCAAACACGGACGGTATAAAACGGACGAAAGCCACCTGAAAAGCGGAGGGGTCGGCGGTTCGATCCCGCCCCTGGCCACACCGTTCGACCCGTGCTCGCCCTCACTGCGTGCGTTCGCCCGGCGTCGTGACCGGCCGGACGTGGTCGCCCGACGGGCCGGTCTCGGCCAGGCCGGCCGGTGCCCCGCCCGCGGATCCAGCCGCGGCGTGCTCGGCCTGTGGCGCCGGCACCGCACCGTCGGACGACCCGGTTCGCCGACCATCCGCCCCAGCCTCGGACCCGTCGGCCTCCAGCTGGCTGGCCTGTTGCGCGGACACCTTGCGCAACGCCACCTCGGGCAGCATCCAGGCCACCACAAAGGCCAGGACGGCAACGCCGGCGGCGACGAGGAAGACCAGGTCCATCGACTGGGAGAAGCCGACCCGGAACGGGTGGGCGATGGCCGCGTCCAACCCGTTGAGGAATCGGGTGTCGTTGATGTCGATGCCACCGCTGGCCGGGTTCTTCAAGCCGGCGAGGAATTCGGCGTTGGCCGGGCTGCCGGCGATGGCCGGGTCGCGCAGAGCGCGGGTGAAGTCGGGGTCGGCGCCGGCGAAGGCGGCCTTGTAGGCCGACGCCACCTTGTGCCCGACGTTGGAGAACAGGATCGACAGGAACACCGCGGTACCGAGGGTGCCGCCGACCTGGCGGAAGAACGTGGCCGACGACGTCGCGACGCCGACGTCCGTGGCCGGCACCGCGTTTTGCATGGCCAGCACCACGGTCTGCATGCACAAGCCGAGTCCGGCACCGAACATCAGCATGTAGACGTCGGTGATACCCAACGAGGTGTCGGCCGACACCGAGTGCAGCAGCAGCATCCCGGCAAACATCACCCCGGTGCCGATCACCGGCAGCATCTTGTACCGGCCGGTGCGTGAGGTGAACTGCCCGGCGACCAGGGAGGCGGACATGATCCCCAGGACGAGCGGCAGCATGAGCAGCCCGGACTTCGTCGGTGACGCTCCCTTGACCAGCTGCAGGTAGAGCGGCAGCGAGATGATGCCGCCGAACATCACGATGCCGAGCAGGAAGGACAGCAGCGCGCCGATGCGGAAGGCGCCCACGTCGAAGAGGCGGAAGGGGATCAGTGCGGCGGTTCCCATCGCCATCTCGACCCGGACGAACGCCGCCAGCCCGGCCAGCCCGACGACGTAGCAGACCCCGGCGGCCGGCGAGGTCCAGCCCCACTCGCGGCCCTGTTCGGCGATGATCAGCAGCGGCACCAGGCCGACCACGAGCAGGCCAGCACCGGCCCAGTCGATGCGTTGGGGGTTGGAGCGGTGCACCAGGTGCAGGTTGCGGAACACCACGAACAGGGCGATTACGCCGAGCGGGACGTTGATCCAGAAGATCCAGCGCCAGCCGGCCAGCCCGAGGATGCTGCTCTGTCCGGCCAGGAAGCCGCCGACCAGCGGACCCAGCACGCTGGAGGTGGCGAAGACGGCCATGAAGTAGCCCTGGTACCGAGCGCGTTCGCGCGCCGGAATGATGTCCGCGACGATGGTCAGGGCGAGGGAGAACAGCCCACCGGCGCCGAGACCCTGGAACGCGCGGAACGCCGCCAATTCGTACATCGACGTGGCCAGGCCACACAGCGCCGAGCCGGTGATGAAGATCAGGATGGCCAGCATGAAGAACGGCTTGCGGCCGTAGATGTCGGACAACTTGCCGTAGAGCGGGGTGGCGATCGTCGACGTGATCAGGAAGGCAGTGGTCACCCAGGCTTGTACAGACAGGCCGTGCAGGTCGTCGCCGATGGTGCGGATGGCGGTGCTGACTACGGTCTGGTCCAGCGCGGCGAGGAACATCCCCATCATCAGGCCGGACAGGATGGACAGGATCTGACGGTGGCTGTAGCCACCGTCGGCCGCCGGCTGGGCGGCGCGGGCCGCGCTGGATTCGGTGCTGGTGCTCACGAAGTGTCCTCTCGACCCGCGGAGGAGGCCCGCTGGCTCAGTTCGGCAAGAAAGATCGCCCGGTGGTCGTCGAAGTCGTCGACGAAGCGGGCGAACAGGTCGGCGAAGCGCTCCTGATCTTCCTCGCTCCAGCGGCTCAGCATCTCGGCGTAGGTCTGGTCCCGGCGGGCGACATGGGCCTGGTAGTGCTCGAGCCCGGCCGGGGTGGCGACCACCAGGCAGGCCCGGCCGTCCTGCGGGTCGGGCTGGCGCTCGACCAGCCCCTGGCTGACCAGTGCGGCGACCTGACGGCTGGCGGTGGACTGGTCGGTTTGCATGGCCTCGGCGAGGGTGCTGACGCGGGCCGGGCCGCCGCGCACGACCACCGTCAGCACCAGATTGAGCAGCCAGTCGCTGTCGCCGCCGGTGGCCCCAGCAACGCTGGCCCGAAAGCGCGAGACGCTGTGGACCAGCCGACCGAGCTCGGCAGCGATGCGCGCGCTGGGAGGCGGACTAGCCGACGGGCTGCTCGGCGCGGTGTCCGACGGTGGCAGTACCGTCTCCGCCGCTGAACCAGATTGCATGCAGAGAGCATACAAGTACATGCGTCCTACATGCAATTGCGCGCGGTCAGCCCAGCGTGCGCTCGGATTGTGCCTCCTCGGGGGCCGGATGCAGCGTTTCCGGTGGGCGCCGAGGGCGGGGGCGCTCCTCGACGGAGTCGCCCGGGTCTGCACGCATGGGACACTATTGGCGTGCCGCGCATCGGGATCGTGGTCGTTGCCTACAACGCCGCGTCGACGCTGATCGAGACGCTCGATCGGATTCCCGTCGAGTTTCTTCCGCGCATCGACGAAATCATCGTCTCCGACGACGCGAGCCAGGACGAGACGTTCGAGCTCGCGCGCTCGTGGGGTGAGAGCACGCGTACCACCAGGACCGTGATCGTGCGGCACACCAAAAATCTCGGCTACGGCGGCAACCAGAAGGCGGCGTACCGGCTGGCCATCGAGCACGGCATCGACATCGTCGTGCTGCTGCACGGGGACGGGCAGTACGCCCCGGAAAGCCTGCCGGACATGATCGCGCCGTTCGAGGACGGCGAGTTGGCCGCGGTGTTCGGCTCCCGGATGATGCTGCCCGGCGCGGCCAAGGCCGGCGGAATGCCGCTCTACAAGCGAGTGGGCAATCGCGTGCTGACCACCTTCGAGAATACGATGCTCGGCACGGAGCTGACCGAGTTCCACTCGGGCTACCGCGCCTACGCCACCAAGACCCTGGCCGCCATTCCGTTCGAGGCCAACAGCGACGGCTTCGACTTCGACACCCAGATCATCGCCCAGATCGTCCACCACGGGGGCCGGATCGTGGAGATCCCGATCCCGACGTACTACGGCGACGAGATCTGCTACGTGAACGGCCTGCAGTACGCGCGGGACGTCGTGCGGGACGTTGTCGATTTCAAGCTCGCGGTCAAGGGATTCGGCACGCAGGAATGGGTGCCCTACCAGGAGGACTACGACTTCAAGGAGGGCGACGGCTCCTCCCACGCGGTGATGTTGACGATGCTCGAGTCGCTGCCGCCCTCGCGCATCCTCGACGTAGGCTGCTCCGGCGGGTACTTCGCCGAGCGAGCCCGGGCCGCCGGCCACCACGTCACGGGCGTGGACTACGTCGAGATCCCCGGCGTGCGGGAACGGACCGACCGGTTCTTCGTGGCCGACCTCGAGCGGGGCTTACCGCCGGAGGTGGGCAGCCGCTACGACCTGGTCGTCGCCGGCGACGTGATCGAGCACCTGTCGCGGCCGACTGAGCTGCTGCGCCAGATCGCCGGCGTGCTGCGTCCGGGCGGTCAGGTCTTCCTGTCGGTGCCCAACTTCGCCCACTGGTATCCCCGTCTGCGGGTGCTGACCGGCCGCTTCGGTTACGACCGACGGGGCATCCTCGACAACACCCATCTGCGCTTCTTCACCCGCACGACGTTGCGCCGCACCGTGCGGGCGGCCGGGTTCGACATCATCGACGAGGCCGCCACCGGGCTGCCGCTGGGGGCGGTGGTCGGCGACGCGCCTAAGCCGCTGCGGGCGGTGCGCAAGGTGGACGACCTGCTCGTCCGGGCCCGGCCCACGCTCTTCGGCTATCAGCACGTCCTGCGCCTCACTCCGCACGCCCAGGAAGCCACCCAGCATTCCGTCCGTGCCGAGGATCCGTCGTCGGCACCGGTGCAGCTTCGGCGGGACATGCCGGCCTGATGCGCCGACCAGCGGAAGCCGCCGTATTCGCACCGTCAGGAAAGGTCCGTATGAGCCTGGCCAACTTGGCCGTCCTGCTGTTCGCGGTGGGGCTGGCGGCCACCGGGCAGGTGATCCTCAAGCACGCCATGGCCCAGAGCGCGGAGTCGGCCAAGGTGCGGGGCGCGTCCCTCGCGACGCAGGCGGTCGGCAACGCCTGGGTGTGGCTGGGGTTGCTCGTGTTCGGGATCTCGGCCGTGGCCTGGCTCCTGACGCTGTCTCGGGTGCCATTGAACGTCGCCTATCCGTTCAATGCCCTCGGCTACCTGGCGATCCTCTCGGCCAGCGTGTTCGTTCTCGGCGAGAAGGCCAATGGCTGGACGGTGTTCGGCTCCGGTCTCGTCGTCGTCGGGCTCATCGTCGTGGTGACCATGAGTCCCGGGCACGGTTGAGCCCACTGCCGGCCTGGCTCGGGCTGAGCCGACTTCATAACCGGTACGGGATATGACCGCCCGCCCGACGGCGACGGCCAGCAGGGCCCACAGGAGCGCGGCCAGCGTCTCCTCCCATCGAGTCCAGGGCTGGGCGATGGCCACCCGCACCCACGGCAGGCCACCGTTCCACCGGTCGTACACGACGAACAGCACCAGCGCAGCGGCGAGATCGAACACGACGCCGGACCAGACCTCGAGCAGGTACAGCGGCGCCAACGCCCACACGACGTACTGCACTCCGAAGGCCGGCGACAGCAGCAGGAAACCGGCCAGGGCCAGCGCCACCGCGCCGACCACGTCCTCGGGATGGCGCCAGACCCGGACCGCCGGGAGCAGCGCGCAGATCGCCACCACCACGCGGGCGCCGGGATGCACCAGGGCTGACGCAACTGTCGACGCGCCGGCCATGTCGGCGAAGTGGACCAACCCCCACGGGCGGGTATCGACCCCGACGTAACCGAGCACGTTCTGGCGCAGTGCCGCCCAGTGGCCGATCACCGCCGGGACCCACAGCAGGGCCGAGGTGGCCAGGAAGGCGGACAGGAAGACGATGCCGGCCCGGCGTGCCGCTGGGCCGGACCGGCGCAGCAGGAAGGCCAGAAGCACCGGCGCGACGATCACCGGGATCAGCTTGATCCCAACCGCCGCGGCCAGCCCCACGCCGCCGAGCCCCGGGCGCTGCCGGTCGGCGACGAGGTAGGTGGCCAGCAGCACCAGCATCATGAACACCGGGTCGGTGTTGCCGTGATAGCCCGACACCAGTACGAGTACGGGACTGGCGGCCACCGCGACGCCACTGAACAGCGCGGTCGACAATGGCACCCGGCGCCGCAGCAGGGAGAACAGCAGCAGGGCCGAGCCGACGTCGGCCGCGCTGGACAGTAGGCGGATGGTCACCCGCAGCGGGACGCCGAGATCGGCCAGGGCGTTGACGCCCTCGAGCAGGTAGCCGACCAGCGGCGGATGGTTGTACTGGCCGCGATGCTGCCCGGCGAAGTCGATGGCGTACACCCCAACCGGACCGCGGCTGCGCACACCCTCGGCGAACCAGGTCCAGGCCCGGATGTCCTGCGTGCCGGCGGTCCGCGTGGCCAGCACCACCTTGACCGCGAACGCGGCCATGGCGACAAGGGCGACCACCGCCCGCGGATGACGCCGGAGCACGGCCGGGCCGCGGGTAATTAGGGCAGGACCCGCCGGGCCACCCGGCGCACGGTCTCGCGCGAGCGGTCCGCGGTGACCGGCGGGAGGACCGACAGCGCACGGTCGAGCAAATGCCCGCCGGAATGGACGATCTTCTGCTGGGTGCTTCTCGAGCGGCGCGGCGGCGGCAACGTGGACGTCGGAATCGGTCCCAGCAGCAGGGCAATCGGATTGGGATCGGCCACCAGGACGCGGGCATCGGTGTCGACGAAGCGCGCGTCAGGACTGACGCGCAGGGCGATCCGCCAGGCGCCGGCCGAGAGCTGGTCGGCCGGGACGGACGCGTGCATTATCTGCCCGGCCGGTGTGGGCTCCACCGTGCCCGGTGCGTCGACGCTCGCGCCCTTCGGGCCGCGGGCCCGGACGGTGACCTGGCGGGGGCCGTCGTCGGCGAAGTCGGTCAGGTGCAGGCGCACGTGAACCACGCCGGCCTTGCGGTTGGCGTAGCTCAGCGGGAGGCCGATGTTGGGCGCCTTGGTTGGCATGGTGCTCCTCGTCAGTGGTCGGTCCGGGCTGGCGGTCACACAGAGTGAGCCAGCGCCCATCCGGCGCCGGCGTAGACCTGCTCGAACTCCTCGCGCGGGGCCGGTCGGCGCCGGCGGCGCAAGCGGGCCAACTCCAGCCACACCGGGCTGTCGATGATCTGCTCAGGGTCCACGGCGCGCGTGCGCCCCAGGACCTCGGCCGGAACGTCCTGCGGGTCTGGAGTGACCATCTCGGCGACCAGGTCGTCGTAGTGCTCGGACAGCACGGTCGACGAGGCGTCGGGAAGGAGCACCAGCCCGGTGCCAGAGCCTCGGGTGTTGACCTCGAGGGAGATGAGGTCGGGACGGTAGCGACGTAGGGCCTCGAGCAGCTTGTAGACGTCACCGGTCCAGAACCGCGTCTGCCGGTTGCGCGCGGCTTCCTCGACGTTGCGGGGCAGCATGTCGTCCAGCATGATCACGCTGCCCGGCTCGGTGTAGCGCTCGATGTTCATGAAGTCACGCAGGGCGTACTCGCTCAGGTGCATGCCGTCGATGAAGGACAGGTCCACCGTCGGCCGGGGCAATCGGGCCAGGGGCTCCCGCCGGGCGAAGAACTCGTCGCTGGTCGCCCGCACCAGGTGCACGTCGGTGCTGATCTCCTTGGTCACCTTGAACGCGGGGTCGATGGCCACCGTCGGAACCCGGGACAGGGCCAGGCTCGTGCCGTCGTTGACGCCGATCTCGAGGTAGGTGCGCGGACGCACCACTCGGTGCAGCGCAGTGAGGAACTCGTGGCGATCCAACGGAAAACCTCCGGGCGTGGGGGACGTGCAGACCCTACCCAGATCCGGGCCGCCCTTATCGCTGGCTCCTGCGCGCCTTCGGGCACGCCGAAGGTCAGTCGATGCCGCCCGCCCGCCGAGCCAACGGTCAGTCCGAGAGATGCTCCGTCGTGTTGCCGGCCAGCAGTTGGCGAACCTCGGACTCCCGGTAGCGGCGGTGGCCGCCGAGCGTCCGGATCGAAGCCAGCTTGCCCGCCTTGGCCCAGCGGGTCACCGTCTTGGGGTCGACCCGGAACAACGTGGCTACCTCGGACGGCGTGAGCAAGGACTCAGAGTCGGGTCGCAACCTGGTGGTGGCCATCGCGGCGTCCTTTCCGGACCGGCGCACGCACCTGGCGATGGGTCCGACCGGTCCCCCTCGTCGCAGTATGCCCGAGTTCGCCGTCGATCACGCCAGTTTTTGTCAACCACCCCGGCGGCCGAGCTGACCCCGGGAACCGGCTGACCGGCGTCATTTCGGCCGCGCCGGGCGCGCCGCGGGCATGTCGGGACGGGAGGTAGTCTGGCGGAACGAGACACACACACACCTGCCCGCGACGTCGTACAACCTCGGCGCCAGCGGATGACGCGAACGAGGGGGTCGAGCCATGGGGCGAGGCCGTGCGAAGGCCAAGCAGCAGAAGGTGGCCCGCGACTTGAAGTACAACACCCCAGCTACCGACCTGGACTCGCTGCAGCGTGAGCTCGGGTCCCCGTCGGGCCCGCACGGCTCCTTCGACGAGACTGACGACGGCAGCGACACCGACGATCTCGAGCGCTGGGCGTCGGGCTCTCGCTAGCCGGCTCCCGCTAGCCGGCTCCCGTTAGCCGGCTCTGGCCAGCCTGCTGTCGGCCGACCGACCACCGCCGGCTCACGCCAGCGGTGCTGCGTACTCCCCGGTCATGACTACCCGGCCGCGGCCGCTCTGCACCTGTCCGACGACCCAGGCCGGGACTGCGTGGCGGGTCAGTAGATCGACCGCGGCGTCGGCCCGTTCCGGCGCCACCACCGCGACCATGCCGACGCCCAGGTTGAACGCCGTCTCCAGCTCGCCCTGCTCGATGGAGCCGCGGGCGCCCAGGTAGTCGAACACGGCCGGCGGTGACCACGAGGACCGGTCCACCGTGGCGTCCAGGGTGCCGGGCAACACCCGGGCCACGTTCCCGGCCAGGCCGCCGCCGGTGACGTGGGCCAGCGCTCTCACCCCGCCGGCCGCGATGAGGGCCAGGCAATCGCGGGCGTAGATCCGCGTCGGCGTGAGCAGTTCTTCACCCAGCGTGACTCCGCCCAGCTCCGGTGGCCGATCATCAAGACCCAGTCCGGCTGAGGCGATCACCGACCGGACCAGCGAGTAGCCGTTCGAGTGCAGCCCCGAGGAGGCCATCGCGACCAGGACGTCGCCCGGACGGACCCGGTCCGGGCCGAGCAGGTCGTCGGCGTCGACGATGCCGGTGCCGGCTGCGCTGATGTCGTAGTCGTCGGTGGCCATCACGCCGGGGTGCTCGGCCGTCTCGCCACCGAGCAGGGCGCACCCGGCCTGCACGCAGCCCTCGGCGATGCCGGCCACGATCGCGGCGATTCGTTCCGGCACGACCTTGCCCACCGCGATGTAGTCGGTGAGGAACAGCGGTTCGGCGCCGACCACGACGAGGTCGTCGATCACCATGGCCACCAGGTCGATGCCCACGGTGTCGTGCCGGTCCAGAGCCCGGGCGATGGCTAGCTTGGTGCCGACGCCGTCGGTCGACGTGGCCAGCACCGGGCGGCGGAAGCGGCTGAGGTCGGGAGCGAACAGGCCGGCGAACCCTCCCAGGTCGCCGATGACCTCGGGCCGGCGGGTGCGGGCTACGTCGGCCTTCATCAGCTCGACCGCGTGCTCGCCGGCCTTGATGTCGACGCCGGCCGCGGCGTACGACACGGATGCAGCGGCGGTCAGGTGGTGGTCGCTCAGCGCCGGAGGATCGTGCGGGTGGCTCACGGCCGCCGGACGGCGGGGATGAAGTCGTCCTCGGCCGGGCTGGCGCTACCGCCGGCCACCAGAGCTACCGGATCGACCAGGCGGCCGCCGATCGTCTCGGGCCGCCCGCCCATCGTCTCGGAAAGCATCGGCAGATGCTTGTCCGCGCGCGCCGATCCGTTGCCGACCACCGTGCGCTCGATGCCCTCGAGCACGTGCTTGCCGACGATGTCGGGCAGTGGGATCGGGTAATGCCCGTCGAAACAGGCCCGGCACAGCCGGGTCTTGGGCTGCTCGCTGGCCGCGACGAGCCCCTCCAGGGACACGTAGCCGAGCGTGTCGGCGCCGATCGAGGCCCGGATGCCGGCCTCGTCCAGCCCGGCGGCCAGCAGCTCGGCCTTAGAGGCGAAGTCGATGCCGTAGAAGCAGGGCCACTTGACCGGCGGCGAGGCGATGCGCACGTGCACCTCGACCGCGCCGGCCTCGCGCAGCATCCGGATCAGCGCCCGCTGGGTGTTGCCCCGCACGATGGAGTCGTCGACCACGACCAGCCGCTTGCCGCGGATGACGTCGCGCAGCGGGTTGAGCTTGAGCCGGATACCGAGCTGGCGGAT
>JBDUAD010000009.1:0-41786 GCA_040004775.1 bacterium | reverse complement strand
TGAGGTTCGCCTTCGGCTCACCATGGCGGGCGGTCACCGCCGGCCAGGCTGGAGCTCAGCCCGGCCAGATCCCGCTCGGCCGGGTGCTGGCGGATGTACACGGTCATGTCAGCCACCCGCCGGGCCTGTTCGGTGTCCAGCGCCACGGGACCCGGTTTGAGCAGGTGGCCGGCCTCGCGCAGCACGACCTCGGCCCCGTCGGCGGCCACGGCGCGAACCCGCTGGGCCAGCAGCGGCAAGTCCTGAGCCGGCGTGCGGGGATCGTCGACCGTCACGGCGGCGTCGGCCAACGCCGTGCGGGTGGTATGCAGGGCGAGGTCGATGCGGGCCAGCTCGACGTGAGGCACGTCGGTCGAGCGCCGCCGGTGCACCTGCTGCCACGCCGCCCGGGCCAGTCCGACGCTGCCGCCGTACCAGCAGGCGGCGAGTCCGATGCCGCCCCACCAGAAGCCGCGCCGGTCGACGTACCAACCCGGCGGTCCGATCGTCACCGCCGGGACGTCGTCGAAGCGGATCGGTCCGCCCGGCACGTCGGGCACCACGTAGGGCACCCTGGCGCGCACCGGCTCTCCCGGCTCCACCGTGACTCCCGGCGCCCGCAGGTTGACGGCCACAAGCACCGACTGGCCGTCGTCCGTCGTCGCCGTGACGAGTGCGTCGGTCAGCCGGTCAGCCAGTCCGCACCACGGTTTGACCCCGGACAGCCGCAGCGACCCGTCGGAGCTGCGACCGACCGTCACCGTGGGCTCGGGGCCCTCACCGGCGAAGACACCCCACAGTGAGCCGGCGCGCGGCGACGGAGCCGGCAGTTCGGCGTGGGCGGCCTCGTCGAGGATGGCCAGCGCGTCGAGGTGCGGCTCGATCACCCGGGCCACGGTCAGGTCGCTGGCCGCCAGCGTGGCCAGCAGCTTCCACCGGTCGTGGGTTCGCCCCCGTCCCGGCAGCGGCGCCGTCGGACCGATGCGGCGCGCGAGGGCCAGGCTGGCGTTGATGTCGCCGGCCGCGGCGCGGGCGGCGCGCGGAACGGCGTAGTCGTCCTCCGGCGCGTCTGGGCCGTGCGGCCCAGCCGCCGTCGGCGCGATCTGAACCACCTTCAGGTGGTAGCGGTCCAGCACCCGACCACCGTATCGGCCCGACGGCGGTACGGGCGTGGGCTAAATGTGCGTGGGCTAATTTGGTGGAGCGCGGCGCTCCAGCGCCGCTGCCGACGGCGCTCGGACGACTGGCCCGTCGCGAGTGCGCGCCTCGACTCGGATGGCCTGCTCCGATCGTGGGAGGCCAACGGATATGTGCGGCATCGCCGGCATGGTCGGCCGGTCCTCGGAACCCGATCTGGTCACCCGGATGTGCGCCGGCATGCGCCACCGGGGCCCGGACGAGCAGCGCACGTCGATTCGCGGCGACAGCGTCCTCGGCATCGCCCGGCTGGCGGTAATCGACGTCGAGGCCGGGCACCAGCCGGTGAGCTCCTCCGACGGCGCGGTGACCGTCGTCGGCAACGGCGAGATCTACAACCACGTCGAACTGCGCGCTGGTCTCGTGGCTCGAGGCCATCGCTTCGCCACCGGCAGCGACATGGAGGTGGTCGTTCACCTCTACGAGGAGGACGGCCTGGACTGCCTCCAGCAGCTCAACGGCATGTTCGCCCTCGCCGTTCACGACGCCGGCACCGGAGAGTTGCACCTGGTGCGCGACCGGATCGGCATCAAGCCGCTGTATTGGTGCGCGACCGGCGGCGAGCTGCGCTTCGCCTCGGAGCTGCCGGCGTTGTTGCTGGATCCCGATGTGCCCCGCACCGTCGACCGCGAAGCCCTGGCCGAACTGCTGGTGCTCACCCACATCCCGGCGCCGCGGACACCCCTGCGCGACGTCGCCAAGCTGGAGCCCGGCACCGTGCTGACGTGGCGGGTGGGTCGAGTCACCGTGCGCCGGTGGTGGCAGTGGCCGCTGCCGCTGGCCGCCACCGATCTCGGCGACGCCGAGCTGCACGAGCGCGTCCGCGACCTGACCGTCGACGCGGTGCGATTGCAGCTGCGCGCCGACGTGCCAGTTGGGATCCTGCTCTCCGGGGGCGTGGACTCCACCGCAGTGCTGTGGGCGGCCCGGGAGCTCGGTGAGCAGGTACCGGGGTACTGCGTGGACTTCGACGAGCCCGACGGCGACGCCCGGTTTGCGCGCCAGGTGGCCACCGACCTCGGTGCCCGGCTCGTGTGCCGCCCGGTCGGTGCGGTCGACGCGATGCAACGGCTGCCGGCCATGGCCGCCGGTCTGCCCGAGCCAATGGGCGACCCGGCGGTGCTGCCCAGCCTGGCGATCTGTGCCGCCGCCGCCGAGGACGTCACCGTGCTGCTCAGTGGCACCGGCGCCGACGAGCTCTGGGGTGGCTACGGGCGATATCTGCTGCCCGGGGCCGACCCGGTGGCGACCTACGTCGCCAATCTGTGCGTGCATCCGGAGGACGCCATCCGGGCTGCCCTCGGGCTGTCGAGCGACCGGCCGGTGGCGCGTCGGTTGGGCGAGATCCTGGCCGCGGCCGGCGGTGATCCGGGCGGCTCGGGCGGTGACCCAGGAGCGGCGCGTATGTACCTTGACGGCATCCTGTCTCTACCGGCCGCGCTCCTGCCGGTCCTCGACACCTCGTCGATGGCCAGCTCGCTCGAGGCCCGGGTGCCGCTGCTCGATCACCGCCTCGTCGAGCTGGCTGCGGTGTTGCCGGGCGACCGCCGCATGCCCGGCGGCGAACTCAAGGGCCTGTTCCGCGGCGCGCTGCGCGGCTGCGTCCCCGATGCGGTCCTCGACCGGCCGAAGCGGGGGTTCGCGCCGCCGCTGGCCGGCTGGTCACCGGCCGAGCTGGCCGCCTCGTTGCGGCGGCTGCTGCACGCTCCGGGCGGTATCGGCGACGTCCTCGATCTCCGTCCGATCGTCGCCCAGCTCGAACCCGGTGCCGCCGCGCCGGCGCTGCGGGCCCTGCGGACGTGGGTTCTGCTGGTCGCCGACCTGTGGTGGCGGGCCAACCTGTCCTCGGCTCCGTCCGCGCCGGCGGCCCGGTCAGTTCCGTCCACCGGGCCGGGGGACCTGCGCAGCGTGGTCGGGGCACTGTGCTGACGGTCGGGCCAGGGTGCTGACGGTCGGGGCACGGTGCTGGGCGCGGCCAACGCTGGCCGCCCGAGCAGGGATCAGCCGTGCGCCAGGACGGCGTCCACCTCGGCCAGGACCCGCTGGGGCGAGAGCCGGGTGGCACAGCGGAAGTCGATCGGGCAGGTGAGCAGGCCGCACGGATTGCAACCCACGTCGACGGCGGCCACCCGGTGTCGCACCCGGTCGGCTCCGCGCCAGCGCCGGGCGTCACCGGCCAGGTACGCGGTGACCGTCGGGGTGCGACGGGCCACGGCCACCTGGACGATCCCGGTGTCCCCGCTGACCACCACCGCGGCTCGGTCGACCAACGCGGCCACGCCGCCGAGGCCGGTGGCGCCGGACACGTCGACGGCGGCGGCCCGCATGGCCGCGGCGACCTCGGCGACCCGCTTGCGCTCGGAGTTCACACCGGTGAACACCACGGCCAGGCCGCGCTCGGTCAGGCCGTCGGCCACCGCGGCGAACCGCTCGACCGGCCAGCGCCGGCTGTGGGCGGTCGCGCCAGGGTGGACGACGGCGAACGGCCGCCCGAGTACGTCCCCGGCGCCGCGATCGACCAGGGCCGCCTCAAGTTCGGTCGCGTCGGCTGGGCCGAGCGGGAACTCCAGGTCCCGCGATCCCGGCGTCGCGCCCAGGAACGTCACCAGGCGCAGGTGGCGGTCGATCTCGTGGGCCCGGAACGGGTAAGGCAGGTGCGTGTCCAGCCGAGCCGGCCACGTGCCGGGAGTCACGAAGCCACCTGCCACCCCCGCACCGAGCTCAGCGGTGACGGCGTTGGCCGCCGGCAGCGCGCCGTACATCTGCACGGCCAGGTCGAAGCGGCGCCCGCGCGCCTCGGCCAGGAAGTCGGCCCAGGCCGCCGCCGACGGCGCGGGCCGCTCCGGGATGTCGGCGTGCCCGGGAAAGGTCAGGTAGTCGTCGACGTAGGCGCCCTGCCGCCGCACCGCCTCGGCGACCTCGGGGAAACCGATCATCGTGACGTGCAGGTCCGGACGGGTGGCTCGCACCGCGCGCAAGGCCGGCACCGAGGCCAGCAGGTCGCCGAGCCCGGTCCGCAGCCGCACGATGGCCACCGAGCGGACCTGCGGATCCAGCAGCGGTCGCAGCGCGACGGTCACCGTCGGCCCTCAGGTCCTAGCCGGACGGTGGCCGGGTGATGCGCGTCCTTGTGATCAGCGACCTCTACCCACCCGCCGCAACGGGGGGCTACGAGCGCTCGTGTGCCGACGTCGTGCGTCGATGGCGCCAGGCCGGACACGACGTCACCGTCCTGACCACCGCCGTTGACGGCGCACCCGTCAGCCGATCGCCCGTGGACGGTCGGCTCATCGACGGACCGCGAACCGGCGGACCACCGACCGACAACGTCCGGCGAGCGCTGCCGTTCGTGCCCTCGTCGGCACCGAGCGCCGAGAACCGGCCCGACGGCGAGCATGCGGCGGCCGTGGTCCGTGCCGCGCTGGACGAGATGTGCCCGGACGTGGTGAGCGTGTGGAACGTGGCCCGCGTGCCGCAGGCCGCCGTCCTCGGCGAGCTGGCGGCCAGCGGCGTCCCGGCGGTCTTCGTCCTCTGCGACGGCTGGGTGGCCGACGCTCCGGACGCCGTGCCGCCCTTCGCCGCCGGCTCGCGGGTCGTCTGGGTGAGCGACGCCCTGCGCCGGGACACCGCGGCGCCGCTGTGGCTGCCGGCCGAGCGCGCCGTGGTCGGCAGCGGCATCGCCACCGACGTCTTCCGGCCTCACCGGCCCCGACACCGGCCGTGGTCCGGACAGCTGCTCTACGTCGGGCGCCTCGGCCCGGCCAAAGGAGTCGACGACGCCGTGGCCGCGCTGGTCCACCTCCCGCCCGACGTGGCGCTGCGGGTGGTCGGCCCCGGAACGCCGCGGCGTCGTCGCGAGGTCGTATCCGTCGCCGAGCGGCTGGGCGTGGCGGACCGGGTTCAGTTCGACTCCATTGACCGGGCCGGCCTGCCGGCGATCTACCGCGCAGCCGACGTGGTGCTGTTTCCCTCGCGCTGGTCCGAGCCGTTCGGGCTCGTGCCGCTGGAGGCGATGGCCTGCGGCACACCCGTGGTCGCCACCGGCACCGGCGGGTCGGCCGGCTATCTCGTGCCGGGAACCAACGCCCTGCTCGTGCCGGTCCGTGACCCGGCCGCTCTGGCGGAGGCCGTTCGCCGCCTGGCGGGAGCACCGGCCCTGCGCGCCCGGCTCGCGCGCCACGGCCTGCGCACCGCCCGTCGTCACGACATCGACCGGGTGGCCGCCACCCTCGCGTCGCTGCACCGGCGGGCGACCGCACGCCGGTAGACGTTGAGAATCTGCGCGGCCAATCCATCCCAGGCGTAACCGGTGGCCTCGGCCCGGCAGGCGGCGCGCATAGCGCTGCGCCGCCCCTCGGACCCGACCAGCCGCTCCAGCGCGCCGGCCAGAGCGACCGGGTCACCGGGCGGCACGAGCACACCCGTCCGTCCTGGCCGCACGACGTCGGGTATGCCGCCGACCGCGCTGGCCACCACCGGCAGCCCGGCCTGCAGGGCCTCGGCCAGGATCGAGCCCATCTCCTCGTAGATCGAGGGCAGCGCCAGGACGTCGGCCGCTGCGAGCAGTGCGGGAACCTCCTGGTGCGGCCGGAAGCCGAACCGGTGCACCCGCCGGCGTACGGACTCCGGCAACTCGGCTACGGCCGCATCCACCGCCGGGCGGTCCGGGCCGTCGCCGACGATCACCAGCGACCCGGGCGAGGACACCAGCCCGAACGCGCGCACCAGGGTCGGGACGGCCTTCTGGCGGGCCAGCCGGCCGACGTAAAGCACCCGGGGTCGCGCAATGCCGGCCAGCAACGGGCTCGGCGTCGCCCCGCGGAACAGGTCGCTCTCGACTCCGGACGGGATCACCGTGCACGCCTGGCCGGCCGCGGCCAGCCGGGCCCGGGTGGTTTGGGTCAGCACGATCACCTCGTCGGCGCGACCGAGAAGCCGCTCCTCCAGCGCGCCACCCACCACCCGCAGTGCGGTCAGCCGAGGGCCCGCCGCCGGCACGGAGTGGCGCAGGCTGCAGTGCAGGGTGGCGACGAACGCGGCGTCGAAGCGGCGGGCCAGCGCGGCGGCCAGGGGCAGCGCGGCCAGGTCCTCGCCCTGATGGACGTGTACGACGTCGAACGGACCCCGGGACTTCGCCGCTCGGAAGGCCGCGGCGGCCCAGGCCTGGCGGACACGACGGGTCGGCAGTCCCACGCGGACGACCTCGCTGCACCGCCCGAGCGGCGTTACGCCGGTGGCATCACCCAGTCGGGACGTGACCACGGTCTGCTCCACGCCGAGGCGGTCCAGCGTGCGCGTCAGCGAGGCGGTGTGGTTCTGCATCCCCCCGATCGGATCGAACTGCGGGCGTCCTACCTGACCGACGTCGGGCTCGAACACCGAGCACAGCCGCAGCACGCGTAGCGCGGGCGCATCCGTCGGTTCCGGTTCCCGGTCGGCGAGGGGAATGGGCATCGATCGGGTGTAGGTCACTGCTCAGCCTTTCCCGGTGAGGCAACCGCGCGCCCGGCCATTCGAGCCAGCGTCGTGGTCAGGCGGTCAACATCGGCATCGAAGCTGAACCGGTGTCGCACCGCCGTCATGGCCTCTCGTGCATTGTGCCGGGCCGATCCATCGCGCAGTTGGTCGACGAGGTCGTCGATGTCGGCGAACGGTAGGCCGGCGCCGATCTCGTCGACCACCCGGTTGATCGCGCTGACCGACCCCTTGAGCTCGGGCAACAGCAGAGGCAGCCCGGCGGCGGCGAGGGTGGGCAGTCTGGCCGGTAGGTTCAGGTTGTCCCACGTCGCCCGCCGCAGGTCTCCACCGTTGGGGTAGGCCGCGGCCTGTAGCCACCCGGCGTCGTAGCGGCTCAGGACCGCGCGCCAGCGCGGCGGCGGCACGGCCGGGTGCAGGTGGACGTAGCCCTCGCCGACCGCCCGCAGCTGCGCCAGCCACTGTCCGCGGGCGGGGGTCGGAAGCCCGTGCAGATGCAGATGCACGCCGGCGCGGGCGAGGACGGCGACCGTCTGCGCGCTCAGGCCGCCCGGGCGGCCGACGCAGACGGTGTGAATGCCCGGCCCGAGCGGAGGCAGCGCCGTCCGGTCGGTGGCGCCGGCCGGCTGCGCTGTGCCCGCCGGCTGCGCGGTGCCCGCCGGGGAGTCGGTGAACCACCGCCCGCGCGGCCGGTCACCGTCCATCACCTCGACGGTGGCCGGATCCCGCCGTCCGGGCAGCGCGTCGAGCAGCCAGTCGCGCTCCTCGTCGCTGCAGACGAAGACGTGCGTGGCTCGGTCCCACAGTGCAACCAGGCGCGGCCAGTCCCCGCGAGCCAGGCAGCGTTGCGGGGCCTCCTTGAAGTGCCACATCAGCGGGAGATCCGGCCGGGCTTCGGCCACGGCGAGGGCGAGCGGCACCGAGCGCCAGTTGAGCAGGCAGTAGAGGACGTCGGGCGGGTCCGCGTGGAGGGAGTCGGCCCAGCGCTCGGCCGGCACGTCGGTGATTCCGAGGAACGGCATCGGTCCGACCGACATGAACCCCAACGGGTTGTCGATCCAGAGCCCGCTCAGGCGGATGCCTCGCTGAGCCAGGTCGATCATCCGGTCGGCGTTGTAGGCCAGCTCGCCGACCAGCAGCACGTGCAGGTCGTCCGCGCCCGACGGTGCGGGCCGCGGGAGCAAGCCGTACAGCTCGTTCTCATCCACCGGGTCGCCGTCGCTGGGCTCGATCCGCAGCGGGGTAGCCACGCCGTAGCGCCGCCGGAACGGGTTCAGCCCGCCGTCGGTCTCGCCCCTCAACAGCCGGCTGCGCGAGCCGGGGTGTCGCGTCCACTCGCAGGTCACCGAGCCGGTGGTCAGCACCGGACCGCGGTCGTAGAGGCGCTGCCACACGGTGCGGTGCAGGTCGTCGGACTCCAGCTCGGAGCGCCCACGCCAGCGCACCGCATCCGGGCGGTGCAGCACCTGCACCATCTGCAGGCCGTATCGCGGATGCGGCCCGGCCAGCGTCTCCCCGTCGACGCGCACCCCGCTGTGGGCGGCCACCGCGGCCCCGTCGCTGTTGTCCAGGGCGGCGACGAGGTCGGCCAGGTGGTCATCGAACCAGACGTCGTCGGCCGGCAGGTAGGCGACATAGCGTCCGGCGGCGGCGTCGAGTCCGGCGTTGCACGCGGCACCGAGCCCGCGGTTCTCGGGGAAGCGAAGCACTTGGTACGGGCGCTCGCCGAGCACCTGGCGCACAACATCGTCGGGCCGATCGGAGGAGCCGTCGTCGACCACGATCAGTTCCCACGAGGGCCCGCGCTGGCTGAGCAGGCCGACCAGGGCGCGCGGGAGGTATGCGGCCTGGTCGAAGGTTGCCACGATCACCGAGACGTCCGGGCGGCCGGCGGGCGCGGCGGCATCAGCGGGTGCGGACACGCGCAAAGCGCACCAATCGTCTGGCCGGCGGGACGGGTTGTCTCCGCGGACGCGGTCGCCGGGTGGTCCGAACGTACCCGCCGCCTCGGTCAGCTCACGGCCAGTCCCTTGAGCGGTCAGGTGCATCCACCCGGCTCGGCTACCTCTGAGCCCGGACCGCGCGGCTGCTGCGGGATTGTGCGGTAGTGAGGCCCCAGGGATTGTGCGGTAGGAAGGCCAACCCTAAACCGGCGGGGCTACCCATGAGCAGAACCGCCCGTGCCGCGCTGCAGCCGGCCTGAACCGGCGGACGTCAGCGTTCGACGCGACGCGCGCCCAGGCCGGTCTCGAGCAAGGCGAGGGCATCGGCCTCCGGATCGTGGCGCTGGGCGGCCACCGAATCGTCCTCGTCCGGGTAGTCCTCCGGCCGCGCCGAGGCGGCGGCCGGCGGCTCGGGGCGTGATCTCGCCGCTTCAACCGTGCTCGGCTCGACGGGGGCTCCGGTGGGCGTTACGGCCGGCCACTCGCCGTCCGTCCCGGCCGGGTGCGGTCCTCCGCGGGCAACGGCGGCGGCGTCATCCGGGCGCGCCGACGGAGCCGGCGTCTCCACCGGTTCCTGACTCGCCGAGGGCGTACTGGCCGATGGTGCAGAACCGGCGAAGAGGCTCGACGCGCCGGACGGCTCGGGGTCGGCGCTGGCCGGAAGTCCGGATTCTCGGGCCGGCCCGAGGCTGACGTCGGCGGCGGTGGTCAGCGTGGCCAGCGTCGCCTCGGCGCTAACCAGGACGCTCCAGGTCCCGCCCAGCAGGTGGGTCAGCACCGAGGCAATGACCTCGGTGTTGCGGGGTTCACCGAGCATCCTGGCCAGCGGCAGCGCCGGTTGCACGAGCGCGAGCCGGGTACCACGTAGGTCAGTCAGCTGGACCGACTCCAGCAGGGCCCGGGTGGTACGGCTGCGTTCCTTGACCTCGTCGAGCACCTGGGGCCAGATCGTCCGTAGCGCGGCGATGTCGACCTCTCCGACCGGCGAGGCAGCTAGCCGCTCATCCGCCGCCGCGAATCGAGCCTCGGGCGCCGGCTCGGCGGCCGGGAAAGTCGGTGACGCCGGGGACCCAACCGACGCGCTCGGGGAATCGGTCGCTCGCGCCGCGGACCCCGCCGTACTAGATGCGGCCGCCGGGGGGGAAGCCGAGTCCGGTCCCGCAACGACCGGCGTGGACGCCGGCGTGGCGGTGGACTTCGTCGCCGGGGTCCGTCTCTTTCGTGGTTCCGCCTCCGCCGCGGCGACCGCTGAGCTCGGCGCTTCCGTCGGCGGCGTCGCAGAGGCGGGCGCGGCCAGGCTGTCCCCGGCCGGCGCCGGCCGGGCCGACGTCGGCTCGAGAGGCGTCGCCGGCGGTTGCGCTGCGCCGAGCCGCCGCTCCAGCCGCTCCAGCCGCTGCAGCAGCGCGGCCGAGTCGGCGCTGGCGTCCGGCAGCAGCATCCGGGCGCAGACCAGTTCGAGGATCAGTCGCGGCGCCGTGGTGCCCCGCATGTCGACCAGCGCCGTATGGACGATCTCGGCGTAGCGGGCGGCCGAGGCTCCGCCGAGGCGACTCGCCTGGTCGGCCATCCGGGCCAGGGTGTCCTCCGGCCCGTCGAGCAGGCCCTTCTCGGCCGCCTCCGGCACGGCGTGGAGAACCAACAGGTCCCGCAGCCGATCCAGCAGGTCGGCGGCGAAGCGGCGCGGATCGTGGCCGGCCTCCACCACGCGCTCCACCGTGCCGTAGACCGTGGCCGCGTCGCCGGCCGCCAGCGCGTCGACCATCGCGTCGATCAGCGCCCCGTCGGTGACGCCGAGCAGGCCGACCGCCCGCCGGTAAGTGATGCCCTCGGGGCCGCTGCCGGCCAGCAGCTGGTCGAGCAGCGACAACGAGTCGCGCACGCTGCCACCGCCGGCCCGGACCACCAGTGGGAGGACGGTCGGCTCGACGACCGCCCCCTCCGCGGCACAGATGCGCTCGAGGTGCGCGCGCATCGTGCCCGGCGGCACCAGGCGGAACGGATAGTGGTGCGTGCGGGAGCGGATGGTCTGCAGCACCTTGTCCGGCTCCGTGGTCGCGAAGACGAAGACCAGAAAGTCCGGTGGCTCCTCGATGAGCTTGAGCAGGGCGTTGAAGCCCTGCGTCGTCACCATGTGCGCCTCGTCGATGATGTAGACCTTGTAGCGGTCGCGCACCGGCGCGTAGAACGCCCGTTCCCGCAGGTCCCGCGCGTCGTCAACTCCGCCGTGGCTGGCCGCGTCGATCTCGATGACGTCGATGGATCCGGGGCCGTTGGGCGCGAGCTCCCGGCACGAGTCGCAGACGCCGCACGGGGTCGGTGTGGGTCCCTGGACGCAGTTCAGCGAGCGGGCCAGGATGCGGGCGCTGGACGTCTTGCCGCAGCCCCGCGGTCCGGAGAAAAGGTAGGCGTGGTTGATCCGGCCGGCGCTCAGCGCCGCGCTCAGCGGGACGGTGACGTGCTCCTGGCCGATAACGTCGGCGAACGTGGCCGAGCGGTACTTGCGGTAGAGGGCCAGGTTCCGCCGCGCCGAAACCGGAGGAGCGGACGACGCGAGTGGGGCGGACGACGCGGGAGGTGCGGACGACGCGGGAGGTGCCGGCGTCGGTTGGACCACGAGAAGCACAGTAGCGACCTGCAGGGACACGCTCGGCCTCGTCCACCGGCCGCTCGGTCGCGCTTCCCTGGCGTTTGCGCACAGCTGACGGACGCACCCAATAGCGGCCCCGCCGCGGACAAAGGGCGACCCCTCGAGCACCTGGTAGAGCTCGCTTATCCTTGCTGCCTTCCGGCCCTGGGGAGGTTCACGAGGTGCCACCGCACGAGGGGTCGCGGGCCTCAGCCTAGCCCGGATCCGGATCGGTCGGTCCGGGCGCCGAGACGCAGGTGATGTGAGGTACTGGCAGCAGGATGGGGCATGGCCACCTTCGCGCTGACCACCATCCACGGGCCCGGCTGGGACGACTCGCGAGGCATTCGCGACCAAGTCGGCTGGACCGAGCACGCCGAGTTCATGGACGGATTGGTCGCCGAGGGGCTCATCCTCTTAGGCGGGCCGCTGAGAGATGGCCGGCAGACACTGCACGTCGTCGAGGCGCCCGACGAAGAAGCGATCCGTCGACGCCTTGCCGAGGACCCGTGGGCGCGGGCAGGCCGGCTGCAGGTCGGTTCGATCCAGCCCTGGGCGCTGTGGTTGGACTTCCGCCGGCTGGCGCCGGGTAATGACACGAGGTGATCGCCTCGGTGGCGAGCCTCGCTGCGGCGACTCAGGCCGTTCAGCGCGAAGGATTCTCGGACCAGCTCGTCGCCGCGGACAGTTCTCCCCGCGCGGATCGACCGGTGGCCTGCTCGCCGGTGGCTGATCGGCGACAGCCTTCGTGGTGTCCTCGGCGGCGCCGGCGACGCGATCGGGATGGCCGGTGGATCGCTGGCCGGTCGACGGGCGGCCGGTCGTCCGGCCGGTCTGCCGACGGACATGATCGTCGCCGTCTCGTCGGAGTGGGTGTACGGCTTTGCCGGTCGTTCGCGTAGTCGCGAGCCGGGACCGATGTCGTTCCGGGTACCGCGCGAGGGCCTCAGCGTCACCGTGCGCCAGCGGGTCAACGTCCGCCTCCTGGAGCTGGCCGTTCCCGGCGACGGCAGCCGGATATCGCTGGAGGGCAACCGGCTCCCGATCACCCACAGCAACGACATGATCAAGGAACTCGTCGGCAGGAGCTGACGAGTGCTGCGGCTCCTCGGGGATTTCGGAGCGTCCGCGGGCGCCCCGTACTGTGCACGGCGGAGGATTCGCCTAGTGGCCTATGGCGCTCGCTTGGAAAGCGGGTTGGGGGCAACCCCTCGCGGGTTCAAATCCCGCATCCTCCGCCAGAGTCACTGCCCGGCGACGCCGAGATGATCGGCTAGCTGTCGTCCGGCGGCGAAGCCACGGCAGCGGCTACCAACGACTGCCGCCGGAGACCTCGCGTACGGCCGGCCGGACGTCTGCCAGATAGACCAGGCTCACCACCAGCAAGGCCAGCGAAATCAGGCTGAGCGGGGACTGCAGGAGCGCGCTGATCACCAGGCTGAACGCCGTGAGCGCCACCCAGGCCGGCTTGGTCAACTTTCCGGCGGCCGGGAAGGCGGCCGACTTGCGCACCAGCGAGTCAGCCAGTGCCCAGACCCGCACGACGAGCAGAGACCAGAACAGCACCATATAGATCGCGCTCTCAATGTCGTCGACCAGTCGCACCGGTTCAGCCTAACGAGTGGGACGGACCAGCCGGTCGCCCGCAGGCCGCCGCCCCGCACCGATGGACCGGTGCGGGGCAGGCGACGGGCGACGGTCCGGCGGCCGAGAGGAGTGGCCGGCGACCGCGAGATGCCGTCAGGCCGAGGACGTGGCCTTGCGTGCCGGCGCCTTGCGAGCCGGCGCCTTGCGAGCCGGCGCCTTGCGAGCCGGCGCCTTGCGAGCGGTCGTCTGGCGAGCCGTCGTCTTGCCGGCCGAGGCCGTGGTACCGGTGGCCTTGCCGGCCGTGGTCTTGCGCGCGGAGGTCGTCGTGCCAGTGACCTTCTGGGCGGACGTCTTGCGAGCGGGCGCCGTGGTGCCGGTGGCCTTACCGGCGGTGGTCTTGCGGAGCGTGGTCTTTCGGAGCGTGGCCTTGCGGACCGTGGCCTTCCGTGCGGTGGCCTTGGTGCCGGTGCCCGTGGTACCGGTGGCCTTGCGGGCCGTGGCCTCGGTGCGGGTCGACCTGCGGCCCGTGGACTTGGTACCGGTCGACGTGCGGGCCGGGGTCTTGGCTGCCGACGTCGCCGCGGAACCGGCGGTGCGGGCGGTCGCCGCGGCCACGTCGCCGGCGCTGCGTACGGCCGACTCGGTGGCGCCCGAGGCCTTCTTGGCCGCGGTCACGGCCGCGGGACGGTGCGGACTGCGGGCGCGGCTGCCCGCGGCCTTCAGTCCGGTGACACTGCGACGGTTGGCCGACGCCCGCTGGCGCAGCGACTCGGCCAGCGACACGACCTGATCGGCGGCGCGCTCGGCGACGTCATCGGCGTTGCCCATCACGCGCAGAACCGTCGGCTCGCGGCGCAGCTCGGCGGCCACACGCTCGCCGCGGTCGGCCAGAGCGTCGAAGCGGGAACGGACCTCCTCGAGACGCGAGTCGAACTCGCCGGTGACCTCGGTGCGGGCCTTGTCCAGGTCGAAGGAGCGGGCGCTGCCGACCGCTTCCTCGCCGCGGACGCGCAGCTCGTTGGCCACCGCAGTGACCTGGGCCTGGGCCTGCTGGCTGACCGCGCGGGTCAGGACGGCAATCGCCTCGAGGCTCTGGCGCTGCTCGCGGGCCGTCTCCCGCGCGCCGTCGGCGAGGCGGCCGGCGGTACGAGCGGTGTCGGCCGGAAGCTCTTCAGCCCGCTTGGTCAGCCGCTCGACGATCAGGTCGCTGGCCCCCAGGGCCGCGAAGGCCTGACGCCGGGCCACCTCAAGCAGGTCGGCCGTGAGCCCACGGACTTCGGTGACGGCGGCCAGAGTGCGGCTGCGGACGTCCTCGCCGAGGCCCGAGGCCAGCTCCTGGGCGCGGGCCGGCGCGGCACGACCCTGATCGAGGGCAGTGCCCAGCGCGGTGTCGGCGTACTTGCGAACGTCGTTGACGATCGACATGTCTTCTCCTTGCGATGGTGGTGGGTCCGGAACGCGGCTCCGGGTAACGCCTCAGGCGTCGGTGGACGTGGTGCTGGAGGCCGCGGATTCACGGCGGAAGGATTCATAGATCTCGATGAGCACGTTCTTCTGCCGTTGGTTCAGGCCGGGATCGGCATGGATCGCCGCGATGGTGCCGGCGTCGCCGCTCTGGGCATCGAGGATCCCGGCGCGGACGTAAAGCTGCTCGGCCGAGATGCGAAGTCCCTTGGCGATCTGCTGCAGGACCTCCGCCGACGGCTTGCGCAGTCCCCGCTCGATCTGGGACAGGTAGGGATTGGACACGCCGGCCACCTTGGACAGCTGGCGTAGTGACACCTCAGCCTGCTGACGCTGCTCGCGGATGAAGTCACCGATCGAGGAGACCGTCTTGGCCGGGCTGATCAGCCCGTCCTTCAGTCCGTCCACGGTGTCCATGGTCCGCACCCGTGCTAACTATTGCAAGCAGAACGCTTGCAAATGTTGCCGGCCTCACACCGCCGTACCGCAAATTCCGTACCTGAGGTTCATGTGCCCTGGCTACGGTCGTGGCCGCGAGCCGGGGCTCCGCGCGCAGGCTCGCCTGGCTGACTCGGCGGGTAAGGGTCGTCTCCGGGGAACCCTGACCCGGGTCAGGACAGATCGGGGGGTCTTCACCCTGGCTGGGGCTGCCGAGCCACGGACATCCTGTGGACGCGATGAGTTCCGCGGTCGCGACCGGTCCACGGATTGCCCGTACCGCTTGCCCGCACCGCGCATTACCACAACGCCGCTCCACCGGAATTGCTCGACCTGCCCACTCGCCCGGCGACCCTAAAGGACTTCCCCATGAATGCCGTCTCCCGATTCGCCATCCGACACCGGTGGTGGATCCTCGCTGGATGGGTGGTGGCCATCGCCGCCCTCCAGGTGCTCAGTGCGTCCGCCGGAGGCTCCGCCTACAAGGACGACTTCAAGCTGCCCGGCACCGAGACCCAGGCCGTGGCCGACCTGCTCGACAAGGCCAACCTGACCGAGCAGAACAACGCCAGCGGCACGATGGTGCTGCACTCGCCCAATGGCACGCTGACCCAGGAGCCGGCCGGATTCCTGGCCGCGGCCAAGACGGCGGTGTGCTCTGACGCCGACGCCCACATCCTGAGCATCACCGGACCGTGGGGTTCGGTGGCCTGCCGCGCCAGTGCGGCCGGGTCCGGCGGCGGCGCCGGGAGCTCGACCACCGCCCAGCGCCCGGACCTGCTCAGCCCGAACAAGGACGTGGCCCTCGTCGAGCTGGTCTTCGACGCGCCTAACCCCGGCATCAACGCCCCGATCGCGGCCTACAAGGCGCTGAAGGTGCTGCGCACCGACACCCTGCAGGTCGAGTTCACCGGTGACATGTTCACCGACGTCGACGCCAACGTGCCGGCCCTGCCGCCCGAGGCGCTCGGCTTCATCGCTGCCTTCATCATCCTGGGCCTGGTGTTCCGGACGTTCGGCTCCACCGTGCTGCCCCTGCTCAGCGCCGCCGCCGCCCTCGGTAGCGGCCTGGCCCTGCTGGCCCTGCTCAGCCACGTCATGTCGGTGGCCAGCTTCGCCCCACAGCTGGCCGAGCTCATGGTGATCGGCGTCGGCATCGACTACGCCCTGTTCATCGTCACCCGCCACCGGCGCAACCTGCAGGCCGGCATGAGCGTGGAGGACTCGATCACCAACGCGGTCAACACCTCCGGACGGGCGGTGCTGTTCGCCGGGACGACGGTGTGCATCGCCATCCTCGGCATGTGCTTCCTCGGCGTCAACTTCCTCTACGGCGTGGCCGTCGGGACGTCACTCGGGGTGGCCCTGACGATGCTCGCGTCGCTCACCCTACTGCCGGCCATGCTCGCGCTGCTCGGCCGGCGGGCCCTGCCCCGCAGCCGCCGTGAGGCGCTGCCGTCGGATCGACGGGTGAAGATCCTGCTCTGCGTCATCCCGCCGATCTGCGTGCTGTTCTGGGTGCTCTACCTGCTTCAGCGGGCCGTGCGCCCGTTGAGCCGGCGGCTGGCCGAGCGCCGCGAGCACAGCACACGGCTTCCGTTCTGGACCCGCTGGGCCGACCTCGTGGCCAAGCGTCCGGCGCTGTTCGCCGCCGGCGCCGGCGCCCTGATCGTGGTGCTCGCTCTGCCGTTCTTCTCCATGCGTCTCGGGCACGCCGACCAGAGCAACGACCCCGCCGGCACCACCACCCGGCGCGGCTATGACCTGATCCAGAGCGCGTTCGGCAAGGGCTACAACTCCACGCTGCAGCTCGTCATCGACGGGCCCGGTGCCGGGGACAAGGCCTACCTCGCCAAGGTGGCCGGAGCGTTGGCCACCGTGCCCGATGTCGACAAGGCCAGCATCACGCCCGTCCCGGTGACCAACCGGATCGCCTTCGTCGGGTTCAAGTCGATCACGGGGCCGCAGGACGTCAAGACCGACGATCTGGTCAACGCCCTGCGCAACGACGCCCTGCCACCGCTCTACAACGGCAGCGGCAGCAAGATCTACGTGTACGGGCTGACGTCGGTGTACGTGGACTTCACCAAGGTGCTTTCAGCCAAGATGCTGCTGTTCATCCTGGCCGTGGTCGGCCTGTCGTTCCTGCTACTCATGGTGGCGTTCCGCAGCGTGATCATCCCGCTCACCGCGGCGGCGATGAACCTGCTGGCCGCCGGGGCGTCGTTCGGCATCGTCGTGGCGATCTTCCAGTGGGGCTGGCTCGGCGACGCGATCGGGGTCGGGGCCGGCGGCCCGATCGAGGCCTTCGCCCCGGTGATCTTCTTCGCCGTGCTGTTCGGCCTGTCGATGGACTACCAGGTGTTCCTGGTCAGCCGCATGCACGAGGAGTGGGTGCACAGCGGCGACAACGAGCGCGCGGTGACGGTGGGCCAGGCCGAGACCGGCGGGATCATCACCGCCGCGGGCCTGATCATGATCGCCGTGTTCGGCGGGTTCATCCTGGGCGACGGTCGGGTGATCAAGCTGTTCGGCATCGGGCTGGCGAGCGCGATCTTCCTCGACGCGTTCATCGTCCGGACGATGATCGTCCCCTCGCTGATGCACCTGATCGGCAGGCGCAACTGGTGGTACCCGAAGGCGCTCGACCGGATCACTCCGCAGGTGTCCATCGAGCCGCCGGAGCCGGTCGACGAGCAGACCCCGCCGGAGGGTCGCGGCGAGAAGGAGCTGGTCGGCGTCTGACCCGCTGGCGCCGACGATGATTGGCCCCGTAGCCGGTCACCGGCGTGTCGCCGCGGCTACGGGGCCAACCTTGGCTTCAGCGGGAGGCGCGGGGCCGGCCGTCGTCGTCCACGTAGTCGCGCCAGCTACGGGTCGGCTGCCACCCGAGCACCCGCTCGGCCCTGGCCGTGGACGTTCCCGCGGCGTCGGGACGGGGCAACGGGCGGATCTCGACGTCGGGGTACTGAACGCGTAGCGCCTGCGCGGTATCGGCGATCCCCGGTGCGTCCGGAGAGGCGATGTAGAAGATCTCGTGGCCGCGCAGGTCGGACTCGGCGGCCAGCCGGATCGCCCCGGCCAGGTCGTAGACGTCGATGTAGGACCACCCGTTCGGGGTGTCCTCGGGGACACCGCCCTTGGCCGCTCGCACCTGCGGGCCGATGTTGCGGGCGTAGCTGGTCTCGTCCTGCACCCAGGTCGGGCGCAGCGTGATGCAGCGCAGGTCACTGCGCTGGGTGGCCGCCGTGCACAGCTGTTCGCCGAAGTACTTCGCCAGCGCGTAGGGATCCTGCGGCGCGACCGGATGGGCCTCGTCGATCGGGAAGTAGGCCGGCGTCACCGGACGCTCGGCGAAGAACATGCCGGGGACGGTCTCGGAGGAGATGTTGACCAGGCGGGGAACACCCAGCCGGACGCAGGCCTCGATCACGTTGAACAGCGACATGAGGTTGTTGGAGAACACCTCGTGGGGGACGTTCTGGCTCGGCTCCGGGATCGCCGCCGCGTGCACCACCGCGTCGCAGTCGCGCACCACTGCGTAGGCGGCACCGGCATCAGTGAGATCGGCCTGTACGTACGGCGCGACCCCGTCCTCCCGCCGCTCGTACGTGGGGCGGGCCAGGTCGGAGGCCCGTACGTCGTGGCCGTGCTCCATCAGATGGGTGACGGCGGCCCGGCCGACCTTGCCCCGGCTCCCGGTGACGAGAATGCGCATCCTGCCACCCTGTCACGGATCGCCGCCGGGCCTGGTGCTCGGGTGTCGAGCAAGCGCGCCGCGCGGTTTAGTCCGGTACCAGAAGTGACCCTAGGTTGCGATGGTGGTGTTCATCGGGGGCTGGCGGCCGCGTCGCCGTGGCGGCGGGTTCTTCGGCGGTTCGGGCTACGGGCAACGGGGGTACGGCCCGGGGAATGGTTACGGGCCGCCGCCCGGCTACGGGTACGGCTACCGCCGGGGCAACTCGTGCCTGCGCGACGTCTGCCTGATCGAGAGCGGCTGCTGCCTGGCCGAGGCGCTGGGCTGCGGTCCGCAACTCGCCCTGGTTGGGCCGTCGCTGGTGCGGCGCTCGATCCGCCTCACCAAGACCGGCTCGTCCACGTCGGCCGGCCTGGCCGAGAGGACCCGAACGTCGATCGTCGCCGCCATCGAGCTCTACCAGTCCGAGATCAGTCCGAACCGCCGTGCTGCCGATTCACACCGACGTGTTCGCACTACGCGCGGGAGGCGTTCCAACGCCATGGCCTCCGGCGCGGCCTGTGGATCGGCGCCCGCCGGCTGCTCCGTTGCCGCCCCGGCGCGGCCGGCGGCTACGATCCGGTGCCCCCAAGCGAGTAGGGCAGCTCAGCTCGGGTCGATCGCCGCGGTGTGCCCGCCGACGACCAGGGCCGTGTCGTTGGCCAGGGTGCGCTTCACGACGGCCAGTGCGATCGGCCCCAGCTCGTGATGGTGCACCGCGGTGCCGAGGAAGCCGACTGTCCGTCCGTCGGCCTCGACCGGCGTGCCGGGCTCGGGCAGCTCCTCGCGCTCACCGGACAGGTGAAGCAGCACCAGCCGACGCGGTGGCCGGCCCAGGTTCTGCACCCGGGCGACGGTTTCCTGGCCCCGGTAACAACCCTTGTCGAGGTGCACCGAAACGCCGATCAGGCCGATCTCGTGCGGAATGGTGCGGTGGTCGGTTTCGAAGCCCAGCCGCGGCTCGCGGCGCTCGACCCGGCGAGCGTCGACCGCCCAGGCACCGACCGGTGCGGCGCCGGCGGCCAGCAGCGTCGATGCGGTCGCCGGCACGGTCGAACGGGGTACGACCAGGTCGAAGCCGCCCTCGACCGCCCGGACGAATCCGCCCCCCGGACCGGCCAGCGCCGATCCGACGTCTCGCGGCGCGGGGTAGCCGGCGGTGACCAGCACCGGCGCCGCGGTCGGGCCGAGCAGCGACAGCACCGCCCACTCGGCCGAGACGTCCCGGGGGTCGACCCGCTTCATGAAGATCATTTTCTGCAGATAGGCCAGCGCGGCCTCACCGTGGCCGGGCTCGACGTCGATCCAGGCCTGCCCGCCCAATTCGGTCAGTCGCCAGTCCTGCTCGACGTGGCCGTGCGGCGACAGCACCAGCGCCGACGTCGTCGCCCCATCGGCCAGGTTGCTGACGTGCTGGGAGCAGATTGAGTGCAGCCATGGCAGGCGCTCCGGCCCGGAGACGATCAGGACCGGCCGGTTCCACCGGTCGACCAGGCCGGCGCCGGACGTCAACGTCCGTTGCTCACCCAGCGGGTCGCCGTAGTGCCAGGCCGTGCCGGCGTCGACGCCCGTGGCGGCGACCGCACCGGGCAGACCGAGCAGCGCAGATGCGGCAAGCGAGGCGGTCACACCGGTTCATCGCTTCTGTGCCGCCGATTGTTCCCCGCGTTCGCCGGCGCTGAAGGCACCGCGGACGGATCCGACGCCGGAGCCGAGCCGCAGCGGGCGCACCGTCCGAAGACGGTGAAGTGGGCGACGTCGACCTGGAAGCCCTGCTCACCGGCCAGGCGGCGGGCCAGCGGCGCGAGAACCCGCGGATCGGCGTCGGCCACGGCACCGCAGCGGTGGCAGACCAGGTGGATATGGCGGTCCTCGGCCGGGCGGTAGGTGGGCGCGCCGTGGCCGAGGTGGGTGTGGGCCAGCAGGCCGACGTCCTCGAGCAGCTGCAACGTGCGGTACACCGTGGTCAGGTCGACGGCGGGCAGCTCGGTCGCCACCTGCTCGGGCGTCGCGTGGCCGAGTGCGCCGACCGCGGCCAGCACCTGCTCGCGCTGGGCGGTGACCCGCAGCCCACGGGCCCTAAGCGCGTCGGCCAACGCCACGGTGCCGGACACCCGGCCAGCCTATGCTCGCCAGCACCGTCCGGACTGTGTCCGGCGCCGTCGGCGAGCGCGAGGAGCGGGCGTGCGCATCGACCTCAACGCCGACGTCGGAGAGTCCTTCGGTCGCTGGACCCTCGGCGACGACGCCGCGCTGCTCCCGCTCGTCACCAGCGCCAACGTGGCCGCCGGGTTCCACGCCGGTGACCCGCTCACCCTGCGTCGCACCTGCGCCGACGCCGCCGACCATGGCGTGGTGATCGGAGCCCAGGTCGGCTACCGCGACCTGGCCGGGTTCGGCCGGCGCTTCCTCGACGTCTCCCCCGACGACCTGGCCGCCGACGTCCTCTACCAATTGGGTGCGCTCGATGCCATGGCGCATGCCGCCGGCACGCGGGTGCGCTACCTGAAGCCGCACGGTGCGCTGTACTCGGCGGTGGTGCACCACGAGGCCCAGGCCGGTGCGGTCGTGGCCGCCGTGGCCACGCACGATCCCGACCTGGCCCTGCTCGGCCTGCCCGGCTCGGCCCTGCTCGCCGCCGCCGCCGCGGCCGGGCTGCGGTCCGTCCGCGAAGCATTCGCCGACCGCAGTTACCGGCCCGACGGGACGCTGACGCCGCGCACGGAGCCCGGCGCGGTACTCACCGACCCAGAGGCGATCGCCGCCCGGGCGGTTGCTCTGGCCACCACCGGCCGAGTGCCGGCGACCGATGGCTCGAACCTGGTGGTGGACGCCGAGTCGGTCTGCGTGCACGGCGACACCCCGGGCGCGGTGGCGATCGCGAAGGCGGTCCGCGCGGCGTTGGCCGGCGTCGGCGTCGACGTGCAGCCGTTCGTCGGCGACTGAACGTGCGCGTGCTGCCCTGCGGCGAGCGCGCCGTGCTCTTGGAGGTCGACGACCTGCCGGCCGTGCTCTCGCTCGCCGCTGCGCTGCGGGCTGACCCGGTCCCCGGAACGGTCGATCTCGTGCCCGCGGCCCGGACGGTGCTGGTGCGCACCGAGCCCGCCGTGGACGTCGACGCGGTCCGGGCCCACGTGGCCCGGCTGACCCTGGGCCCCGCCGACGCCGGCCCGCCCGGGCCGCTGGTGACCGTCGACGTCGACTACGACGGCGCCGACCTGGCCGCCGTGGCCGCGGCTTGCCACCTGAGCCCGGAGGAGGTCGTCGCCGCGCATGCCGGCCGGGAGTGGACAGTGGCCTTCCTCGGCTTCGCGCCCGGCTTCGCCTACCTCACCGGCGGCGACCCGCGCCTGCGCGTGCCCCGGCGCGAGGTGCCGCGGACCCGGGTGCCGGCCGGCTCGGTGGCGTTGGCCGACGGTTACGGCGCCATTTACCCGCGGGCCTCGCCCGGCGGGTGGCAGCTGATCGGCCGGACCGACGCGTCGGTCTGGGACATCGACCGCGACCCGCCGGCGCTGCTGGTGCCCGGCACCCGGGTCCGCTTCCGCGAGCTCGGCCGATGAGCCTGGTCGTGCTGGCCACCGGGCCTCTGGCCACGGTCCAGGACCGCGGCCGGCCGGGCTGGGCCGCGTTCGGTGTCAGCCCCTCCGGAGCCGCCGACCGGGGCGCGCTCGACCTCGGCAACCGGCTGGTCGGCAACGTCGACCATGCGGCCGGCATCGAGGTGACCCTCGGTGGCCTGCAGGTGCGGGCCACCACCGCCCACGCGGTCAGCCTGACCGGCGCCGATGCCCCGGCCACGGTCGACGGCCGGCCGGTCGGCACTCATGCGACGCTGCGGCTCGACACCGGCGCGACGCTCGCCCTCGGCGCGCCGCCCTGGGGCCTGCGGACCTATCTCGCCGTCCGCGGGGGTGTCGCCGTTCCACCGGTGCTGGGCAGTCGCTCCTATGACGTCCTGTCCGGTCTGGGGCCGGCCCCGCTGGCCGTCGGCGACGAGCTGCCGATCGGCGCGCCGCTGGTCCCCCTGCCGGACGCCGACTGGGCGCCCGTCCCGATGCCGCCGGCTGAGGACGTGCTCGCGGGCGCCCCCGGGCCGCGGGAGGACTGGTTCGCCGCACCGCACCAGCTCTTCACCGCACGGTGGCAGGTGAGCGACGACACCGACCGGGTCGGCGTCCGGCTCGACGGCCCGGCGCTGGAGCGGACACATTCAGGCGAGCTGGCCAGCGAGGGCGTCGTTCGCGGCGCGGTCCAGGTGCCACCGTCAGGTCGGCCGGTCGTGCTGCTGGCCGACCATCCCGTCACCGGCGGCTATCCGGTGATCGCGGTGCTCACCGGCCCGGCCACCGACCGCCTGGCCCAACTCCGCCCGGGACGGACGGTGCGGTTCCGGCGTTCCGGCGGCTAGGTTCGTCGCGCCGCACTGGGCCGGCGGGAGGAGTTCGCGTGCTTGCATTGGTCGTCGTCGTGGTGCTGGTGACCACCGTGCTGATCGGCACCAGCCTCGGCGGCCGGTACCGCGTGGCCCCGCCGGTGTTGCTCATCGTCTTCGGAGCGCTACTGGGACTGATCCCCCGCCTGACCGAGGTCGAGCTCGACCCCGACCTCGTGCTGCTGCTCTTCCTTCCGGCGATCCTGTACTGGGAGAGCCTCAACACCAGCCTGCGCGAGATCCGGGCGAACCTGCGGGTGATCGTGCTGTCGAGCGTTGCGTTGGTCATCCTCACCGCGGCCACCGTGTCGGTCACCGCCCAGGCGTTGGGCATGGACTCGCGGGCGGCGTGGGTGCTCGGCGCCGTGCTCGCCCCGACCGACGCCGCGGCGGTGTCCGGGCTGGCCAAGCGTCTGCCGCGCCGCACGCTGACCACGCTGCGGGCCGAGAGCCTGATCAACGACGGCACCGCACTCGTTCTGTTCGGGCTGGCCGTGTCCGCGGCCACGGGAGGCTCGACGCCTGGACCGGCCGGGCTGGCCGCTCGCTTCGTCGGTTCCTACGCCGGCGGGATCCTGGTCGGCGCGGTCATCGGCTACGCGGTGACGGTGATCCGGCGCCGGCTCGACGACCCGTTGCGCGAAGGGGCGCTGAGCGTGCTGCAGCCGTTCACAGCGTTCCTGATCGCCGACGCCATCCACGTCAGCGCAGTGGTGGCGGTTGTGGTGTCGGGCTTGATCCTCACGCAGGTCGGACCGAGCGTGATCCGGGCCCGGTCCCGTGTCGAAGCCTTCGCCTTCTGGGATCTGTCGACGTTCATGCTCAACGGCTCCCTGTTCGTCATCGTCGGACTGCAGATCCCCCGGGCCGTGCGGACCATTCGCAGCACCGACATGACCTTTTTCCGGGCTTCGACGATTGCGTTGGTCATCACCGCGGTGGTCGTCGGCACGCGGTTGGCCTGGGTGTTCCTCGCCGCCTACGCGATCCGCGCCGTCGACCGGCGCCCGGCACAGCGGCTGCGACGGGTCGGGTGGCGCCAGCGGATGGTCAGTGGCTGGGCGGGTTTCCGTGGCGCGGTATCCCTCGCCGCGGCGCTAGCGGTCCCGAACACGCTGGACTCCGGGGCGCCGTTCCCCGACCGCAGCCTGATCTTCTTTGTAACGTCGGTGGTCATCCTCGTCACCGTGGTGGTCCAAGGCACGACGCTGCCCGCGGTCGTGCGCTGGGGCCGGTTGCCCGAGGACACCGCGCGGGCCGAGGAACTACGCCTGGCCCGCCGAACCAGTGCCGCGGCGGGGCTGGCCGCCCTACCGCGCGTGGCGGCGGAGCTGGGCGTGGACGGGGAGCTGGTCGCGCGGGTGCGCTCGGAGTACGAGGAGCACGTCGCCCAAATGCAGGCCGAAGACGATGAGGACGCCGACGGCGACACGGCCACCGGCATGGAACTCACGCGGCGGCTGCGGCTCGGCGTCCTCGACTACAAGCGCCAGGCCGTCACCCAGCTTCGAGACAGCAATCAGATCGACGACATCGTGCTGAGGGAGCTGCAGGCGTCGATGGATCTGGAAGAGGTGCGGCTGCTCGGGCCGGTGCCGACCGACTGAACGATGCTCAGTCGCGGCGCGGTTGCGGGATCGGGTTGACGAGGTCGCGTAGGTCGATGCTCCCGGGCTGGCTGAGCACGCCGTGGTGCAGCCAGCGGCGGTGGCGACTGGCCGCGGGCGTGGGCCAGCGGGAGCGATCGGGCGGCAGGTCCAGGCGCTCGACTCGGGAGTAGAGAACCTGCACCCCCGGATCGGCGGACTGCACCACCCGCGGGGCCGGCACCCAGGCGCTTTGGTGCAGGTACGCGTTGCCGCCCGCGGTGTTTCCGTAAACCGTCCACACGACCAGCGCGAACCACTCGTGCCCGTCCCGACCCCAGCAGATCAGGTCGGCCAGCACGCCCGTGGGACCCAGCATCGGCACGATGACCCGTGGCGCCACCCCGGCAGCGTATCGAACGCTTGTTCGTATTGATCGGTGCGCTGGGAAGCAATTCGTCGAGACCGGGTCGCAGGCGGCACCGGTCGTCGCGGCCCGTAACCTGCCTGCCATGAAGCTGGCGGTCTGCAGCAGCAAGGGCGGCGTGGGCAAGACCTCCACCGCCGCGAACCTGGCCGCAGTCCTCGGCGAGCAAGGCCGCACGTTGGCCGTGGACGCCGATCCCCAGGACAGCCTCGGCCGGGCGTTCGCCGTGGTCGCCACCGACGCGCGGAAGTCCCTGGCCGGTCTACTCGGGGACGATCCGCCGCCGATCGAGCAGGTCCTGCGCCGCGACGTCGCACCAGGGGTGGATGTCCTGCCGGCGCATCCGGCACTGGAACGCGTGGGCGTGGCGCTGGCCCAGGAGGGCGGCCTGGCCAGCAGCTTGCGCCGGGCACTGCGTCCCGTGGCCGAGGACTACGAGCACATCGTGATCGACACCCACGGGGACATGGGCAACCTGACCCTGGCTGCCGTCGCGGCGGCCGACGCCGTGCTGACCGTGTTCACCTCGGACCCCGGCAGCGCCCTCGGTGCGGTCCGGCTGGTCACGTTCCTCGAGCAGCACCGTCGCTTCGAGAACACGACCGCAGTGCTGCTGGGTGTCGCCTGCTCGAACTGGGACAAGCAGGGAGCGGCCGCCCGCGAGGTGGAGACGGCGCTCGGAGGTACGTCGCTGCCGCTGTTTCAGACCAAGATCCCGTTCTCCCGGCGGGTGGCCAGCGCGACGCTGGCCAAGCGACCGGTGGTGCTCACCGCGCCGAACACCGCCGTAACGGCGGCGTATCGGGCACTTACCGAGGAGGTGCTGGCCCGCTACGCCACGGCCACTGGGTCGGGCGGCGACGCCCGTAGGGCCCGCCGCCGTCGCAGTGCTTAGCCCAGGCCGAGTGCCACAGACGCACAGCTGAGCCGAACCGGACGCGACCGTCGGGGCACACTGGTCCCTCAGGCGCAGAACTCGTTGCCCTCCGGATCGCGCATCACGGCCCAAACCACGCCGAGCGCTTCGCGGTCCTCGACGTGTGTCGCGCCCAGACCGACCAGTCGCTTGACCTCCGTCGCCACCTTCGTCCGCTGTTCCTCCACCGGCACGCGGCTTCCCCCGCCGGTGAGCAGGTCCACGTGAACCCGGTTCTTCGCCGCCTTCGGCTCGGGCACCCGTTGGAAGAAGACCCGCGGCTGCGCGCCCTGAGGATCAACGATGGCGTCGGCGCTGTTCCACTCCGACTCGGGCACCCCGCGGGCGGCCAGAAACTCCGGCCAGGTGTCGAAGCCGGGCGGCGCGTCCTCGCGCCGGTAGTGCAGCACTTCGGCCCAGAACTGGGCCAAGGTGGCTGGATCGGCCGCGTCGAAAACGATCTGCATGGTCGAACGCTAGCGCCACCCACTGACGCCCATATCATCCTCAGTGAGACCGCGTGCCGGTCTTGCGCGCCCTCGGCCGCGTTACGGCTGCTTTGTCGAACACGATGATGCTGTCATAGATGTGCATGCCGCGAATCGAGGTGGTGTATTCGTCGACTCGGAAGGACGGCGCCGCGCGGGAATGCCAGGCATGCTGCTGATCGATGAGACGCTTCGCGTACTCGATGAAGGTGCCGTCCCGTCGCAAGCCGCCACCCATGTGCGACCAATAACTGGTGTGCAGGTCCTCCATGAGGAAGATCCCCCCGTCGACGATGGTGGGCCACAGCTCCTCGAAGGTGGCAATCTGCTGAGCCATGGTGTGACCGCCGTCCTCGATCAGCACGTCGATGTCACCCACCTTCGCGGCCAGCGAGCGCAGGAACGACCGATCTTCCTGGTCGCCGATGACGATCTCGATCTGGGGCTCGGTCAGCGCCGCGCATTTCGGGTTGATGTCGACACCGACGATTCGAGCCTGCGGGCCGAAGTAGTGCTTCCACATCTGCAGGGAACCGCCGTGTGAGACGCCGAACTCGACAATCGTCACGGGCCGGTTCCGATAGGGCTGGAAATGGCGGTGGTAGATGTCGAAGTAGTGCACCCATTTGTGGATGAGGCGGCCTTGGTTCGCGTTGAAATACGCCTCGAGCGGATTTCCTTGTTCGACGTCCACCTCGGTGCCGCCGCGCGATCGGATCCTCTTCCAGGCGTTCGATCTCGCGATTACCTCACCCACGGGCGTTTTACGCAGCGCCTTGGTGACCGACGAGCTGAGCACGGCCTCCGGGAATTTCACGGTCACAGGCGCGCTCCTCATTGTCGCCGTATTGGCCACCTCGTGGCCCAACGCCGTAGCAATGAGCCCCGCGGCCGTTCGAACGCAGGTTAGCAGCCACGGTGGCGGCTAGATTCACCGCTCGTGGACCACCTCGTCGCCGTACGCGGCCTCGGCATCGTCGACCCGGGCCGGCCCGTCCTTCGCGCCGACGACTACGGCCTGACCCGCGGGGACGGGTGCTTCGAGACCTGCCGGCTGCTCACCGATGCCGACGGGCGCAGCGTGGTCCAGGATCTCGACGCGCACCTGGACCGGCTGGCCCGTTCGGTGGATGCCCTGGACATCGTGGTCGACCTGACCGACTGCCGCTCGTTGCTCGAGGAGGCAGCCACCGGGTGGCCGGACCACGGCGAGGCCGCCATCAAGATCATGGTGACCCGTGGGCCAGAAGGCGGGGAACGGCCCAGCGTCATCGTCACCATCCGCCCGATCGGGGCCGAGTCGCTACGTCAGCGCAGTGAGGGCGTCCGTGTCGTCACCCTCGACCGAGGCACGTCGGCCGAGGCTTACGCGCGCACACCATGGCTCCTCGGCGGGGTCAAGTCGCTGTCCTACGCGCTCAACATGGCCGCCTTGCGCGAGGCGATCGTGCGCGGCGCCGAGGATGCGATCTGGGTCAGCTCCGACGCGATGGTGCTGGAGGCGCCGACGGCCACCGTGCTGTGGACGTTTGCCGATTCCCCGGCGCTGCACACCACGCCCATCGGCGCTTCGGGCATCCTGTCGAGCACGACCATGGCTCGACTCGCTGTAGCCGCGGAGCGCGACGGGCTGAAGACAGAAACCGCCCTGCTCCCGGCCGCCGCGCTGGCTGCCACCGCATCGCTGTGGCTGGTGTCCTCGGTGCGCGGTGTGGCCGAGGTGGTGTCCGTCAACGGCGTAGCCCGGGCCCGCGATGTCGATCTGACCCGACGGATGCAGCAGTACGCGGGTTTCTGACCGGTGGTGCCGGCGCGGCGACCTGATCGGACAGGTCGGATTGCAGAAGCGGACTCCCCGCGGCGGCCGGGTCACGACCCGATGGGTCGTCGATTTCGACAGATGTACACGCCGGGGGACCGACGTTGCCCGAGCAGAAGCCGTCTCGTACGGTGGAGGTACACGTGAGAGGAGGTGGTCCGTTAGTGAGTATCAACCGGACTCGTGAGGTGGCTGTCCGCTAGCCGCACCTGAACTGCAACGGACCGGCGACCAGCTTTTCGCAGCACGTTCCGCGGTTTCCGCGGCCAGCGAATCCCTGGCAGTCACCCGGCCCCCGAGCCGTCGGCCCAGTCCAGCCGGCTCGACCACTGTCCCGGCCATCCGGGTACGCGGTCGATCAAGGTTCGGGGGCCGATCCATGTCCGGAGCTGATTGACCGTCCGGTTCACCCCGTCCGACGCCGAGTCGATTGACCGATTGCGATCACCCCGTCCGACGCCGGGTCAATCGGCCGGTTCGCCCGTCCGCTCAGTGACCCTCGCGCGGGACAGTCGCCCACTGAGATGCGCGGCCATCGTCCGTCCGGCCGGCGCAAGTTCGTGGGCGTAGGCCAGGTCCGCCCCGGTGATCGCGTAGAGGCGGCGGTGCCCGTCCACCCCCACCGCGCTGGGCGTGCGGTCGATGTTCACCGCGTCCAGTTCCCAGCGCTGATCGCCGGCCGTCCCGGTCAGCACCAACGTGAGGCCGGTGTTCAGAGCCAGCACCACCTCGACGTCGTCAGCCTGGGGACCGGGGCGCCAGAATCCGGTCTCGCGAGCGCCCGGGCGCAGGACGGTGCCGTCCTGCTCGAGCAGCCAGGTCCGCGACTCGTAGGCGAGGAACGGCCGCCCGTCGTGGGCGAACGTGACGTGCTGGGCGTAGCGAAAGGAGCGGCCATCGCTCGGCACAACACCGCTTCCGACGCCGCTCCACTGCCCGACCAGCGGTAGCAGAGCGAGCAGCCCGTCGGCCAGCGGGGCGCCGGCGCGCAGGTCGGTCGTGTCCCCGGGCAGCGAGCGGCCAGAGGTCACCGCTGGCCGGCGAAGAGTTTGTAAAGAACGAACAGGCTCACCGCGCCGATGGCCAGGAACGCCGCGACCAGCAGGACCAGGTAGGCGACCTCCAGCATGGGCTCGAGGGTATCGGGCGCAGGCACTCGCACGTGCCCGGACGGCGCTCGCACGTGCCCCGACGGCGCCCGTTACCGTCGATCCATGGCGCTATCCAAAGGTGACAAGGTCACGTGGAACACCTCGCAGGGAAAAACGCACGGCAAGGTCGTCGAACGGCGGCTCGAGGAGTTCACCTTCGACGGGCAGAAATTCAAAGCCACCGACGACGACGCCTACGTGATCGTCGAGTCCGACAAGTCGGGCAAGCAGGCCGCGCACAAGGAGTCCTCGGTCAGAAAGGCCTGACCGGCGGCGGCTCAGCCCATCGGCAGGCTGACCTCGACCAGTCCCGGCTCCAGGGCGACGACATCCTTGCGTCCGGCCGACCCGGGCGCCAGGACGGACAACGTCCAGCGCCCGGGGGCGGCGTAGAAGCGGAAGTCTCCGGTCGCGCTGGTGACCACCTCGGCGGTGAAGTCGCCGCCGGAGTCGAGCAGCCGCACGTAGGCCGAGGGCACCTCGGCGCCGTTGCGAATGACCTTGCCGTAGATCACCGTCTCCTTGGCCAGGTCGATGTGCGGCGGCAGTTCGGGAGCCTGAGGCGGCGCACCGCACACGGCTCAGGCGCCCTTCTCGACCGGCACGCCCACCAACGAGCCGTACTCGGTCCACGAGCCGTCGTAATTCTTGACGTTCGGGTGACCGAGCAGCTGGTGCAGGGCGAACCAGGTGTGCGAGGACCGCTCACCGATGCGGCAGTAGGCGATCGTGTTCTTCGACTCCTCCAGCCCGGCCTCGGCGTAGAGCGCGCGCAGGTCCTCGTCGGACTTGAACGTGCCGTCCTCGTTGGCCGCCTTGCTCCAGGGGACGTTCACCGCGGTCGGGATGTGGCCGCCGCGCTGCGACTGCTCCTGCGGCAGGTGGGCCGGCGCGAGCAGCTTGCCGCTGAACTCGTCGGGTGAGCGAACGTCGACCAGGTTCTGCTTGCCGATCGAGTCGAGAACCTCGTCGCGGAACGCGCGGATCGACGGATCCTGGTCCTTCGCCTGGTAGGTGGTCGCCGGGCGGGTGACCTCCTCCTTGGACAGCTCGCGGCCGTCGAGCTCCCACTTCTTGCGCCCGCCGTCGAGCAGCTTGACGTCGGCGTGGCCGTAGAGCTTGAAGTACCAGTAGGCGTAGGCGGCGAACCAGTTGTTGTTGCCGCCGTAGATCACGACGGTGTCGTCGTTGCTGATGCCCTTGGCCGAGAGGAGGGCCTCGAACTGGGCCTTGTCGACGAAGTCACGGCGAACCTGGTCCTGCAGCTCGGTCTTCCAGTCGAGCTTGACCGCGCCGGGCAGGTGACCGCCGTCGTAGGCCGAAATGTCCTCATCGACCTCGACGAAGACGACGCCGTCAGCGCCGAGGTTCTGCTCGGCCCAGTCGGCCGACACGAGGGAGTCTGCGCGACTCATGGATATCTCCTTGGGGGTTCGGATGGATCAAGGTCTGGGAGGGGCCTTCTGCCTGGTGCAGCACCTACGGGCGGCTATGTGTTCCGACTCGAGCGCGCGCGGACCAGTAGCCGGACAGGGCCGGCGGAGGAAGGGGACTGCGAGGGGGGTCGCGTCAGGTCAGCGACACAGGCAGCTGCCCACGCGGCACAGGTCGACCGCGCGGCGGGAGGTGAGCAGCAGGCTCATGGACGCGCAGCCTAGCGGTCCCGCCGGTGAGCCCGCACCGGATCAGCCCGGCCACCGGATCAGCGCAGCACGACCCCGGTCGCCGCGCCGGAGAGGAGCACGTCGTCTCCGTCCACCGTCACGCGAGCAGCGACCGCCTTGTAGGGCAGGTCGGCCACCGGGACGGCCAGAGCCAGTGCCCGACGAGCCACCGCCACCGCGGCGGGCGGCAATGGAACCGAGTTGCCCTGCAGCCGGGTCAGCACGGCCACCACCCGGCCGGATTCGATCTCGAGCCGGACGGTCCCGCTGACGTCCACCGTCCCCAGCAGGGGAAGGGACACCGGCGCCCGAGCCGTGACCTCGTCGCCCCGGGCCGACAGTTGCAACCCGGGCAGGCCGCTGGCCGCCGCCAGAGCCGCCAGCGACAGCCGCAGGGACACCTCCGCCCGGTCCACCGGCACCGGATCGTCGCTGGCCCGCGCGGCTTGGCTCGGCGGCAGGTGCACACCGCGAAGATGAGCGGTGATGTACACCGGGCCGAGACGGTCCACCGGTTGTCCGGGTCCGGCCACCTCGATGTCGGCGTAGCGCCCACGTGCGGCCTGGGTGAGGAACGGGAACCCATTGATCTGCACCGAGGGGCGGGCGGTGAACGGACGCTGACCGGCCAGCTTGTCGGCCACCTGTTCCTGGGCGAGCGACACCGAGATCCGGTCGGCCACGACGAGGACGAACAGCACGAAGACCAGCAGAAAGGCCAGCACGAACGGCCAGCGCCGGCGTGCGCGCCGGACGGCGGCCGGCGGGTACGGATAGGTCGCGGTCGGCTCAGCCCTCATGCGGGCCCGCATGCCGGTGTCCCTGCCCGCGCTCACGGCTCAATCATCCCAGTCTCATCCCAGCGCCAGGGCGAGCACGTAGGCGACCGGGCCCAGCAGGGCCAGCGGCAACAGGGCCAGGAAGACGGGACGCAGTGCCGCCACCGGCCGGTGAACGACCGAGAAATCAGGGGTGTTCGGCGCCACGGCCGTGGCCAAGCCGTGCTCGGCGTAACCGGCGGCCACGGACAGGAAAGCCGTGAGCAACCCCAGTCCGGCACCCAGCGCCACGGCAGCGAGCAGGTCGAAGCCGGCCTGGTCGCGCAGAAGGAGGCCACTGGTCACGGCCCCCGCCACCAGCCCGACAACGAGCGCGGGGACACCGCGGGCCACCTCCGTGTCCAGGCGGGGCCGGTCGCGGACGAGGTCGCACAGCTGCGCCAGCACGAGGGCCACTCCGACCGCGAGGATCACCGCGAGGGCCATCCGCCGGCCACCGAACTCGTTGCGCAGCTGGACGTAGCCGGTGGCGGCCGCGCCGGCCACCACGAGCAAAGCGATGGCCGACAGCGACTCCACCACCCGCGCGCGCACCACGCCCCGGGTGAGCTGGTGGACGAACAGAGCCGGCACGGTGAGCCCCAGGACGGCGAGCAGCGGGGACAGTGCGCTCGTCGGCCAGACCGACACCGCGACATCGGCTCCGGCCGCGGCCACGCCGGCGATAAGGATGCCGCCCCACCGCCCGGGCGACCCCGTCGCGAACACTGCGCCGAGGACGATCCCGGCCTGCAGCACGGCCACGCCCCCGAGGAGCGCGCCCGGCCCGACCGACGCGGTGACCGCCAGCACGGCCGTGGCCACCGCCGCGAGGACGGCCTGACGCCCGAGACCGGCACTGCCGGTGGTGGCCTCGGGAGAGGCCGGAGCGGCGACCAACGGCGTGCTCACCGGGCCATGGTGACAGACCGAGCTGAGTCGGGCAGCGCGCGCAACGTGGAAGAACGGCGCAGCGCCCCACGTACCCACGCGTCGATGCGATCGACCAGCTCGGGGGTGGTGGCCGCCTCGGCGTGGCCCATGCCGGGCTCCACCCAGAGATCGGCCTCCGACGCGGCCGCGGCCAGCGCGCAGGCGTGGCGCAGAGGGAAGTAGCGGTCGGCGTCGCCGTGCACGATCAGCAACGGCGTCGGGGCGATCCGCGCAACCAGCTCGAGGGGGGACAGTGGCAGCGCGTCCCATCCGGTCACACCGACGCGGGTGCGCGACAGCCGACGGACCACGATCCGGCCCAGTGCGGTCTCCACGCCTTGGTGCAGTACCCGCATGGCGTGCGTGCCGCGCTCGTACCAGAGCGCCGGACCGCTCACCGCCACCGCCGCGGCGATGCCGGCGCCCCTCGGACCTGCGGAATAGGCCGCGAACCGGATGGCCACCGAGGCGCCCATGGAGAAGCCGAGGGCGACCACCCGCTGGTGGCCGCGCGCACGCAGGTGCTCGACCACGGCGGCCAGGTCGCGCTCCTCGTCCACTCCGACCGAGGTGAGGCCGCCGGAGGCCCCGTGCCCACGCTGGTCGACGACGGCCACCGCCGCGCCACGGCCGCTGAGCCGCCGGCAGATCGCCCGCACGTGGGGCCGGGCCGAGGACCCGGTGAAGCCGTGGGCCAGCGCGTAGGCCGGCGCCGGCTCGTCCGCGTAGCTCGCGGGTACGACCGGACCCCGCGGCGGCCAGTAGGCACCGTGCAGGAGCACTCCGTCTGTGGTCTGCAACTCAATCGGCTCAGGACGGCCGGAAGCGGTTACCGAGGGAGGTGACACTCCGATATCGTCTCTCGTGTAAAGCCGGGCAGCGTCGCCCGCCGACCGGTGAAGTGCGACGCGAGCTCGCGTGCCCCTCACCTCGTACTGCCGCCGCGGCGTGGGCCGTGCCGGCGAACAGGAGGCGCGGCATGGACATCGTGCTGCTGACGTCGGCCGCCCAGCCGACCACCGAGGTCCTTCCGGCGTTGGGCCTGCTGGCTCACCACGTCACCGTGGGGCCGCTCGACGCCGCCCGGCTGCTGGACGGCCGCCCGCAGGGCGAGGTGGTCCTGCTCGACGCCCGCCGCGACCTCAGCCAGGCCCGCGCCTTCGTGCGCGTCCTCGACACTGCCGGCAGCGAGATCCCGGTCATCGCCGTGCTCACCGAAGGCGGGCTGGTCGCCCTTTCGGCCGAGTGGCCGATCGCGGACGTCGTGCTCGACACGGCTGGACCGGCCGAGCTCGATGCCCGACTGCGGCTGGCCGTGGGCCGGGCCAACCGGGCCGGCTCGGGCAGCGACGGCGACCCCGACATCATTCGCGTCGGCGAGCTGACCATCGACGAGACCACCTACAGCGCCAAGCTGCGCAGCACCGCCCTCGACCTCACCTACAAGGAGTTCGAGCTATTGAAGTTCCTGGCCCAGCAGCCCGGGCGGGTGTTCACCCGGGCTCGACTGCTCCAGGAGGTCTGGGGCTACGACTACTTCGGCGGCACCCGCACCGTGGACGTCCACGTGCGGCGGCTGCGAGCCAAGCTCGGACCGGAGCACGAAGCGCTCATCGGCACCGTGCGCAACGTCGGCTACAAATTCGTGCGCCCCGTCGCCGGGGTGGACGGCGGGGCGACGACATCGGTGGCGGCGCCCGTCGGCACGACACCGGCGACCGCCCCGGGAGGGGCTAGCGTTCGCGCGTGATTCAGACCCGGACGCTGGCCGCGCTCGAGCCGGACCAGCGTTCGGCCATCGCCGCCCTGGCCGGCGCGGTGGAGCGCCTGGACGGAGCGGAACCGCTCAACGAGGCCGCGCTGCTGCGTTTGGCCAATACCGGTCCTCGGTTACGCCATCTCGTGGCCGAGGACGCCGGCGTGCTGCGGGGCTACGCCCAACTCGACCGACCCGGCGGCACGCTCGACGACGCCGAAGGCACCGTCGACGGCTCGGGGCGTCGGCCGGCCACCGCGGAGGTGCTGGTCGGGCCGCAGGCGCGCCCGCAGACCGCGCTGGCCCTGCTCACCGCCGCGGAAGCCGCCGCCGCGGATGCCGCCGCTGCGGAAGCCGCCGCCACGGCGGCGCTGCTGGTCTGGTCGCGGGGACATTCGCCGGTCGGGGCGGTGGCCTCAGAGCGCGGCTACGTGGAACGACGGGTGATGGAGGTCATGAGCCGCCCCCTGGCCGGCCTGGCCGACCTGTCCGTGGACGTCCCGGCCGGGTTCACGATCCGCCCGTTCCGCGTCGGAGCCGACGAGAAGGCGTGGCTGGCGGTCAACGCCCGCGCGTTCGCCGGACATCCCGAGCAGGGCGCCTGGACCGAGGTCGACCTCGAGCAGCGACAGGAGCAGGACTGGTTCGACCCGGCCGGCTTCCTGCTCGCCGAGGACACCGACGGCCACCTGCTCGGCTACCACTGGACCAAGGTGCACGCCGCCGTCGGGACCGGCCAGCCGCCGGTGGCCGAGGTGTACGTGCTCGGCATCGACCCCGACGGGCAGGGCCGCGGCCTCGGACGGGCGCTGCTCGGCGCCGGGCTGCGCCATCTGGCCGCCGCCTCCGGCGCGCAGCAGGTGATCCTGTACTTGGAGGAGAACAACGGCACCGCCGCTGCCCTGTACCGGAGCGCCGGCTTCGCGGTGACCCGGCGCGACGTCCGCCTGCTCGGACCGGCCGACGCCGGCTGAATTCCTACCGGTTCGACCCACGCGAACCGGTTCATCTGTTGATCAACTGCTGGACCGCCGACCGTCACCAAGCGCTGCGGCGGCGTTCACGCTGCGTTCATCTCGCCATGGCGTTCGATACACCTCGTCCTCCTAGCGTTCGCCTCGTCAACCTCTGACTACAAGCGTGAAAGCGCTTAGGCCCGAAGGAGATCCATCGGTGAAGCTCTACCCCGGAGGCCGGCTCGCCTCCACTGCTGTCGGTCTCACGATCGCCGGCGCCGTCCTGCTGTCGGCCTGCAGCAGCTCGGACAACAAGGCGGGCGGCAGCAGCTCCAGTGCGGGTGGTTCCTCGAGCAGTGCCGGCGGCGACTGCGCCAAGGGAACGCTCAACGGCGAGGGCTCGACCGCGCAGAAGAACGCGATGGACCAGTGGACGAAGAGCTTCCAGGGCCAGTGCTCCGGCGCGACGGTCAACTACAACGCCACCGGCTCGGGTAACGGCGTCAAGAACTTCATCAACAAGCAGGTCACCTTCGCCGGGTCCGATTCGGCCCTCAACCCGAAGAAGGGTGAGGTGGCGAACGCGGAGAAGGCGTGCGGCTCCCCCGCGGTGAATTTGCCCATGGTGGTCGGCCCGATCGCCGTGGCGTTCAAGGTCAAGGGCGTCGACGACGCCGGCCTGACGCTCAACCCCAAGCTGGTGGCGCAGATCTTCCTCGGCAAGATCTCCAAGTGGAACGACCCGGCCATCGCCGGTGCCAACTCCGGCGTGACCCTGCCCGACGAGGCGATCACCGTGTTCTTCCGCTCGGACGAGTCCGGAACCACGGAGAACTTCGAGAAGTACCTGGCCGCCGCGGCACCGTCGGACTTCACCGCCGAACCGAGCAAGGCTTGGGCCGGCAAGGTCGGCCAGGGCAAGGCCAAGTCCGGCGGCGTGCAGGAAGCCATCAGCGCCACCGAGGGTGGCATCGGCTACGTCGAGTGGTCCTACGCCGTGTCCGGCAACCTGAGCACTGCCAAGATCGACAACGGCGGCGGTGCGGTGGCCATCGACGCCGACACCGCCTCCAAGGCCGCCGGAGCGGCGACGGTCACGGGCACCGGTGACGACGTCAGCCTCAAGATCGATTACGCCACCAAGGAAGGCGGGGCCTACCCGATCATCCTGGTGACCTACGAGATCGTCTGCACGAAGTACAGCGACAGCAGCGCCGCCGGATTGGTCAAGTCCTTCTTGACCTACACGGCCGGCGGCGGACAGGCCGAACTTGCCAACCTCGGTTACGCGCCGATCCCGGACTCGATCAAGACGAAGGTCACCGCCTCGATCGCCAAGATCAGCTGACGTTCGGCTTTCTCCTCTCAATACGATGACCCCCGCCGCCCGCATCCCCGGTACCGCCGAGGAGTGGGGGGCGGGGGTCCGCCGGTCAGGACGGGTTCCCACGACATGACAGAACGCGAGGCCATGACCGAACCGCGTCGCACCGGCGGCCCGCCGCAGGACGGTCTTGTCGGTTCCGACCCGATCGAGACGGTGACCGCCGAGAGTCCTACCCGCTCCGCCGAGATCCGCCCGGACACGGCTGACGGTCGCGGGGTCGTCGGGAGCGCACTGCCCCAGAGCATGGCCGGAGTGGACGAGTTGCCGCCGGTTTCGGGAGCCGGTTCGCCTTCCCTCGGCACGCCGTCCGGGCGCGTGCGCCGGGGCGACCGGATCTTCTACCTGCTGGCCACCGGGGCCGGGGTGTTGACCATCGCCCTCATCGCCCTGGTCGCCGCCTTCCTGGTGGTCAAAGGCTTCCCGGCCATCCGCGACGACAAGCAGAACTTCCTGTTCTCGCGTGGGTGGTCGGTCAACGGCGCAGACCTGCGCTTCGGCGTCGTCGACCTGCTCTACACCACGGTGGCCATCTCGGTGCTGGCCATGCTCCTGGCCGTCCCGGTCGCCATCGGTATCGCCTTGTTCATCACCCACTACGCACCGGCCCGGCTGGCCCGGCCGGTCGGCTACGTGATCGACCTCCTCGCTGCCATCCCCTCGATCATCTACGGCGTCTGGGGGATCATCGTGCTCGCGCCGGTTCTCGAGCCGGTTCAGCGCTTCTTCTACGTCTTCGACGTGATCCCCCTGGTCGCCGACAAGGGTTACGCGCGAGGAACGGTGTTCAACGGCGGGATCGTCCTGGCCATCATGATCCTTCCGATCGTCACCGCAGTGTCGCGCGACGTGTTCGAACGCACCCCCCGGGCCAACATCGAAGCAGCCTGGGCCCTCGGCTCCACCCGGTGGGAAATGATCAGACTCGCCGTCCTGCCCCACGGTCGTCCCGGCGTCATCAGCGGGGCCATGCTCGGCCTCGGTCGGGCGCTGGGGGAGACCATCGCCATCACGCTGATCCTGAGCACCGTCCCGGCCGGCAAGCCGTTCAGCTGGTCGATCTTCAACGGCGGGGAAACCTTCGCCTCCAAGATTGCCAACGCGTCCGCCGAGTTCGGTGATCCGCGCCAGACCGGCGCCTACATCGCCGCCGGCCTGGTCCTATTCGTTCTGACCTTCGCGGTCAACGCCGCGGCTCGGATCGTCGTCAACCGGCGCAAGGAGTTCGTATGACCGCCGTGCTGGACGCGCCGTCGAGTTCCACGCTGTCGGCCCGGCCGGGCTCAGGCGCGCGCAGGTTCAAGAATCGACTGGCCACCGGCCTCATCACCGCGTCCTTCGGCGTCGCCCTGATCCCGCTGGTCTGGCTGGTGTGGACCGTCGTCAGCCGCGGCATCCACGTGATCTTTGCCGCGTCCTGGTGGACCACCGACCAACGCGGTCAGACCTACCGCTCGGGCGGCGGTGGTGCCGTGCACGGCATTCTCGGCACGGCTCAGCAAGTACTCCTGTGCTCGATCATCTCGATCCCGATAGCCATCCTGGTGGCCATCTTCCTGGTCGAGTACGGCACCGGTCGGCTGGCGCGGGTTACCAGCTTCATGGTGGACATCCTGTCCGGGATTCCGTCGATCGTGGCCGCGCTGTTCATCTACGCGGTCTTCATCACCACGTTCGGCGGCAAGCGCGCGGGTTACCTGGTGTCTCTAGCCCTGGTCATGTTGATGGTGCCGGTCATCGTTCGCACCACGGAGGAGATGCTCAAGCTCGTCCCCAACGAGCTTCGCGAGGCCTCCTACGCGCTCGGCGTGCCCAAGTGGAAGACCATCGCACGGATCGTGCTGCCAACCGCGCTGAGTGGGGTTATCACCGGCATCGTGCTCGGCGTGGCCCGGGTGGCCGGCGAGACGGCTCCACTGCTCATCTTGGTCGGCTACAACTCCAACGTGAACAACAATCCGTTGAGCGCCGACCCCCAAGGGTCGCTGCCCGGGTTCATTTACAACGAGTTCCAGAACCTCGGCAGCAAGTTCGCTCTGGTGAACGGAAAGCGCACCGAGGTCCACTACGCCGCCGACCGCATGTGGGGCGCGGCGCTGACGCTGATCGTCATCGTCATGGCCTTGAACCTGCTCGCGCGGCTCATCGCGCGCCGCAGCAAGGTCACCAACTAGAAGGATCGCAGGACACCAGTCATGGCCAAGCGCATCGACGCCAAGAACGTCGACATCTACTACGGCAAGTTCCTCGCCGTCTCCGAGGTCAACCTGACCATCGAGCCGCGTTCGGTGACCGCCTTCATCGGTCCCTCGGGCTGCGGCAAGTCCACCGTCCTGCGCACCCTGAACCGTTTGCACGAGGTCATCGCCGGCGCCACGGTAAGCGGGTCGGTCCTGCTGGACGGCGAGGACATCTACGCGCCGTCGGTCGATCCGGTCGACGTGCGCCGGACCATCGGCATGGTGTTCCAGCGGCCGAACCCCTTCCCCACCATGTCCATCTACGAGAACGCCGCCGCGGGGCTCAAGCTGCAGGGCGGCAAGCTGCGCAAGGCCGACCTCGACGCAGTGGTGGAGCGCTCGCTGCGCGGGGCCAATCTGTGGGAAGAGGTCAAGGACCGCCTGGATCGACCCGGCGGCGGCCTGTCGGGTGGTCAGCAGCAGCGGCTCTGCATCGCCCGGGCCATCGCGGTGGAACCGCAGGTGCTGCTGATGGACGAGCCGTGCTCGGCGCTGGACCCGATCTCCACGCTGGCCATCGAGGACCTGATCCAGCAGCTGAAGCAGAAATACACGATCGTGATCGTGACTCACAACATGCAGCAGGCCGCGAGGGTCAGTGAGAAGACCGCGTTCTTCAACCTCTCCGGCGTCGGCAAGCCGGGCAAGCTGGTCGAGATGGACGACACGGAGCGCATCTTCTCCAACCCCTCCGAGCAGCGCACCGAGGACTACATCAGCGGCCGCTTCGGCTGAGTTCGCCGGCGTCGGCCGGGGCTCACGTGGCGATCTTCATGCCGGTGGGGCGGCCCGGCCGCATATTCGCGTGAACGTCGCGCGACGACGCGGCGGCCTCGTGGTCAGACCGGGTCGGCCCGGCTGAGCGTCTCGGCAATGCGGCCGTCGACGTCGGCTTCACGGCGCGCGTCGGCCTCCTGGTCGGCCCGCTCCTCGTGCTGCGCGAAGGCCAGGGCGTCCGCCAAGTTCGTGGCTGTGGCGTCGGCGGCGTTATCGCCGTCGGGTCGTGTCATGGCGCGGACTGTACGACGTCGAGGTGAACAGCTGAACCGGCCGATCGGCCATCTGCGAACCGGTTCGGCGACTCGCTCACGCGCAGCGACGGCCAAGAGCCGGAAGACAGGGCAGCAGAACGTTGCGCGGAACTGGAAGGCCTAGGTCACGGACGCACTTGCGAACTAGGAGTCACCGTCGCGGCACAGGCAGAACGGATGACCGGCCGGGTCGAGCAGCACTCGGACGTTCTCTTGCGGTTGGGTCGTGGCCAGTGAGGCGCCGAGAGCAAGCGCCTCGTCGACCGCGGCATCGAGGTCGCCGACCTGGAAGTCGAAGTGCATCATCGGGCGCTGATCCGCCTCACCCGGCGGCCAGACCGGCGCCCGGTACCCGTCCGTCTGTTGGAACACGACGTAGATGGATCCCTCGGGCGCGGCGAGGATGGCCGTTCCGGGTTCTTCGTGGCCGATGGGCCAGTCGAGCAGCTCGGAGTAGAACCTGGCCAAGGCGCCAGGGTCCGGCGCTTCGATAGCAGTCCCCCACCACATGCCAGTCGCTCGAGATCGCATACCTCGAGACTTCCATGGGGGTCGGACCTTCGACGTGGATCGGTCACCACGGTCTTGCCGCAGGTGCGGCCGTGATCCCGATGGATCACAGTCCGCGCCCCGCAGGATTCGAACCTGCAACCTCATTCTGCGGACTTCTTGCGGACTAGGTGCGGACTAAGCATGATCAACAAGGCCTAGAGGCAGATCGGCATCCCTGGACGACGTCGGCGTCGGCTCGGTTGACTCACGGCCGGAGTGGATTCATGAAGACAAACGAGAGCCGACAGGTGCCAACGCCGGCACACCCGGGTCTCAGGCAGACGCACGATCATGGCGATGTGCGGGCGTCGGTTGGCCACCCATGGCGGCTGTTGCGGCGTCCAGTGTTGCGCCCTCGAAGCGTTGGACCGAGACGGGCTCGGCGACGACCTCGACCACGCATTCCTTGAGCACAACGACGTGATGCGTCAGATGCCCGAAGCGTGAGGGGTCGTGATTCGGGTGGACTCGGTTTGATGCCCGCTGATCGCCTCGTCATTCGGATCTGCCAGGCGGGCCGAGTGACGCGGCAGCGTGTGTGCGCTTGGAGGCGGAGGGGCGAGCGCAGCGGTCCGCCCCTGACAACGATCCTCCGACTACCCGATCGCGGACGTGATCGCGTTGCAGAACACCGTGAAGTCGCCCCCGAAGGGGTGCGGCCCGTGCTCGATCACCTGCTCGCTGAGGAAGTTGCCCTGGGCATCGAATGTGTTCACGAGCGAAAGGAACCCCGCGTCCTTCACCAGGGTGTCCTGATGAGAGGTATAGATCCGTAGGGGGACGCCCGTGAGGGTGTCGGTGAAGGTGACGGTGCCGTCCGGGTTGGTCACAGGTACAGGGCTGAAACGGTCGCGGCTCGCGTTGGCCACGTACACCACCTTGCCGTTGGCCACGTTGGTCAAGGTGCTCACGACGTGGGACACGTCCTGAATCGACCCGTCGGCGAACACCTGAAACGTGTCCGTACCTCGCACCACGGAATTCACCGTGAACCCGCAGACATCGATATTGGTCAACGAGACATTGACCTTGGTATGAACCACCTGGGGCGTGGCGGCTCCAGCTGGCGCTCCGGCTACCCAGCCTGCCAAAAGCGTTATCAGTCCCGTCAGCGCAACGACTCGCACTACTCGTTTCATCGTTCCCCCCTTTGGGCCCGGGTCGAGCCCCAGCGGGCCGCACTCA
>JBDUAD010000158.1:0-4144 GCA_040004775.1 bacterium | reverse complement strand
AGAGCAAGCGGCTCATAATCGCTGTGTCGCCGGTTCAAGTCCGGCCCTCGCTACTGCTCCACCGCTTAAACCCTAGTTTCCGCGCTGCAACGCTCACCGCACACGAAAGGCACTCCCCGTGGCCGCCACCGATGTCCGTCCGAAGATCACCTTGGCCTGCCAGGAGTGCAAGCACCGTAACTACATCACCAAGAAGAACCGCCGCAACGACCCGGACCGGCTGGACTTGAAGAAGTTCTGCCCGAACTGCGGCCGGCACACCGAGCACCGCGAGACCCGCTGAGCCTCGGCGCGATCCGCCGCCCATGGCCATCGACGCGTCCTTCGTCGGGCGCTCATATCCGGCGACCGAGCCCTATCTGGTCGGCCGCGAGAAGATCCGTGAGTTCGCTACCGCCATCGGTGTGACCAGCCCCGTGTGCCACGACCCCGTCGCGGCACAGGCCCTCGGCTACGCCGACGTCGTTGCCCCGCCCACCTTCGCCGTCGTCGTGACGATGAAGGCTGGCAACACGGTGACCTTCGACCCGGACCTGGGTCTGGACTACTCCCGCGTTGTCCACGGCGAGCAGAGCTTTCGCTACACCCGTCCGATCGTGGCCGGTGACGAGCTGGCGGTGAGCGTCACCGTCGAGTCGATCCGCTCGGTCGCCGGCAACGACATCCTCGGCCTGCGTGCCGACGTCACCGACGCGTCGGGCGATCCCATCCTGTCGGCCCGGTCCGTGGTCGTCGCGCGGGGAAGGGCCGGGTCATGACCGCCGCCATGGCCGACCCGGCGGCCGGTGGGGCCGACGGAAGAGTCCCGCGCTTCGACGACGTCTCCGTCGGCACCATGCTGCCCGAGCAGACCTTCCAGCTGCGCCGCGTGGATCTGGTGCGTTACGCCGGAGCCAGCGGTGACTTCAACCCCATTCACTGGAACCCGCGCTTCGCCACCGAGGTGGGTCTGCCCGACGTCATCGCCCACGGCATGTTGACCATGGCCGAGGCGGCCCGCGTGGTGACCGATTGGGTGGTCGACCCGGGTGCGGTTCTCGAGTACGGCGTGCGCTTCACCCGCCCGGTCGTCGTCCCGGACGACGACTTGGGCGCGTCGCTGGTGGTGTCCGGCGAGATCACCGAGCTCACTGCGGATGCCCGCACCGCCGTGGTCAGCCTCACCGCCACCGCGAACGGCCAAACCGTCCTCGCTCGGGCGCGGGCCGTCGTCCGGCTCCGCTGAGGTGGCCCGCCCGGGCAGGGGTGCCGTGGTCGTCGTCGTCGTGGCCACCCTGCTGCTGATCAGCGGATGCAGCCACACCGTGAGCGGGTCGGGCCGGCCGGCTAGCCCGGTGAGCTCGGCGTCGGGTGCATCGACCGGTGGTTCCTCTGGTCCGGCGGCCTGCCCGTCGTCCTACATCGCGCCGGACCCGCCGCGACCCGCGATCGTCCTGGCCTTCGCCGTGGCCGCCGACCACAAAAAGGTCACCGGCACCGAAACCGTCTACTTCACCCCGGACGCAGACATCACCGAGCTGGTGTTCCGGTTGACCGCCAATACGGCGCCGACCTTCGCCGGAGGTACGCAGATCCGGGTGACCAAGGCGTCGGCCGACCACGGCGCCGGCGCCGCGCGTTACGAAAATGCCGGGGCGGCCCGGGCCAGCCAGGGCGGCCTGCTGCGGCTGCCGTTCCCGGCCAAGGTCACCAGCGGCACCACCGTGCGTGCCGATCTGGAGTTCACCCTGACCCTCGGCGAGCAGGGTTTCGACCGCTACGGGCGCATCGGCGCCGTGGCGTGGTTCGCTTCGGCCCAGCCACTGCTGGCCTGGGAGCGCGGGTTCGGCTGGCACACCGAGCCGATGCTGCAGTTCACCGCCGAAAGTGCCACCAGCGAAGCCGCCCGAACGGACCTCACCGTCACCGCCCCAGCCACGGACGTGGTGCAGACGTCCGGTGCGGCCACGCCGGTTTCGACCACCGACGGGCGCCGGACCTGGCATGCCGCCCTGTATGCCGCCCGGGACGTCAGCGTTGCCGCCGGACCGTTCGTCACAACGACGGTCGATGTCGACGGAACCCGCCTGCAAGTAGGGGCGATGTCGCAGGACCAGTTGGCCGGGGTGGTCTCCGACGCTCGATTCGCCCTCGACGGCCTCATCCGCCGGTTCGGCCCGTTCCCTTTCCCTACGCTGTCGATCACCCTGCTGCCGACCAGGGGTGGCGGCATCGAGTATCCGAGCTCGATCCTCCTTCTCGGCTCGCTGCGGCTGGTCACCGTCCACGAGATCGCCCACCAGTGGTTCTACGCGATGGTCGGCGACTCCCAGGCCACGCACGCGTGGCTGGACGAGGCCTTCGCCACCTACGCCGAGCAGCTCACCGACTCCACCGCGATCGACACCGCTGCCCTGAATCTGCCTGGCCGGGTCGACACGGCGACCACGGCTTATGGGGCCGACGGTCCGCGCTACTACCGCACAACCTACGACAAGGGCGCCGCAGCGCTACGGACCGCACGTGAAGCTGCCGGCGCCGATCGGTTCGACGCGGCCATCCGCTGCTACGTCAGCGCCTACGCCTGGACGATCGCCGATCCGGCCGACCTGGCCCGGGCCCTGTCCGGGCTGCCGGCGGCGTTGAGCGTTCTGCGCCGGGCCGGGGCGCTGTGACGCCGTAACGCCGTCAGCTCTCGGCGACCAGCTTGGCGATCCGGCTGAGACCCTCGGCCAGATCATCGTCACCCAGCGCGTAGGACAGGCGCGCGTACCCGGGCGTCCCGAACGCTTCGCCGGGGACGATAGCCACCTCGACCTCGTCGAGGATGAGGTCGGCGAGCTCGGCCGACGTCGTCGCCGTCCGCCCCCGCAGGGGCCGGCCGAGCAGGCCGGCCACCGATGGATAGGCGTAGAACGCGCCCTGCGGCAGCGGGCAGACCACGCCGGGGACGTCGTTGAGCATCCCGACCATTGTCCGGCGGCGGCGGTCGAAGGCCTCGCGCATCGCAGCCACGGCCGAGAGGTCACCGGTGAGGGCGGCCACCGCGGCGGCCTGCGACACGTTGGCCACGTTCGAGGTGGAGTGGGACTGTAGGTTCGTGGCGGCCTTGATGACGTCCGGTGCGCCGATCATCCACCCTACCCGCCAACCGGTCATCGCGTAGGTCTTGGCTACGCCGTTGAGCACGACCACCCGATCGCCCAGTTCCGGGACGGCGGAGGCGATGGAGGCGTGCTCGACGCTGTCGTAGACCAAGTGCTCGTAGATCTCGTCGGTGACCACCCACAGCCCGTGCTCGGCCGCCCACCGGCCGATTGCCGCGACCTGGTCGCGGGGGAAGACGGCACCGGTCGGGTTGGAGGGAGAGACGAACAGCACCACCTTTGTCCGGGCGGTGCGGGCGCCCTCGAACTGCTCCACGGTGGCGAGGTAGCCGGTCGTCTCATCGGTCACCACCTCGACCGGCACGCCGCCGGCCAGGCGGATCACTTCCGGGTAGGTGGTCCAGTAGGGAGCGACAAGCAGCACCTCGTCGCCCGGGTCGAGCAGCGTGGCGAAGGTGTTGTAGACCGCCTGCTTGCCACCGTTGGTGACCAGGACCTGCCCGGCGCTGACCTCCCAGCCGCTGTCCCGCCGGGTTTTGGCCGCGATCGCCTCGCGCAGTTCCGGCAATCCCGCAACTGGCGTGTAGTGGTGCAGCCGCGTTTCGCTCGCGGCGCGCACCGCTGCGTCGACGATGTAGTCCGGGGTGGGGAAGTCCGGCTCGCCCGCGCCGAAGCCGATAACCGGGCGGCCGGCGGACTTCAGTGCCTTGGCCTTCGCGTCGACGGCCAGCGTGGCCGACTCGGCGATTCCGGCAATACGGTCGGAGATGCGTGCACCCATGGTGCTGATCGTCCCAGACCGGGCCAAGCGCGATCAGCGTCCGTCGTGGCTTCAGACCGGTGTCGTGGGCTTGGACCCGCGCCGGGCGGGCCCGTACACTGGTGCCTCGGGTCTGGATGACCGTGCGCAAGCATGCTTTCCGGATGCGTCGACCAACGCCGACCAATGCGGGCCACGGTGACGGATCGCAGAACAGCTGGCCGCGGACTCGTCCCTCCCGATAGGGGCGTGGCTCAATTGGTAGAGCACCGGTCTCCAAAACCGGCGGTTGCAGGTT
>JBDUAD010000157.1:0-4155 GCA_040004775.1 bacterium | reverse complement strand
GGATCTCGAACCGGCAGCCCGACCCCGTGTTGCTCACCGCGATCTCGCCGCGGTGCGCCTCGACCAGCCCGCGGGCGATCGCAAGCCCCAGCCCGCCCCCGCCAGCCGGTGAGGGTGCTGCGCCAGGAGGCGGGGTCCGCGCTCGGGTGCCCCGGAAGGCGACGTCGAACACCCGGGGGAGGTCGTCCTCGGGGATGCCGCCGCAGGCGTCGGCGACCGCCAGCCACGCCTCCCCGTCAGCGGCACCGCCGGTGACCGTCACTACGCCGTCGGTCGGGGTGTGCCGGATGGCGTTCGTCAGCAGGTTGCCGAGCACCCGGCCCAGCTCGGTCTGGCTCGCGCACACCGCAGGGTAGGCACCGGGCGGGGCGACCAGGCGCACCCCGCTCGCGGCCGCCACCGGGACGGCCGAGGCCACGGCGTCGGACACCACGTCGGCGAGGTCGACGGACTCCAGCGTTAGCTGCAGTGCACCGGCGTTGATCCGGGACAGCTCGAACAGGTCATCCACCAGCGCGCTCATCCGGTCGGTCTCCATCCGCAGGCGGGAATGGTAGCTGTCCACAGTGGAGGAGTCTGTGACAACACCATCGGCGAGTGCCTCGGACATGGCCCGCAAGCCGGCCAGCGGCGTGCGCAGGTCGTGGCTGACCCAGGCCACCAGCTCGCGGCGGCTGGCCTCCACCGCCCGCTCCCGCTCGCGGGCCTGCGCCGCCCACACGCTCTCGGCGGCCAGCCGGCGGGCCAGCCACAACGCGTTGCCCAGCGACACGGCAGCAGCCACGGTCAGCACGATCAGCAGCACGCGCAGGTCGTGCCCGGAGATGAACATCGCCGACGCCGCGGCCAGCACGCCGGCCGCGATCCCGGCGACAGCGGCCAACACGAGCCCGCTGATGTTCGCCGCGATCGAGCGGCGGCGCAGCCAGAACTGCAGCGCCCACCCCACCCCGCCGACCGCGAGCGAGGACACCCCGGCGATCGCGGCCATACTGAGCAGGTCACTCATCGGGCGGCCACCCGAGCCGGGTCGAACCGGTAGCCCACTCCCCAGACCGTGACGATCCGCTCCGGCGCGGCCGCGTCGTCCTCGACCTTCTCCCGCAGTCGGCGTACGTGGACCGTCACGGTCGACTGGTCGCCGAAGGTCCATCCCCAGACCTGTTCGAGCAGCTCCGCGCGGCCGAACGCCCGTCCGGGGTGGCGCATCAGGAATGCCAGCAGGTCGAACTCCCGGACGGTCAGCGCCAACACAGCGTCGCTGCGGCTGGCGATCCGCGAGCCGCAGTCGACGGTGAGGTCGCCGTCGACCAGCACTGCGGGCTCTGGCGCCGGCTGCTCGGCCACCGCGGCGCGCCGCAGCACCGACAGCACCCGCAAGGTCAACTCACGTGGGGAGAAGGGCTTGCTCACGTAGTCGTCCGCGCCGCGCTCCAGACCCACGACCCGGTCGCTCTCCTCGCCCAGTGCGGTGAGGATCACTATGGGCACCGACGTTCGGTCCCGCAGGCGCCGGCACACCTCAAGCCCGGACATGCCGGGCAGCATCAGGTCGAGGACCACCAGGTCGGGCGGGTCCTCGAGGGCCCGCTTCAGCGCGATCGCGCCGTCGGTGACCACCTCGACGTCGATGCCCTCACGCTCGAGGTAGCGCCGTACGACGTCACTCACGGTTGGATCGTCGTCGACGACGAGCACGCGGGTCACATCGGCAAGGGTAAGTCCGCTCGGCCGGGTGGGCGGCGGCGTTCGCGGTTCGTAAGGGTTGATTGCCGGGGCTTGTCAATAGCGTGGAATGCGTGCCCGACGTCGTTTTCCCTTGTCTGGACGAGGCGATAGCGCTGCCCTGGGTGCTGTCCCGGCTGCCCGCCGGATACCGGGCTGTCGTCGCCGACAACGGCTCGACGGACGGCTCCGCCGATATCGCCCGGACCCTCGGAGCGATCGTCGTAACGGTCCCGCAAAGAGGCTTCGGCGCGGCCGCGCACGGCGGACTGCTCGCCTGTACGGACGACATCGTGTGCTTCTGCGATGCCGACGCGTCGATGGATCCCGCCGACCTCCCACATGTCGTCGCGCCGATCGCCGACGGCAGCGCCGACCTGGTGCTGGGCCGGCGCCGTCCGGTCTCCCGCGCCGCGTGGCCGCTGCACGCCCGGCTCGGCAACGCCGCCCTGGCCCGCCGGCTCAGCCGTAGCACCGGCATCCGCCTTCGCGACCTTGGCCCAATGCGCGCGGCCCGCCGCGTCGACCTGCTGAACCTCGACCTCATCGACCGGCGCTTCGGCTACCCGTTGGAGATGGTGAGCGCGGCGGCGGCCCGCGGCTGGCGGCTCCAGGAGGTCGACGTCGCCTACCGTCTCCGCGCGGCGGGATCACGGTCCAAGGTGACGGGCACCGTCCTCGGAACGGCACGCACGGTGCGGGACATGGCGGCGGTGCTGGCCCGGTGAGCGCGATCGTGGTCATCGCCAAGGCCCCGGTGCCCGGCCGGGTCAAGACCCGGCTGTCCCCCGCCCTGTCGCCGGAATCCGCGGCGACGGTGGCCGCCGCGGCCCTCGCCGACACCCTCAACGCGGTCCGCGCAGTGCCGGGCACGCGGCGAGTCCTCGCGCTGGCCGGTGTGCTGGCGCCGTGGCCGACCGGCTTCGAGGTCGTCGCGCAGCGCGGCGACGGTCTCGGTGAGCGGCTGGCCGCCGCCTTCGCCGACGCCGGGCCGGGTCCGGTGCTGCTGCTCGGCATGGACACGCCGCAACTCACCGCTGCCCTGCTCGGTGACGCCTTGCAGCGGCTGGCGTACTCCCCCGCCGTGATCGGACCGGCAGCCGACGGTGGCTGGTGGGCGCTGGGCCTGCGCGACGTGCGGCATGCCGCAGTGCTCGCCGATGTGCCGATGTCGCGGCCTGACACCGCCGCCCTCACGGTCGCAGCGCTGGAGCGGCGCGGCGTCCCGTCGGTCCGGCTGCCGGTGCTGCGGGACGTGGACACGATCGCCGACGCCACGTCGGTGGCCGCCGCGGCACCGGCCACTCGGTTCGCCCGGGCGTTGGCCGGCGTCCTCGCTCATCAGATGGAGCCCGCATGAGTGCGCTGGCGATGTACGGGGCGGGCCTGCGGGCCACCGCCGCCGGCCGGCCGGGCGAATGGACGCTGCGCTACGGCGACGGCACGGCGGCACCGCTGGCCCTGGGCCGGTGGTGCGGCTCCCTGGTCGACGGCGACCACCACCTGCTGCGGCAGTGCGCCGGCGCCACTCTCGACGTCGGCTGCGGTCCCGGCCGGCTGGCCGCGGCCGCGGCCTGGCAGGGCCTGCCGTGCCTGGGCATCGACGTCTCCGCAACGGCCGTACGCCTGGCCCGCGCGCGTGGCGTCGCAGCCCTGCTGCGGTCGGTGTTCGACCGGCTGCCGGCCGAGGGGCGCTGGCAGAGCGTGCTTCTGGCCGACGGCAACATCGGCATCGGCGGCGACCCCGTGCGGCTGCTGACCCGCGTGGGCGCACTGCTCGGCGCGGCGGGGCGGATCCTGTGCGAGCTCGACCCGCCAACAGCAGCGACCCGGGCAGTCCTGGTCAGCATCGAGGACCCGCTCGGTGCGCGCAGCGCGGAGTTCGGGTGGGCGCACGTCTCGGCCGGCGACATCGGCGCGGTCGCGGCCGCCGCCGGCCTGGTGCAGGCCACGTCGTGGGAGGAGGCCGGCCGGTGGTTCGCGGTACTCGTACGGTGAGCTCGATCCTGAACCGCCCGCTGCCGGAGCCCCCGTCGGCGCTGCGCCGCGGGCCCTTCGCCGAGGGCCGGTTCTCCAGCCCGCTGCACTCGCCGTGGGTGGCGGCACGCCTGGGCCGGATGCTCGGCGTCACCTTCGGCGTGTGCTTCCTGACCGGCCTCTACAGCCACTTCTTGCAACACCAGCCGCACTGGGCGACCTGGATCCCGACCCGTCCGGTGTCGCTGTACCGGGTCACGCAGGGGGTCCACGTCGCGACCGGCCTGGCCTCGATCCCGCTGCTGCTGGCGAAGCTGTGGACGGTCTATCCGAAGCTGTGGGAGTGGCCGCCGGCCCGGTCGTTCGCCCATGTTGTCGAGCGGGGATCGCTGTTCCTGCTGGTCGCCGGTGCCGGCTTCCAGCTGGTGACCGGCCTGATGAACGTCGTCGGGT
>JBDUAD010000072.1:0-14164 GCA_040004775.1 bacterium | reverse complement strand
TTCGAGGGCGGCCAGATGCCGATCCACATGCGCCTGCCCAAACTCAAGGGCTTCCGCAACGCCGCCCGGGTCGAGTTCCAGGTGGTCAACCTGGCCCGCCTGTCCGAGCTGTTCCCGGCCGGCGGCGCCGTAGGGGTCGACGACCTGGTCGCGGCCGGCGCGGTCCGCAAGGGCGCCCCGGTCAAAGTGCTCGGTAACGGCGAGCTCGGTGGCGTGCGCCTCGAAGTGACCGCGCACGCGTTCTCGGCCACCGCCCGGGAGAAGCTGGCCGCCGCCGGCGGTTCGGCCACCGCGCTCTGAGGCACCCTCCGCCGACCGCCGGGCCTGCCGGGTCCCGGCGACGGCGGAGACGCTTGGCCCGGCGCGCTCACGGCGGCGGACTGTAGAGTTCCCGCCAACCAGAGGCGGCAGGGAACTGCCGTCGGAGCAGCGCGCGTCGCTGTCGCCGGAGCACCGCGCGTCTCTGGCGCCGCTGCACCGCGCGTCTCTGGCGCCGCTGCACCGGCGAACAACAATCGACCCGAGCCCGGGGCCGCCCCGGCCACCCGACCGCGCAGGAGGACTCGTGCTCAGCGCCTTCGCTTCGGCATTCCGGACGCCGGACCTGCGCAAGAAGCTGCTCTTCACCCTCTCCATCATCGTGCTGTACCGCCTCGGCGCCTCGGTGCCGACGCCCAACACCAGCACCCCGGCCATCCGGGCCTGCCTCGACCAAGCCAACGCCGGGACGTCGAAGGACGTCTACGCCCTGATCAATTTGTTCTCCGGCGGGGCGCTGCTGCACTTGTCGGCCTTCGCGCTGGGGATCATGCCGTACATCACGGCCAGCATCATCATCCAGCTGCTGGTCGTCGTCATCCCGCGCTTCGAACAGCTGAAGAAGGAAGGGCAGTCCGGCCAGCAGAAGCTGACCCAGTACAGCCGCTACCTGACCATCGGCCTGGCCATCCTGCAGTCCACCGGCTTCATCGCCCTGGCCCGCTTCGGCAACCTCTTTCCGAACTGCGACCAGAACGTCCTCTACAAGAACGACGACATCTTCACCCTGTCGGTCATGGTCATCTGCATGACCGCCGGCACCGCGGTGATCATGTGGCTCGGTGAGCTGATCACCGACAAGGGCATCGGCAACGGCATGAGCGTGCTGATGTTCAGCTCCATCGCTGCCCGCATCCCCAGCGAGGGCAAGACGCTGCTGACCAACGCCGGCGGGTTCAAGTTCTTCCTCATCCTGCTGCTGGGCATCGCGATCATCGCCGCAGTGGTGTTCGTGGAACAGGCCCAGCGCCGTATCCCGGTGCAGTACGCCAAGCGGATGATCGGGCGGCGCATGTACGGGGGCACCTCGACCTACCTGCCGCTCAAGGTCAACGCGGCCGGTGTGGTGCCGGTCATATTCGCGTCGTCGCTGCTCTACATCCCCCAGCTGATCACGCAGCTACAGGGGAACTCAACGTCCTCAGCCCGGTTGTGGGTGGAGAACCACCTGGTCAACCCCTCGGACTGGGTCCACAACCTGGTGTACTTCCTGCTGATCCTTTTCTTCACGTTCTTCTACGTCGGGATCACGTTCAACCCGGTCGAACGGGCCGACGACATGAAGAAGTACGGCGGTTTCATCCCCGGCATCCGGCCCGGCCGGCCGACGGCTGAGTACCTCCAGTACGTGCTGACCCGGATCACATGGCCGGGCGCGCTGTACCTCGGCGTCATCGCCGTGCTCCCCAACTTCTTCTTCGCCCTGACCAGCGGCAACAACCAGAACTTTCCCTTCGGCGGCACCGCGGTGCTAATCATGGTCGGCGTGGCTCTCGACACTGTGAAGCAGATCGAGAGCCAACTGATGCAACGTAATTACGAGGGATTCCTGCGGTGAGGCTGGTTCTCGTCGGCCCGCCTGGCGCGGGCAAGGGAACCCAGGCTGAGTTCGTCGCCGAGAAATACGACATACCGAAGATCTCCACCGGAGACATCTTCCGGACCAACGTGGCCGGAGACACCGAGCTGGGCCGGCTGGCCAAGTCCTTCATGGACGCCGGTGACCTGGTTCCGGACGAGGTGACCATCGCCATGGTCCGTGCTCGCCTCGGCGATCCGGATGCCGCCCACGGTTTCCTGCTCGACGGCTTTCCTCGCAACGTCGCCCAGGCCTACGAGCTCGACTCGCTGCTCAACGATCTCGGTGCCTCCCTGGATGTGGTCCTCGAGCTGGTCGTCGACCGGGCCGAAGTGGTCCGGCGGCTGTCCGGCCGGCGCAACTGCGGCCAGTGCGGGCACGTGTGGCACGTCGAGTTCGACCCGCCGAGCGAGGACGGCGTCTGTGACAAGTGCGGCGCGAAGCTCTTCCAGCGCGAGGACGACAAGGCCGAGACGGTGCTGCACCGCCTGGACGTCTACGCCGAGCAGACCGCCCCGCTGATCGAGTTCTACGCCAATCGCAGCCAGCTTGTCGGGATCGACGCCATCGGCGCGGTGGACGAGGTCACCGCCAGGGCGATCGACGTACTGCTGCCCTACTCGGCGGCTTGAGGCGCTCCAGAGTGCGCCGTCGCCGCACCCACCTCGAGCTGAAGACCGCCGATCAGGTCCGCGCCATGCGCCGGGCCGGCGTGGTCGTCGCCGACGCGCTCAAGGCCATGACCGATGCCTGCGCGCCTGGAGTCTCCACCGCCGACCTCGACGACATCGCCCGCCAGGTCCTGGCCGAGGCCGGAGCGACCTCGAACTTCCTGGGCTACGACATCGGGTACGGACCGTTTCCGGCGGTCATCTGTGCCTCGCTCAATGACCGGGTGGTGCACGGCATCCCGTCCCGCACCGAGGTGATGGCCGACGGCGACCTGATCTCGATCGACTTCGGCGCGATCGTCGACGGCTGGCACGGCGACGCGGCGGTGACCGTCGCAGTCGGGCCGGTGGACGAGGTCTCGGCCGGTCTGTCCGAGGCGTGCCGCACCGCGCTCTGGGACGGCATCGCCGCCGCGCGGGCCGGTCATCGGCTGGGTGACCTGTCCGCCTCCATCGAAGCCAGCGTCCAGCGGGCCGGGGAATGGGGCATTGTCGAGGGCTTCGGCGGGCACGGCATCGGCACGGCGATGCACATGGACCCCCACATCCTCAACTACGGCCACGCCGGCACGGGGATCAAGTTGGTCGGCGGGATGGTGCTGGCGATCGAGCCGATGCTCACGGCCGGGCGCCCGGACACCCAGCAACTGCCCGACGGGTGGACGATCCGGACGGCCGACGGTTCGCGGGCCGCTCACTGGGAGCACACGGTGGCCCTGCTCGAGGACGGCCCCTGGGTGCTCACGGCGCCCGACGGCGGCCGCACCGAGCTCGACGCCCGCGGCGTGGGACTCGCCGCGCTGGCCGCGTGAAGCTCTAGCCGCCTGAACCTCCTTGGCGTCCCGGCGTTCCCGGCGGGCAGTCGGCGCTTTGCCAGGCTTCGGCGCCCCGCGTAGACTCGCTCGCGGTGCCAACCGTCCCTGACGCCTCTCCGCTGTGGCCGCGGAAGCCTCAGGCCCTCTGGATCTCATCCAGCGGTCGACGCCACCCGGTAACCCACCGCCGTCCGCGGCGATGTCGACTTGTGCGAAATGCGGAGGACATGGCCAAGAAAGACGGCGCGATCGAGGTCGAAGGCAAGGTAGTCGAACCACTACCCAACGCGATGTTCCGCGTGGAACTGACCAACGGGCACAAGGTCCTGGCGCACATCAGCGGCAAGATGCGCCAGAACTACATCCGGATCCTCCCCGAGGACCGGGTGGTGGTGGAGCTCTCGCCCTACGACCTCACCCGCGGCCGAATCGTCTACCGCTACAAATAAGCACGTCCGACAATCCAGAGAGGGCGACGACCGTGAAGGTCAAGCCGAGCGTCAAGCCGATCTGCGACAAATGCAAGGTCATCCGTCGCCACGGTCGGGTCATGGTGATCTGCGAGAACCTGCGTCACAAGCAGCGCCAGGGCTGATCAGCCCGCCAGCTGCGTAACCCGCGGCCCGTACTCACCTATGTACAGGCCGTCCACCTCCGGACTCGTCGGCCGGAGCCACTGGGTCCGTACCCGGTGGAGCGGTTGCGCGCCACGCCGACGAGGGACAGTTCGAGGAGATCCGCCACATGGCACGACTTGCCGGTGTCGACCTGCCGCGCGACAAGCGCATGGAGGTCGCACTCACCTACATCTACGGCGTCGGGCGTACCCGGGCCAAGGCCACCCTGGAAGCCACGGGCATCAGCCCGGATCTGCGCACCGGTGACCTCACCGATGCCGATGTGGTTGCGTTGCGCGACTACATCGACGCCCACTTCAAGATCGAAGGTGACCTCCGCCGGGAGGTCGCCGCCGACATCCGCCGCAAGGTCGAGATCGGCGCCTATCAGGGCATCCGCCACCGCCGAGGCCTGCCCGTGCACGGGCAGCGCACCAAGACCAACGCCCGCACCCGCAAGGGCCCCAAGAAGACCATCGCCGGCAAGAAGAAGGTCGGTAAGAAGTGAGCCGCCGCGAGGTCATCGGCGCCTGCGCCACGAGGAGTGTTTCGTAATGCCGCCGAAGACGCGTACCGGAGCCGGGGTCAAGAAGGTTCGGCGCAAGGAGAAGAAGAACGTCGCCCACGGGCACGCTCACATCAAGAGCACGTTCAACAACACGATCGTGTCGATCACCGACCCCATGGGCAGTGTCATCGCTTGGGCCTCGGCCGGTCACGTCGGGTTCAAGGGCTCGCGCAAGTCGACGCCCTTCGCCGCGCAGATGGCGGCCGAGAACGCCGCGCGCAAGGCCCAGGAACACGGCATGAAGAAGGTCGACGTGTTCGTCAAGGGTCCCGGCTCCGGCCGCGAGACCGCGATCCGCTCGCTGCAGGCCGCCGGCCTCGAGGTGGGCACCATTTCCGACGTCACCCCGCAGCCGTTCAACGGGTGCCGCCCCTCCAAGCGGCGCCGGGTCTGACCGGCTAGCGGGACAGGAGAAAACACACGATGGCTCGTTACACCGGACCGGCGACGCGGATCTCGCGGCGCCTCAACGTCGACCTGGTCGGCGGCGACACCGCCTTCGAGCGGCGCCCCTACCCCCCGGGCCAGCACGGCCGAGCCCGCATCAAGCAGAGCGAGTACCTGCTCCAGCTGCAGGAGAAGCAGAAGGCGAAGTACAGCTACGGCGTGCTGGAGAAGCAGTTCCGCGGGTACTACCAGGAGGCCGTGCGTCGCCAGGGCAAGACCGGCGACAACCTGCTGCAGATCCTGGAGTCGCGCCTGGACAACGTTGTCTATCGCGCGGGCCTGGCCCGTACCCGTCGGCACGCCCGGCAGCTGGTCAGCCACGGCCACTTCCTGGTCAACGGCAACAAGGTCGACATCCCCAGCTACCGCGTTTCGCAGTACGACGTGATCGACGTCAAGCCGAAGTCGCTGGAGACCACGCCGTTCCTCATCGCTCGCGAGACCTTGGGCGATCGGCCGGTACCGGCCTGGCTGCAGGTGATCGGCTCCCGCCTGCGCGTGCTGGTCCACCAGCTCCCGGTCCGAGCACAGATCGACATCCCGCTGCAGGAGCAGCTGATCGTCGAGCTCTACAGCAAGTAGAGCAATTCGACTGCGCCGGATGACCCGTTGGGGTACTTCTCGTCGGCGCGCTGCGGATCGTCTGTCAACTTAATGCGCAGCTGACCAACACCTTCGGTCATCGGCGCGACCTACAACTGAATACTCATCCGTGGGCGTCATATAGCGGACGTCCCGACCCTGAAGGAGTTCTACCTTGCTGATCTCTCAGCGCCCGTCCCTGTCGGAAGAGGTTCTCGCCGACAACCGATCAAAGTTCGTCATCGAGCCGCTCGAGCCGGGCTTCGGCTACACCCTCGGCAACTCGCTGCGGCGCACGCTGCTGTCCTCGATCCCGGGGGCCGCGGTCACCAGCATTCGCATCGACGGGGTCCTGCACGAGTTCACCACCGTCGAAGGGGTGAAGGAGGACGTCACCGACATCATCCTGAACCTCAAGGAGCTGGTGGTTAGCTCCGAGAGTGACGAGCCGGTGGTCATGTACCTGCGCAAGCAGGGCCCCGGTGAGGTCACCGCCGCCGACGTCGCCCCCCCGGCCGGCGTCGAGATCCACAACCCGGACCTGAAGATCGCCACGATCAACAAGAAGGGTCGCCTGGAGATCGAGCTGGTCGTCGAGCGCGGACGGGGGTACGTCACCGCCGTGCAGAACAAGCAGCCCGGCCAGGAGATCGGCCGCATCCCGGTCGACTCGATCTACTCGCCGGTGCTCAAGGTGACGTATGCGGTAGAGGCCACGCGCGTCGAGCAGCGCACCGACTTCGACCGCCTCGTGGTCGACGTTGAAACCAAGCATTCCATGTCCCCACGTGACGCGGTGGCCTCGGCCGGTCACACGCTGGTCGAGCTGTTCGGGCTGTTCCGCGAGCTCAACGAGGATGCCGAGGGCATCGACGTCGGTCCGTCGCCGGCCGAGGTGGCCGACATCGCCGCCTTCTCCATGCCCATCGAGGAGCTGGACCTCACCGTGCGCTCCTACAACTGCCTGAAGCGCGAGGGCATCCACAGCGTGGGTGAGCTGGTGGGTCGAAGTGAGGCCGACCTGCTCGACATCCGCAACTTCGGGCAGAAGTCGATCGACGAGGTCAAGGTCAAGCTGACCGGCCTGGGCCTGTCGCTCAAGGACAGCCCGCCCGGATTCGACCTCTCGGCCGCCGTGGACAGCTACGGCGACGACTACGACGGCGCGGACGACCTCGCCGAGACCGAAGAGCTCTGAGTCACTTGAGAGCGGAGCTCTGAGCCACCCGCTTCGCCACGGCCGGGTCCCGTCGGGATCGGCCCACCCATTTGGAGTCCATGACATGCCTACGCCCACCAAGGGTCCCCGACTCGGCGGTAGCCCGTCGCACGAACGGCTGATGCTGGCCAACCTGGCCACTGCGCTGTTCGAGCACGACCGCATCACCACCACCGAGGCCAAGGCCAAGCGGCTCCGTCCGCTGGCCGAGAAGCTCATCACCTTCGCCAAGCGGGGCGATCTGCACGCCCGCCGCCGAGTCATGACGGTGATCCGCGATAAGGACGTCGTCCACAAGTTGTTCGCCGAGATCGGCCCCAACTACACCGAGCGCGGTGGCGGCTACACCCGCATCGTCAAGGTCGGGCCGCGCAAGGGCGACAACGCTCCGATGGCCATCATCGAGCTGGTCGAAGCCGTGACCGCGGCGCAGTCCGTGGTCGCGGAGGGCCAGCGCGCCCGCGGCACCAAGGTCGCCCCGCGGCGCGCCCCGCGCGGGCGGACGAGGGAGATCGCCGAGGACGCCAGCGCCGAATCGACGACCGCGGCGGCCGTGGCCGCGGACGGCGTCGAGGACGACGACACCACGGCGCCAGCCGGTGCGACGGCGTTCTCCGGTGCGACTGGATCCACCGGTGCGACGGCGTCATCCGGTGCCTCCGAGGCCGACATCGATCCCGACCTCGACGCCGTGCCGGACGACGTCGACCCGGACGCCGACATAGCCGACGAGGACGCCGTCAACGGACCCGACACCGACTCCGAGCCCGGAGCGCAGGACCGACCGGCGGCGGTGGGCCTGGCCGACGACGAGTCGGTCGACGGCGAGCCGGCCGGGTATGATGCAAGCGTCGCAGAGGACGCGCCGGCCCGCGACACCGACAAGTAGCCGCGCACCTGATCCGCCGAGGGCGCACCCGCACATGATCGTCGCTGCACTGGACGGCCCGGCGGGTGCGCCCCTCGTCGTTGCCGGGACGCCGGAGACCCGGCTCCGACTCGACATCGCCTACGACGGCACCGGGTTTTCCGGGTGGGCGCGCCAGCCCGGTCGGCGCACCGTGCAGGACACGCTCGAGGCGGCGCTGCAGGTGTTGGTGCGCACGGACGTCGGCCTCACCGTGGCTGGTCGCACCGACGCCGGCGTCCACGCCCGTGGGCAGGTGGCTCACGCCGACGTGGCCGCCGACGTCTGGGCGACCGGCGGCCTCCGGCTGGTCCGCGGGCTGGCCGGCCTGCTTCCGGCCGACGTGCGCGTGCCGGCCGTAACGCAGGTTCCCGCGGGATTCGACGCGCGCTTCTCGGCGCTATGGCGGCGCTACGAGTACCGCATCGACGATGCGGCCAGCGGGCCCGATCCGTTGCGGCGGTGGGACACCGTGAGGTGGCCGCGGCACCTCGACGACGACGCGATGGCCGCGGCCACGGCGGCCCTGCTCGGCGAGCACGACTTCGCGGCGTTCTGCCGACGCCGCGAAGGTGCCACGACGGTGCGCGGGCTGCTCGGTCTGGACGTGACCCGAACCGGCACCGTGGTCACGGTGACCGCCGTCGCCGACGCCTTCTGTCACTCGATGGTCCGCTCAATGGTCGGCGCGCTGACCGCGGTCGGGGAGGGCCGGCGACCCGTCGCGTGGCCGGCCACGCTGCTCGGTCGTACCGACCGTGAGAACTCGGTGGCGGTGGCGCCGGCGCACGGGTTGACGCTGGCCGAGATCCGCTATCCCGAGTCCGCCCAGCTGGCGGCTCGGGCGCAGCTGACCCGCGCCCGGCGCACGTGAGCACGCCGTGCGTCGGAGCGATCAGTGGCGGACCGACCGCGCTTCGAGCACCATCGACCCGTGACGGCAGGCGCAGCGGGTGAGCTCGCCCGAGTGGTCACCGAGATCTATCGCCGTAAGGGCCGGATCCTCTTCGACGCCACGTTGCGATACCACGAGATGGCCCGGCTGCGTCGCCCGGCCGGCCGGCGCGATCCCTATCCGATCTATGAGGAGCTTCGTCGCCGCGGACCCTGGACCACCACCCGGGCGCCGGCGATCGGGGTCGAGGACATCCTGGTCACCACCAGCTACGCACGGGCCCGCACCGTGCTGCGGGACCGGACGTTCGGAGTCCGGCCGGCCGACCCGGTCGAGGAGCAGCGGGTGGTCGCCCTCGACCTATCGTTCCTGGACCGCGATCCACCCGACCACACCCGCTTGCGCCGCCTGGCCGCGCCGGCGTTCGGGCCACGGGCCATCGCCGGCTACGAGCCGCTGGTCCGCGACGTCGGCCGCGACCTGCTCGAGGCGGCACTCGGCCGGGGTCAGTTCGATCTGGTCGCCGACTTCGCAACCCCACTGCCGGTGGCCGTCATCACCCGCATGCTCGGCGTGGACGAGGCCGAGACCGCGACGCTGGCCCGGCACGGCCAGGCCGTGGCCGCGGCCATCGACGGCATCCAGTCGGTGTGGCACCTGCGCCGGTTGCTGGTCGCGACCCGCGACCTCGACGTGATGTTCGCGAGGCTCATCGAGCGCCGTCGGGTCGACCCCGGCGAGGACGTCATCAGCACGCTGGTGGCCTCCCTTGGTGCGGATCTCGACGCCACCGAGCTGCGCGCCATGTGTTGGCTGCTGTTGCTGGCCGGGTTCGAGACGACGGTGAACCTGATCGGCAACGCCACGCTGGCCCTCCTGGCCCATCCGGAGCAGTGGTCGGCGTTGCGTGCCGACCGCGGCTTGGCCGCCAACGCGGTGGAGGAGACGCTGCGCTGGGATCCACCGGTGCAGCAGACGGCGCGCATCGCCCACCGTGACACCGAAGTGGCCGGCTTTGCGATCCCGCGCGGCACGTGGGTCGTCGCGCTGCTGGGCGCGGCCAACCGCGATCCGGAGTTGTGCCCGCATCCCGAGCGCTTCGACCTGCACCGGGCCGAGCGTCCGGAGCACCTCAGCTTCTCCAGCGGCATCCACTACTGCCTCGGTGCTCCGTTGGCCCGGCTGGAGGGTGTCGTGGCCCTGGAGTTGCTGGCCGAGATGGCGCCGGACCTGCGCGGCGCCGGGCCGGTGCGCTACCGGGCCGCCACCACGATCCGGGGTCCGATCCGCTTGCCCGTGGCCACCGGCCGTCCGGCTCCGTCGGCCGGGGCCGGGCTCACAGCATCGCGCCGGGGTTGAGGATGCCGTCCGGGTCGAGGGCCCGCTTGATCCGCCGGTTCAGGGCCATGACGTCGGGGCCGAGGTAGGCCGGCAGCCAGTCCTTCTTCAACCGGCCGACCCCGTGCTCGCCGGTGATCGTGCCGCCCAGGCTGAGGGCGAGTTCCATCACCTGAGCGAAGGCCGCCGCCGCGCGCTGCGTCGCGTCGGGATCGGCGGCGTCGTAGACCACCAGCGGGTGGGTGTTGCCGTCCCCGGCGTGGGCGACAGTGGCGATCAGCGTCCCGGTGGCCGCGGCGACGGCCTCAATGCCGGCGATAAGGGTGGGCAGCTGAGGCAGCGGCACGCCGACGTCCTCCAGCAGCAGGTCGCCCTTCTTCTCCAGGGCCGGAAACGCCGCCCGTCGCGCGACGGCGAACTGTTCGCCCTCGGCCGGGTCATCGGTGCTGTAGACCTCGGCGGCGCCGGCGTCGCGACAGGCGTCGGCCATGGCCTCGATCTCGCGGGCGGCGGCCGGGGCCAAGGCGTCGGACTGGGCGACGAGCAGCGCGCCGGCCGAGCGGTCGAGTTGCATGCCGAGCAGATCCTCGACCGCGTTGACCGCGGCGGTGTCCATCAGTTCCAGCATCGACGGACGTAGCGACCCGACGATGGCCAGCACCGCGGCGCAGGCCGCCACCATGGAGGGAAACGAGGCGACCAGCGTGCTGGCCGGCGGCCGGGCCGGCAGCAGGCGCACGGTGGCTTCGGTGATGATCCCGAGCGTGCCCTCGGAGCCGACGAACAGCTTGGTCAGCGAGAGCCCGGCCACGTCCTTGATCCGGGGGCCGCCGAGGCGGACGGCGGTGCCATCGGCCAGCACCACTTCCAGGCCGAGGACGTAGTCGGTGGTCACGCCGTACTTCACGCAGCACAGCCCGCCGGCGTTGGTGGCCATGTTGCCGCCGATGGAGCAGATCTCGAACGAGGACGGATCCGGCGGGTACCACAAGCCGTGCGCGGCCACCGCCTGCTTGAGCTCAGCGTTCAACAGGCCGGGTTGGACCACCGCGGTGCGGGTGGCCTCGTCAACCGTGATACCGCGCATCCGTTCGGTGGTCACGACGATGCCCCCGGCCACCGCGCTCGCTCCGCCGGACAGGCCGGTGCCGGCTCCGCGAGGCACCACCGGCACCCGGTGGCGGGCGGCCCAGGCGAGCGCGGCCCGGACGTCCGAGGTGGAGCGGGCCCGGACGACGGCGCGCGGAACGGCGGCGGCGGGATCGCGAGCCCAGTCCTGGCGGTAGGAGCGGGTGAGATCCGGATCGGTGAGCACGACGTCCGCGCCCAGGGAGTCGACCAGCTCGCCCACCTGCGGATCGACGGTCACCGTCATACCTGCCGATTGTGCTACGCCGCCGAGCCCACCGCCGATGCAGTCGCGCGGAAATGTCATGAGTCGCAGCGCCGGCTCGGGCACACTGGCTCGTCGTGGGATACGTCGACGTGGCTGGGGTGCGCCATCAGCTGGCCGACGGGCGGGTCCTGCTCGACGACGTCGGCTTCCGCGTCGGCGAGGGGACCAAGGCTGCGCTGGTCGGCGCCAACGGTGCCGGCAAGACCACGCTGCTGCGCATCGTCGCCGGCGATACCACCCCGCAGGCCGGCGCGGTCGCACGAAGCGGAGGCCTGGGCGTGATGCGCCAGTTCATCGGCTCCGTGCGCGACGACACCACCGTCGAGCACTTCCTGCTCGCCCTGGCCCCGGACGCCCTGCGAGCCGCGCGGGCCGAGCTCGACGCCAGCGAGTTGGCCCTGATGGAGCGCGACGACACCCCGAGCCAGATGCGCTACGCCCGCGCCCTGGCCGGATGGGGTGACGCCGCCGGGTACGACGCCGAGGTCCGGTGGGACACCGTCACCGTGGCCGCGATCGGCCTGCCGTTCGAGCGGTGCAAGTACCGCAAGATCTCCACGCTGTCCGGCGGTGAACAGAAGCGGCTGGCCCTCGAGGCGCTGCTGCGCGGGCCGGAGGAAGTTCTGCTGCTCGACGAGCCGGACAACTACCTGGACGTGCCCGGAAAGCGCTGGCTCGAGGAGCGGCTGCGGGAGACGCCGAAGACCGTGCTGTTCGTCAGTCACGACCGGGAGCTGCTGGCTCGCGTGGCCGATCGCATCGTCACCATCGAGGGCGGCACGGCCTGGGTGCACGGCGGCGGCTTCGCCGACTATCACCGCGCCCGTATCCAGCGTCACGACCGGATGGCCGAGGTGCGGCGGCGCTGGGACGAGGAGCACGCCCGGCTGGTCGAGCTCGTCCGCACGTTGCAGCAGCAGGCCAAGATCAGTCCGGACATGGCCTCGCGCTATCGGGCCATGCAAACCCGTCTGGCCAAGTTCGAGGCTGCCGGCCCACCGCCCGACCGCCCGCCGACCGAGTCGGTGTCCATGCGGCTGCGCGGTGGACGCACCGGGGTGCGGGCGGTCACCACCGCGGCGCTGGAGCTGACCGGCCTGATGCAGCCGTTCGACCTCGAGGTCTTCTACGGCGACCGGGTGGCCGTGCTCGGGGCGAACGGGGCGGGCAAGTCCCATTTCCTGCGACTGCTGGCCGGCACGCCGGTGCGCCATACCGGCGACGTCCGTCTCGGTGCGCGGGTCGTGCCGGGGATGTTCGCCCAGACCCATGCCCATCCCGAGTGGAGCGGGCGCACGCCGGTCGACATCCTCTGGCACGGAGACGGCGACCGTCCGGGTGTGGATCGCGGCCGCGCGATGGGCGTGTTGCGCCGGTACGGCCTTCAGGAGCAGGGCGACTCCGCGTTCGACGTGCTCTCCGGCGGGCAGCAGGCCCGCTTTCAGATCCTCCTGCTGGAGCTGTCGGGTGCCACTCTGCTGCTGCTCGACGAGCCGACCGACAACCTGGATCTGATCAGTGCCGAGGCGCTGGAGGATGCGCTGGACACGTTCGACGGCACGGTGGTGGCGGTGACCCACGACCGGTGGTTCGCCCGAGGCTTCGACCGATTCCTGATCTTCGGTGCCGATGGACGGGTGTCGGAGTCCGACGAACCGGTTTTCGACGAGGGCCGGGTTCAGCGGGCCCGCTGATACAGCCATCCGGCCCACCGGCCCACCAGGTGCGTTGGCCCGTCAGCAGCACAGTCGCCGCCGTGTCGTGCTGCCACGGGGCCAACGCTCGGCGGTTTGGCCGCTTCGGCCGGCGTCGGTAGCATGGAGCGCTGGTGCCCGGAGCCCTTCCGGATCCACCGAACGGCCCCTGCCCCGGGGTCGACGCCGACGAGCGGTTGTTCCGCCGTCGTCACGCGAGACCGCGGGGGCGCCGCACTCGTGCAGCGTGAAGACCGAGAAGAGAGCTGAGAAGTGTCCACGTACACCCCCAAGCCCGGGGAGATCACCCGGCACTGGCACGTGATCGACGCCGAGGACGTGGTGCTGGGCCGGCTGGCCAGCCACGTCGCCACACTCCTGCGGGGTAAGCACAAGGCCCAGTTCGCTCCCCACGTCGACACCGGCGATTTCGTCGTGGTCGTCAACGCGGCCAAGGTCGCGGTGGGCCCATCCAAGCGCGGCGAGTTCCGTTACCGCCACTCTGGATTCCCGGGCGGTCTGTCCAAGAAGACGGTCGGCGAGATCCTGGAGACCAAGCCGCAGCGACTGGTCGAGCTCGCGGTCCGGGGCATGTTGCCCAAGAACACCCTGGGCCGTGCCCAGCTCAAGAAGCTGAAGGTGTACGCCGGTCCGGACCACCCGCACCGCGCCCAGAAGCCCGCCCCGTTCGAGATCACGCAAGTCGCGCAGTAGGAGACACGAGATGACCACCGCTATCGGTTCCGCCAAGCCGGCCGTCGGCCGCCGTAAAGAGGCGATCGTCCGCGTCCGCCTGATTCCGGGCACCGGCCAGTTCACCCTCAACGGACGCACCCTCGCGGACTACTTCCCCAACAAGGTGCACCAACAGCTCATCAAGGAGCCGTTCGTCACCCTGGAGCGCGATGGCCAGTTCGACGTGGTCGCCACCCTCACCGGCGGCGGCATCACCGGCCAGGCCGGCGCGCTGCGCCTGGGCATCGCTCGGGTGCTGATCGAGATGCAGCCCGACGACCGCCCGGCACTGAAGAAGGCCGGCTTCCTGACCCGTGACCCGCGGGTGAAGGAGCGCAAGAAGTACGGGCTGAAGAAGGCCCGCAAGGCGCCGCAGTACTCCA
>JBDUAD010000008.1:0-42054 GCA_040004775.1 bacterium | reverse complement strand
GCCGCGCGGTGGCGGTTTCGGCCTCGGTGGCCGATTCGGTACCCGTGGCCGATTCCATGGCCGTTGGATCACCAGGGTCGACGTCGGTCACGGTCACGTCCAGGAAGTCTAGGCGCGGGCGCTGACACTTCCGGGCGGTCTACGGTGACCGCCTCCCCCGCTTCGGGGCACCACCGGAAGAAGGTGTTCGCATGGCGACGAACAAGGTCGCGCTGGTCACCGGCGCGTCATCCGGGATCGGCGCGCACACCGCGCAACTGCTCCGCGAGCGCGGCTTCGTCGTCTACGCCGCCGCCCGTCGGGTGCCGGCCATGAGCGATCTGGCCGAGCACGGCGTGCGCACGCTGGGGATGGACGTCACCGACGACGCGTCGATGAGCTCCGGCGTGGAGACGATCCTCGCCGACGAGGGACGGATCGACGTCCTGGTCAACAACGCCGGCTACGGCTCCTACGGCGCGGTCGAGCAGGTGCCCATGGCCGAGGCCCGGCGCCAGTTCGAGGTCAACGTCTTCGGCCTGGCCCGGCTGTCCCAGCTGGTCATCCCCTCCATGCGCGAACGTCGCAGCGGGCGCATCGTCAACGTCTCCTCGATCGGGGGAAGAATCTACGAACCGCTCGGCGCCTGGTACCACGCGACCAAGTTCGCGGTCGAAGGGCTCAGCGACAGCCTGCGGGTGGAGCTGCGGCCGTTCGGCGTCCGGGTGGTCATCATCGAACCCGGACCCATCCTGAGCGAGTGGAACGCCATCGCCCGCGACAGCATGACCGCCACCTCGGCCGGCAGTCCCTACGCCCAGCGGGCGGCGCGCATGGCCCACGCCTTCGCCGAGATCGACACCTCCGGCCGGTCCTCCCCGCCGGACGTGGTCGCGGAGAAAATCGTGCGAGCGGCGACGGTGTCGCGACCTCGCGCCCGGTATCCGGTCGGGCGTAGCGCGGGCACGATCGTGCGCGCCCGCCGGCTGTTGCCCGACTGGGCCTTCGACCGCGTCATCGCGCGTACGTTTCCCTGATCGGTCAGGTCCCTATCGACGGCACGCACGCGGCCTCAGTGGCGCTCAGGCGCCGCGGCTCGCGACCCGGGCGGATAGCACTGTGCGCACGCCGCGGCGGCGGCGGACCTCGGCCCGATCGGTGTGCGCCATGCCCAGCGTGCGGCGCAGGGCGGGCACCCCGGCGACCCGACGCACGACCAGCGGCGTGAACCCGAGGCGGGCCAGGTAGCGATTGGCCTCCCGGTCGCCGTTGGTTACGGCGACCACCACCTGGTCGATGCCACGTTCCTCGGCGCTGCGCACCACGCCGGCCAGCAACGCCCGCCCCACGCCCCGGCGACGGTGATCCGGCGCGACCACGAGGTGGTTGACGGTCAACGCCCGCATAGGTAGCAACGCGCCGATCTCGTCGTCGGTGGCCACCGCGACGCCGACCACCGCATCGGTGCGCTCGTTCACCGCGACGAGGACCACACGGTCGGCGTCGGTGAGCAGCTCGGCGTAGCGGGTGCGCCGGTCGGGCGCCCACCGCGTCCGTACCGCGCGAGTGTCGATGCATTCCGACAGGGTGGCCAGATCCATGACGTCGCTGATGGACCCTGGCCGGACTCGTACGTTGGACCGCACTCGATCCGCTCCCCTCGACGCGGTCGCGGGCCCCACAGGGCAACACACGTCCGCTTTGTCGATCCGGTTCGTACCCGCACCTGCTCCGGCGTGGGGCCGTGAGACGCCCAGCAACCGGTTCCCCTTCGTGTCGCAGACGATGGGCGCCGCCCCCGGCGCCCATCCGAAAATTGACCCTAGACCCGTGCTACCGATGAGTAAAAACCGACTCCCGCCGGCCGGTGGACAACGAGCCCGGCCAGGTCAGGAAGCTATCTCCTCCCCGAGATACGCCGCCCTGATCCGGTCGTCGGCCAGCAGTTCCTGACCGGTCCCCGTCAGCACCAACTCCCCGGTCTCCAGCACGTACCCCCGACTGGCCAGCGCCAGGGCTTGCGCCGCGTTCTGCTCCACCAGCAGCACGGTGACGCCCTCCGTGTTGATCTCACGCACGATGTCGAAGATCTGGGCGACGATGAGCGGTGCCAGTCCCATCGACGGCTCGTCGAGCAGAAGCAGGCGCGGCTTGCCCATCAGAGCCCGGCCGATGGCCAGCATTTGCTGCTCGCCGCCGGACAGGGTCCCGGCCTGCTGGGCCAGGCGTTCCCGCAGTCGGGGAAACAGGTCCAGCACCTGCTCGAACAACGCGGGGTCGGGCCGCTTGAAGCGGAACGCACCCATCTCCAGGTTCTCGTGCACCGTCATCCGCGGAAACACCCGGCGGCCTTCGGGCACGTGGCAGATCCCGCGGGAGATGAGGTCGTGCGCGGCGATGCCGTCGATGCGCTGCCCGTCGAAGGCGATGCTGCCGGCGGACGGACGCAGCATGCCGGAGATCGTCTTCTGCGTCGTGGTCTTACCCGCCCCGTTGGCACCGAGCAGCGCCACGATCTCGCTCTGGCCGACATCGAAGCTGATGCCCTTTATCGCGCGAATCGCGCCGTAACGGACCTCGAGGTCGCGGACCTCGAGCAGGCTCACGGTCTGCCCCGTCCGGCCGCGCGCTCCTGTTGCGTCAGCTCGTCGAGGGACACCGCGGTGTCGATGCGGTGCAGCTCAGGCTGATTGGACACGTCGGCCGAGACGTCCTCGGTCGACGTGCCGAGGTAGGCCGCAACGACCGCCGGGTCGCGCTGGATCTGCTCCGGGGTGCCCTCGGCGATCTTCTGGCCGAAGTTCAGCACGACGATGCGGTCGGCCACCGACATCACCAACTTCATGTCGTGCTCGATCAGCAGCACGCCAATGCCGTCGTCGGCATTGATGCTCTTGATCAGAGTGGCCAGCTCCCGCTTCTCCATCGGGTTGGTGCCGGCCGCGGGCTCGTCGAGCAGGATGACCCCCGGGTCGGTGCCGAGCGCCCGGGCGATCTCCAGCCGGCGCTGCTCGCCGTAGGCCAGCGATCCGGCGACGTCGTTGACCCGCCCGGCCAGTCCCACCCGGCGCATGAGCTCGAAGGCTCGCTGGGTGCTCTCCTTCTCCTCCCGCCGCTGGCGCGGCAGGCCGAGCATCGCCGAGACCGGACCGGACTTCTGCCGGGTCTCGATGCCGACCTTGACGTTCTCCAGCGCGGTCAGTGCAGGGAAGAGGCGGATGTTCTGGAAGGTGCGGGCCACACCGAGGTGATTGACCACGTGGGTCGCCTTGCCGACCACGCTGACCGCGGGACCGCCGGCGCGGGGCCGGAACATGATGGCCCCCTCCTGCGGGGAGTACACACCGGTCAGGGAGTTGAACAGTGAGGTCTTGCCCGCCCCGTTGGGCCCGATGACGGCGAGGATCTCTCCGCGACGCATCTGCAACGACACGTCGCTGAGGCTGGTGACTCCACCGAAGCGCAGGGTGACGTGGTCGACGTCGAAGACCAGGTCCTGCGCGTCGGTCCTGACCGCAGCCGGTGCGCTCACCGCGACCCTCCCATTCCCTCGCCGAGGGGCACGGCAGAGGTCTCCGCGCTCTCGGAGTGATCGAAGCCGGACAGTTCGGCCTTGCGGCGGCGGGCCGGGATGAGGCCACCGGGCCGGAAGATCATCATGATCAGCACGACGGCACCGATCCACATCTGGCGGTCCTCAGCCGGTACCTGGTCGCGCAGGAACTCCGGCAACCACGTCAGCACCGCGGCGCCGGCCATCGCGCCGGGCAGCGAGCCCATCCCGCCGAATACCACGTAGGCGACGACGAGGATCGAGTTGTTCAGCACGAAGTTGTCCGGGTTGAAGTAGCCGACCTGGCTGGCGAACAGCACACCGGTCAGGCCCGACGTCGACGCGCCGATGGCAAAGGCCAGCAGCTTGACCCGCACGGTGTTGATGCCGGTGGCCTGGGCCGCCACCTCGTCCTCGCGGATCGCCGTCCACGCCCGGCCGATGCGTGAGCCCTCGAGGCGGTAGAAGAGGATCACGACGATCACCAGGAAGAACAACCACAGGTACCAGTACTGCAGCGGGTTGAGCGCCCACTCGAACCGGATGAATCCGAGGTCGATGACCGGGTGGGGCACCTGTGTGGACGGGCCGCGGGTGCTGTTGGTGAAGTTGCCCGGGTTGTTGATCGCCACCAGCCGGATGATCTCGCCGAAGCCGAGGGTGACGATCGCCAGGTAGTCCCCGCGCAACCGCAACGTCGGCGCGCCCAGAGCAACGCCGGCGAGCAGACAGGCCGCGACGGCGAACGGGATGGCCCACAACGGGCTCATCTGCAACCACGACGGCGGCTTCACCGGCAGGGACCCGACCAGGTAGGCCGTGGTGTAGGAGCCGATGGCGAAGAAGGCGATGAAGCCGAGATCCAACAGGCCGGCCCAGCCGACCACCACGTTGAGACCCACGGCCAGCAACACGTACGGCGCGATCTCGGTGACCATCACCGTCTGCCAGAAGCCGGTGGCCGTAGGCGGATAGAACAGCGCGACGGCCACGGCCACGAGCAGAAGGGTGGTGCCGGTCTGCGATCCGCTGAGCATCCGGTGGGCCGGTAATGCGGGCATGGACGCTTCGAGGGGGCGCTCGGCCACCGCTACCGCGCTGGTCGAGGTGGCACCGCTCGACGGCAGGCCGCTCGACGGCAGGCCGCTCGACGGCCGGCCGCTCGACGGCGGGCCGACGACCCGTGCGCCGGCCGAACCAGACCGCACCCCGCCGCTCAGGGTGTCCGCAGGTGCGCCGATGGCGGTGTCGGTGACCGCCGAGGTGTCCGAGGTGGTGGTCGACGCCAACGGGCTGGCCGTCGCCTTGGTCCGGCTGGCCATGGCCGCGATCAGTCCACCGGCACCGGCCAGGAAGAATCCGATGCAGGCCACCCAGCCACCGGATCCCAGGTTCTGCCACGGTCCGGTGGCGCTATCGACGTTGAGGTCCGCACCGATGGCGCTGAACCCGTGCAGCGTGAACAGGGTGAGCAGGACAGCGACCACGCCGACCACCGCGCCGGCCAGACCCAGCGCCCGGTTGCGCAGGTAGCTGCCGGCACCGCTCAGGCCGACCGTCACCGCCAGCAGTGCCCAGGCGAGCCACGACAGGTACTGCGAGGCCAACGGGGCGAGTCCGGTGGGGTCGAACAAACTGTGGGTGGCGCGCAGGTCGGCGTCGAAGTGCTGCGGTGAGAACCAGGTGGCCGAGCCCAGCGCGAGCAGTCCGAAGACCAGGCCGGCAGCCACCACCGGCAGGCCGGGACGCCAGGCCAGCACCCGGTCGAACGACTCACGGGTTCGAGCCACCCCGACCGGGGCGCGGGCCACCGAGACGCCGGCCACCGCGATCACCAGGTAGCCGAAGGCATGCACCGCCGCGCCCAGGGAGTGATCGGGCGTGCCGGGGGCAAAGTTGGTGACCGCGCGGTGAGCCAGCAGCCCCAGCCCGCCCGCGACCACGGCCAGCCCGGCGGCGGCCCAGGCCAGCCCGGCCAGGCGGCGGGCCGCGGCCACGAACATGGCCACGAGAACCACGATCAGCAGGGCGTACGCCAGCCAGGAGAAAAACGCCTTGCTCAACGCGGACAGCCCACTGGTGTCGGCCACCGCAGTGCGCACCGTGCCGAACTTGCCGTTGCCCTGCGGGGTGAACCACTGAAGCAGGATCAGGGACGCGATGACGGTCAGCGCACCGGCGGCCAATGGCCAGATGCCCGGTCGGGTCAGGTACGGAACCACCCGCGGCCAGAAGGTGACGGCCAGGTACACCACGACGCCGATACCCAGGAAGACCAGGATGCGCGGGAAGGCCACCGACTGGCGAAATTCCAGTCCGTAGTCGTCCTGTGTCCCCTCCTGGTCTCCGACCATGATCGCCAGCGCGACACCGCCGGCCAGGCAGGCCAGCAGTCGCTTGACCTGCTCTGAGCCGATCCCCGCGAGGTTCATGCCGCCCTCCCCAGCCGCTCCCCGAGTATGCCCGTCGGTCGCACGACCAGCACCAGCACGAGCACCGCGAATGCCACCACATCGGTCCACTGGGTACCGATGAACGGCAGCGTCGGGACCAGGTTCTCCACGATGCCGAGCAGAAGCCCGCCGATCATGGCCCCGCGGATGTTGCCGATGCCGCCGAGCACGGCCGCGGCGAAGGCCTTGATGCCCGGTACGAAGCCCATCGTGTTGTAGAAGGTGAAGTACGACCCGAACAGGAATCCCGCCGCGCCGCCGAGCGCGCCGCCGATCACGAACGTCCGCGAGATCGTCTTGTCGATATTGATACCCATAAGAGCGGCAGTGGGGGCGTCCTCGGCCACGCCCCGGATGCTGCGCCCGAGCTTGGTTCCGTTCACCAACCGGTCGAGGAAGACCATCAGGACGACGGCCGCGCCTACGATCACCAGTTGCAGCACGCGCACGTCCGCGCCGGCCACGGTGAACACCACGTTGTTGCGGTCGAAGTAGGTCGGCATGTTGTTGTTGGTCAGCCGGTTGAACATCTTGCCGGCCAGCTGGGACAGGAAGAACGAAGCGCCGATGGCGCTGATGAGGAACGCCAGCTTGGGCGCGTTGCGCCGTCGCAACGGTCGGTAGGCCACCCGCTCCAGGGTCCAGGCGACGATGGCGCCGGTGAGGGCACCGGTCAGCAGACCGATCAGGATGACGAATGGAACCGCCCAGGCTGGCGTGCCCGAGCCGTCCCCGACCACGGCGTGGACGACGAGGTAGCTGCCGAACGCGCCCGACATGAACACCTCGCTGTGCGCGAAGTTGATCAGTTGCAGCACGCCGTAGACCAGCGTGTAGCCAAGGGCGATCAACGCGTACATGGACCCGCGAGTGATCCCGAGCACCAGGTACTCGGGGACGTTGTGAAAGTAGGTCACCATGTCGTGGCCGGGCGCCTTCCAGAAGGGGTCGGATCCGGGACGAGCCACCAGGACCGGCGCGGGCTGCGGCACCGGGCGGTACGGCGGCGCCCTCGGTGCACGGCGCCGGGTGAGCAGCGAGGGGTACCCCGTACGGACACGGGATACCCCTCGCTGGGAGTCACCGGGTGAAGCGGATCCGGCTCACTTCTGCTCGGAGATCAGTCCGATGGACTTGATCGCGCCGTTCTGCTGGATGTACAGGTTCACCGGCGGGGTGCCGTCGAGCTCGCCGTTCGAGCCGAACTTGATGGTGGTGGTGATACCGGTGTAGTTCAGCGCGTTCACTGCGTCGTTGAGCGACTTGCGGGTCACGTCACCCTTGGCGGCCGCGTCCTTGATGGCCTGTACGAACGCGTTGGCCGCGTCGTAGGCCTCCGGGGAGTAGGTGGAGGGGTCGGTCTTGAACTGCGCCTTGTAGGCCGCGGTGAAGTCCTTGGCCGACGCGGCCACCGTGGCGTCCTGGCACCCGCAGGTGAAGTACCAGCCGTTGCCGGCGGGGCCGGCGCCCTTCGTGAAGACGCTGGACTTGCCACCGTTGCCGGTGACGGTCAGGCCCTTGTAGCCGGTCGCCTTGAGCGCCTGGGCGAATTTGGCCGCCTGGGCGTCGTAGCCGCCGTAGAACAGCGCCGCGGCGCCGGAGGACTTGACCGTCTGGGAGATGGCGCCGTAGTCGTCGGTCTTGGCGTCGACGCCCTTGCGGGTCACCGAGACGCCCTTGGCCTCGAGCTCCTTCTGAATGGCGTCGGCGACGCCCTTACCGTAGTCGCTGAGGTCGTCGACGACGAAGACCTTCTTCAGGCCCTTGCGCGCGAACCAGTCGGCCGCCGCGGTGCCCTCGACGTTGTCGTTGGGCACGATGCGGTGGAAGGTCGTGAAGCCCTGGTCCTGCAAGGTTCCGTTGGTGGCCGACGGGTTGATGGTGGCGATGTTCTCGCCGCCGTAGGTCTTACCGGTGGCCTTGGTCGCCCCGGAGAACGATGGCCCGATGACGCCGAGGATCGCGGTGTCCTGAATCAGTTTGGCCGCCGCGGCCGGCGCCTTGGCCGGGTCGCCGCCGTCGTCGGACTCGACCAGCGCAACCTTGAAGCCGAGGTCGCTCTTCTGGTTGGCCTGCTGGACGGCCAGCTTCGCCCCGTTGAGCTCGTTGATGCCCAGCTGCTGGTTGTCACCGGACAGTGGACCTTCGAAACCGATCTTGTAGGTCTTGCCACTACTGCCCGAGCCGCCGCCGGAGGAGGCGCTGGAGCCGCCGAGGCCGCCGCCGCTGCCGCTGTCCTTCTTGCTGCTCGAGCAGCCGGCCAGCGCAAGCACCGCCGTTGCGCCGAGTGCGGCGATCCGCACAAATGAACGATTCTGCACGTGTGTTACCCCTTCGTCGGTGAACCTCGGTGCGAGGTCTGCCGCGCACCGGCCGACGTGTCCCCCGGGCCGATGCGCGTTCTGGGAGGTTAGTCCACGGAGTGTCGCGGCAGGTAACAGCGCCGCATCAACGGGGCGATCCGTGACCAAATCTCAACCGACGGCGTGCCCGGTGCCCGAATTGCGGCTCCGATAACGATTCCGGCGGATGTTCTGGCCCAGAGCGTCAGTGACCGCCGTTGGTTTCGACGACCAGTTCGGCGACGGCCTTCATGGTCGTGCGCTTGTCCATCGCCGCGCGCTGGATCCAACCGAACGCCTCGGGCTCGCTCATGCGGTGCTCGGCCATCAACACACCCTTGGCCCGCTCGATGAGCTTGCGGGTGGCCAGCCGCTCGCGCAGGTCGCCGACCTCGTCCTCGAGGGCGCGAATCTGAGCAAAGCGCGAGCGCGCCATCTCGATCGCCGGGAGCAGATCGCGCTTCTGGAACGGCTTGATGAGATAGGCCATGGCGCCGGCGTCACTCGCCCGCTCGACCAGGTCGCGCTGGCTGAATGCGGTGAGGATAACCACCGGCGCGATGCGTCGAGCGGCGATGATCCCGGCCGCAGTGATGCCGTCCATCCGGGGCATCTTCACGTCACACACCACGAGGTCCGGGCGCAGGTCCTCGGCGAGCGCCACCGCCTGTTCACCGTCGGCGGCCTCGCCCACCACGTCGAAGCCTTCCTCGGCCAGCATCTCGCGCAGGTCCAGGCGGATGAGCGCCTCGTCCTCGGCGATGACGACCCGGACCTGGGTCGCGGTGGCGTCGTCCGGGACGGGGCCGGGCGCGGCGGTCGTCGACCGGTGGGGCGGTTGCCCGTCGTTGGTCCGCGTCGGTGGCACAGCTGGCATGGTCACGGCTGCGCACCTTCCGGGATCGTCCGACCTCCTACCGGTGTCGGGTCCAACATCGGAGATCGTAGTTCGTGCCTACCGCGTCGCCGACGTCGCCGTCAGCGCCCTCGTGCCATCGACCCGGTCGGTGCGGTGCCCCCGGTGGGATTCGAACCCACATGCCTTTCGGCGATGGTGTTTGAGACCATTGCGTCTGCCGTTCCGCCACAGGGGCCGATCGAGGCGACTTTATCCCGCAACGAGCGCCGCTGTCGCGGACAGCTAGCGTCGCGACGGTGACGGGACACATGACGCCGGAGCAGTTCCGTCGCTACGGCCACGAGGTGATCGACTGGATCGCCGACTACCAGGAGCGGGTCGAATCCTTTCCCGTGCTGTCCCGGGTCGCTCCCGGCGAAACAGCGGCCGCGCTGCCGGCGCACCCGCCGCAGACCGGCGAGCCGTTCGACGCAGTGCTGGCCGATCTGGACCGGGTGATCGTGCCCGGCATAACCCACTGGCAGCATCCGGCCTTCTTCGCCTACTTCCCGGCCAACACCTCCGGTCCGGCCATCCTCGGCGACCTTATTTCCTCGGGCCTGGGCGTGCAGGGCATGTTGTGGGCCACCTCGCCGGCGGCGACCGAGCTCGAGACCGTGGTGCTGGACTGGCTGGCCGAGCTGCTCGGGCTGCCAGCTGGGTTCCGCTCCGGCGGCGCGGGAGGCGGGGTGATCCAGCACAGCGCGTCCGACGCGGCATTGGTGGCTTTGCTGGCCGCCGTGCACCGGGCCAGCGGCGGCACCACTGCGGCCGAAGGTGTGTCCGCCGGTGGCCGGCGGTTCACCGTCTACACCTCCGGCCAAACCCACTCCTCGGTGGAGAAGGCCTGCCGCGTGGCCGGCCTGGGATCGCAGGCGTTGCGCCGAATCGACGTCCGCCCCGCCGACCACGCCGCGCGCCCGGAACACCTGCGGGCGCTGTTGGCCGCCGACGTCGCCGACGGGGCAACCCCGGCGCTGGTGGTGGCCTCGGTCGGTGCCACCGGCACGGGCGCCATCGACCCGGTGCGCGAGCTGGCTGCCGTGGCCCACGAGTTCGGGGCCTGGCTGCACGTGGATGCGGCCTGGGCCGGAGTAGCGGCGGTGGTGCCGGAACTGCGGTGGGTGCTCGACGGAGTGACCGATGCCGACTCGCTGTGCACCAATCCGCACAAGTGGCTGCTCACGACGTTCGACTGCGACGCCTTCTGGACCGCCGACCGGGCTGCACTTGTCGGTGCGCTGTCCATCCTTCCGGAGTATCTGCGCAACGCGGCGACCGAATCCGGCGCGGTGATCGACTACCGCGACTGGCAGGTGCCGCTGGGCCGCCGGTTCCGCGCGCTCAAGTTGTGGACGGTGCTGCGCTGGTACGGCGCGCAGGGACTGCAGGCCCACATCCGCGGCCACGTGGGTCTGGCTCAGCACTTCGCGGCCCGGGTGGCGGCCGAAGAGCGGATGGAGCTACTGGCGCCGCATCCCCTGTCGCTGGTGACGTTCCGGCTGCGCGCTGGAGACGCGGCGACCCGGGCGGCGATGGACCGGGTGAACGCCTCGGGATCGGCCTACCTCACGCACACCGCCCTCGACGGACGGGTCGCCCTGCGGCTGGCCATCGGCGCGCCGGGTACGGAGCAACGCCACGTCGACGCCGTGTTCGACGCGCTGGTTGCCGACGCCTGACCGCGACGGCGAACCCTCAACGGTCCACGGTCGAGCAAGCCCGATCCGCGACCGAACCGGTCCACCTGGGGGTCGGCTCACCGGTCGGATCCAGGGCTGTAGACCGCCAGCAGGTTGTCGGAGCCGTCGAATCGTCGCGTGTCGAGCAGTCGTGGGGTCATCGCCGCCGGAAGCAAGGAAGTTCCTCCGCCGAGTGCGGTGTCTCCAACGATCAGATGCAGCTCGTCGACCATTTCCGTGCGCGAGCAGGTCGTGCCATAGGGTTCGGCTGCCCTGAAGGCGCGGTGGGTGCAACTGGCCTGCGGATCGTTGGCCATCGCGGGCCAGAACCCGTTGAACATCCGATACGACGCGGCACCGAGCAGCACCGTGTCGGCGGCCTGGATCCGCTCGAGGTTGTAGGAGTCGAAGGCGTGGTCCATGGGCAAGGCCATGACGTTGTTGCCGGGTCCCTCGTAGTAGCCGTCCACCGAGCAGATGTTGACGACGATGATCTTGGGCATGGCGGTGTCCTCTCGAAGTAATTGCGTTCACTCCGTGAGAGACCGGCCGTCGCGGAAAATCATCGGTCTGCGGAAAACTTCGCGGGGAGCCCGAAGCGAATTATCACCGCCGGGTCGAGGAACGCCGCGATCCAGCTGACCCGCCCGTCCGCGACCAAGGACACTACGTTGACCGCGCCGAGGTGGTAGGACGATCCATTCCGCTGGTAACAGGCGAAGGCCGGCTGGGCATTGGCGACGACCGGCCGTAGGCGCCACCTGGTCCTTCTCGGCCGATCAGGAGACCAAGACGAGCTTCCCGCGAACGTGGCCGCCGCCCATGCTCCGGTACGCCTCGGCGGCGCGGCCGAAGGGGAAGGTCTGGACCTTGATGACGACCTTGCCCTGAGCCAGCAGTTCCGCGATCTCTTCGAGCGCTTCTGTGGGTCGACTGTCAGAACCACCGCTGGTAACCTGGGCGCCGGCTTCACCGGCGGCGAAGTTGGCGATCGACAGGACCCGCGCCGGCTGGGGCGCGAGGCTGATGAGCTCCTGGATGGGGGTCTTGCCGGCGATGTCGAAGACGGCATCGACCGGGCCACCCGCCTCCTCGCGGACGCGTCCGGCCAAACCGTCGCCGTACAGCACCGGAATGGCACCGATCTCCCGCAGGTAGTCCTGATTGTCCTGACCGGCGGAGGCGATGACCTTCGCGCCTCGGGCCACCGCCATCTGTACCGCGACGGCGCCCACACCGCCGGCGCCGCCGTCGATGAACAGCGTGTCGCCGGCCTTGACGTCCAGGAGCCGCAGGCCGCGTTCGCTGGTCTCACCGGCGACTCCGGCCGCGGCGGCCACCGCCCAGTCGACGGAGGACGGCTTGAGCGCCCACGCGTCCAGCACGGCGTACTCGGCTTGGGTGTTGGCGCCCCGGCCGAGCACGTCGTCGCCCACGGACACTCCGCTGACGCCGTCACCGACCTCGTCCACGACTCCCGCAGCGTCGTAACCGAGGTATGCGGGGCCGGCCAGGGGCTGCGATCCGGACATCGCACCCGCCAGCGTCTTGTTGTCGATCGAATTCACGCTGGCCGCGCGGACGGCGATCCGGATTTGGCCCGCCGCGGCGTGCGGTTCCTCGGCGTCATCCCATTCCAGGACCTCGGGACCCCCGTACGTGTGGTACTGCAACGCTCGCATGAACAGTCCTTTCAGCAGGCGATCCCACCGAGCCGAGCGCTCGGCAGGGGCAATTCAAACCCTCAACGCCGCCGGACCCGCAGCAGCCCCTCCTGCATGACCGTAGCCACGTGGCGCCGGTCGACAGTGAAGATCCGTCCGGCGGCCAGTCCGCGCCCGCCCGAGGCCGACGGGGAGTCGGATACGTAGAGAAACCACTCATCGGCGCGGAAGCGGTCGTGGAACCACATTGCGTGATCCAGCGAGGCGGCCCGGACGTCGCTGACGCCGAAGGCGAGCCCGTGGCGCACCAGCACCGCTTCGAGCAGGGTGAGGTCGGACGCGAAGGTCACCGCGCACACGTGGGCCAGCGGGTCGTCGGGGAGCCGGCCGGTCGCGCGCATCCAGATCCGCTGCGGCTCAGAGGTCGGCCCGTCGCCCACCCGCAGTGAGGGCGGCTCGCCGACGTAGCGCAGCTCGAACGGCACGGGGAAGCGGTGGGCCAACTCCGGCAGGTCCGAGGCGGCCAGCACCTCAGGCAGCGGGGCCAGCGTCTCCGGCGCCGGAACGTCGGGCGGTTCGGCACCGTGCTGTAAGCCGTCCTGGTCGAGCTGGAAGGAGGCCGACAGCGTGAAGATCGGCTGCCCGTGCTGCACCGCGACCACGCGCCGCACGCTGAATGACCCGCCGTCACGCACCCGGTCGACCGTGTAGACGATCGGCACGGCCGGGTCGCCGCCGCGGATGAAGTAGGCGTGCAACGAGTGCACGCTGCGCTCGGTGTCCACCGTGCGTCCGGCCGCGACCAGTGCCTGTCCGGCCACCTGCCCGCCGAACACCCGCTGCAGCGTCACGTTGGGGCTGGTGCCCCGGAAGATGTTCTGCTCGATCGGCTCAAGGTCCAGCAGGCGCACCAGGCCGTCGACCAGAGCCTGTCCGTTGGCCGTCGGCCACACGCGGGTAGTGGTGCCGAGGGCCTCAGGCGTCACGGCGCAGGACGTCGCCCAGGTGGTGCACGCGGATGGTGTTGGTGGTGCCGGACTTCGACGGCGGGGTGCCGGCCACGACGATGACGAGGTCGTCTGGGGCGCACACCCGGCGGGTCAGCAGGGCCGAATCCACCTGGCGAACCATCTCGTCGGTGGTGTTTACCGTCCAGACGAGGAACGCGCTCGTGCCCCAGACCAGGGCCAGCTGGCGTTGCACCGTCTCCTCCGGCGTGAAGGCCAACAGCGGCGCGTCGGGGTGCAGGCGGGCCAACCGGCGCGCGGTGTCGCCGCTCTGGGTGAAGGCCACATAGGCCTTCGCGCCCATCGCGCGGCCGATGTCCATCGCGGCTTTGGACACGGCTCCGGCCGGCGTTCGCGGCTGGTGCTGCAGTGGCGAGACCGGGATCGCTCCGCTTTCGGCGGCGACGATGATGCGCGACATCGTGGCTACGGTCTGCACCGGGTAGGAACCGACGCTCGTCTCCCCGGACAGCATCACCGCGTCCGCGCCGTCGAACACTGCGTTGGCCACGTCCGAGGCCTCGGCGCGGGTAGGTCGCGAGTGGCTGATCATCGACTCGAGCATCTGGGTGGCGACAATGACCGTCTTGGCGTTGTCGCGGCAGATCTGGACTGCGCGCTTCTGCACGATCGGCACCTGCTCGAGCGGCATCTCCACGCCCAGGTCACCGCGAGCGACCATGATCCCGTCGAAGGCCCGCACGATTTCCTCGAGCCGATCGACCGCCTCGGGCTTCTCGATCTTGGCGATGACCGGGCGGTGCACGCCGACGGCGTCCATCACCTGGTGCGCGAGCTTGATGTCGTCGGGCGAGCGCACGAAAGACAGGGCGACGTAGTCCACCCCGAGTCGCAGTGCGAACTCGAGGTCCTCGGAGTCCTTCTCACTCATGGCCGGCACACTGACCGACACCCCGGGCAGCGATAGGCCCTTGTTGTTGCTTACCGGACCGCCCTCGGTCACGTCGCAGACCACGTCGACGCCGTTCTCGACAGTTACCGCGACGAGGGCCACGTTGCCGTCGTCCACCAGCAGCCGGTCCCCCGGGCGCACGTCGTCAGCCAGTTGCTTGTAGGTCGTGGACACTCGGTCGTGGGTGCCGGGCACGTCCTCCACGGTGATCGTCACCCGCTCGCCGGTCTGCCAGACCACCGGACCGTCGGCGAAGGTGCCGAGGCGGATCTTCGGGCCCTGCAGGTCGGCCAAGGTGGCGACGTTGCGTCCCGCCGCCTCGGCCGCGGCCCGCACGCCCAGCAACCGCTCGGCCTGGTCGGCCCGCCGCCCGTGGCTGAAGTTGAGCCGGGCAACGTCCATGCCGGCCTCGACCAGCGCACGGATCCGCTCCGGCGGGTCGGTGGCCGGGCCGAGCGTGCACACGATCTTGGCGCGACGAGTCACGCTGCAAACGTTATCGACCCCGTGCCCGCGATGCCTACTTCACCTGGCGTGGGGCCGCGGTGGCCGATGACGACCCTCGGCGCAGTGATTTAGAGGCGCGTCGAGTGCCCGGGCGTACGGGCAGCGTGAAGATCCCGGATACGCCGGACCGGGCGGCCCGCCCCTCAGGCCCGGGCGGCGGCCATGACCGCCTCGTCGACGTCGCGACCCTCGGCCTCGGCGGCGCGCGTGGCGGCGAGGACCCGGGCGAAGTCACGGGCAACGATGGCGCGGAACCGCTCCACGCTGCGGTCCCAGTCGGCCAACAGGGCCTGGCCCACCGCGGACCCGGTCAGCGCGGTGTGCCGCTCGACCACCGCCCGCAGCCCCGCCCGTTGTTCGCCGGGCACCGCGATGACGTCGACCAGCTCACGGTTGACCAGGGCCCGCTCGAGGTCGAGCACATAGGCGTAGCCGCCGGACATGCCGGCGCCGACATTGCGTCCCGTCCGCCCGAGGATCACCGCCACTCCGCCGGTCATGTACTCAAGCGCGTGGTCGCCGACACCCTCGACGACGGCCGTGGCACCGGAGTTGCGCACGCAGAAGCGCTCGCCGACCACGCCGCGCACGAACATCGCCCCGGAGGTCGCGCCGTAACCGATCACGTTGCCGGCGATGACGTTGTCCTCGGCCACGAACGGCGCGCTCTCGTCCGGGCGGACAACGAGCACGCCGCCGCTCAGGCCCTTGCCGACGTAGTCGTTGGCGTCGCCGTACAGACGCAGGGTGATGCCGCCCGGCAGGAAGGAACCGAACGACTGTCCCGCGGACCCGCGGAAGGTGATGTCGATGGTGTTTTCGGGCAGGCCGTCGGCCCCGTAGCGGCGGGTGACCAGCGAGCCGAGCATGGTCCCGACGGTGCGGTTCACGTTGCGCACCGGCAGCTCCAGTCGCACCGGCGTGGCGTCGAGCAGCGCGCCCTCGCAGAGCTGGATCAGGGTGTTGTCGAGCGCGGCGTCGAGGGCGTGCTCCTGCGCACGCACCCGGCGCCGCGGCGCCTCCGTCGCGACGTCGGGCACGACGAACAGCGGGCTCAGGTCCAGCCCGGCTGCCTTCCAGTGGCGCACGGCGGCGGAGGCGTTGAGGGTCTCGACCTGTCCGATCGCCTCCTCCAGCGAGCGGAAGCCCAGCTCGGCGAGCAGCTCGCGCACCTGCTCGGCGATGTAGGTGAAGAAGGTCACGACGAACTCCGGGCGGCCGGTGAACTTCTCTCGCAGCAGCGGGTTCTGGGTGGCCACGCCGACCGGGCAGGTGTCCAGGTGGCACACGCGCATCATCACGCAGCCGGAGACGATCAGCGGCGCGGTGGCGAAGCCGAACTCCTCGGCCCCGAGCAGCGCGGCGACCACCACGTCACGCCCGGTCTTCATCGCGCCGTCGACCTGGACGGTGATGCGGTCGCGCAGCCCGTTGAGCAGCAGGGTCTGCTGGGTGTCGGCCAGGCCGATCTCCCACGGCATGCCGGCGTGCTTGAGCGAGGTCAGCGGCGCAGCGCCGGTTCCGCCGTCGTGCCCGGAGACCAGAACCACGTCGGCATGGGCCTTGGCCACCCCGGCCGCGACCGTGCCGATGCCGGCTTCGGCGACCAACTTGACGTGGACGCGCGCTTCGCTGTTGGCGTTCTTCAGGTCATGGATGAGCTGAGCCAAGTCCTCGATCGAGTAGATGTCGTGGTGCGGCGGCGGGGAGATCAGCGAGACTCCGGGCGTGGAGTTGCGGGTCCGCGCGATCCACGGATACACCTTGTAGCCCGGCAGCTGGCCCCCCTCCCCCGGCTTGGCGCCTTGGGCCAGCTTGATCTGCAGGTCGTCGGCGTGCACCAGGTAGTGGCTCGTCACCCCGAATCGACCCGAGGCCACCTGCTTGACCGCCGAGCGGCGCAGGTCGCCGTTGGCATCAGGGACGTAGCGGGCCGCGTCCTCGCCGCCCTCTCCGGAGTTGGACTTGCCGCCGATGCGGTTCATCGCGATGGCCAAGGTCTCGTGGGCCTCGGCCGAGATCGAGCCGTAGGACATCGCTCCGGTGGCGAAGCGGCGCACGATCGACTCGACCGGCTCGACCTGCTCGATCGGAACCGGCGGGCGCAGATCCCGCCGGAAGTCCAGCAGCCCACGCACGGTTCCCCCGCGGCGGTTGAGGTCCTCGACGTGGTCGGCGTAGTCGGCGAAGACCTCGTAGCGGCGCTCCCGGGTGGCGTGCTGCAACAGGAACACCGTCTGCGGGTCGAACAGGTGCAGCTCGCCCTCGCGGCGCCACTGGTATTCGCCGCCCACCTCCAGCCGGCGGTGGGCCAGCGATGTCGGCGAGCTCGGGAACGCCCGGGCGTGGCGGCGTTCTATCTCCTCGGCCAGCCCGTCCAGCCCGATGCCGCCCAGCTTGGTCGCGGTGCCGGGGAAGTAGGCGTCGACCAGGTCGTGGGCCAGTCCGAACGCCTCGAACACGCCCGCGCCGGTGTAGGAGGCGACGGTGGAGATACCCATCTTGCTCATCACCTTGAGCACGCCCTTGCTCAGCGCGACGCAGAAATTCTCCGTCGCCGTGCTCCGGTCGACGCCGGTGATCGCGCCCCGGCCGATGAGGTCGTCGACCGACTCGAACGCCAGGTAAGGGTTCACCGCCCCCGCGCCGTAACCGATCAGCAAGGCGACGTGGTGAACCTCGCGGCAGTCGCCGGTCTCCACCACCAGCCCGACCTCGGTGCGGGTGCCCTCGCGGATCAGGTGCTGGTGCACCGCCGAGGTGAGCAGCAGCGAGGGGATCGGCGCGTGGTCCTGGTCGCAGTCGCGGTCGGACAGGATAAGGATCCGGGCGCCGGCGGCGAGGGCGGCGGAACACTCGCGCTCCACCCGAGCCAGCGCGCCGGCCAGCGCCGGCCCACCGCCCTGAACGAGGTAGCGACCATCGATCAGGGCGCAGCGCAGTCCCCCTTGGTCGCCGTCGGCGTTGGCGTGCCAGATTCGGGCCAGATCGTCGTTGTCGATCACGGGGCGGGGCAGGACGATCTGGCGACACGAGGACGGTCCCGGATCGAGGAGGTTGCGCTCCGGGCCGATCGTGCCGCCCAGGGACGTCACCAGTTCCTCGCGGATGGCGTCCAGCGGTGGGTTGGTTACCTGGGCGAACAGTTCGGTGAAGTAGTCGTAGAGCAGCCGGGGCCGCTCGGACAGCCCGGCCAGCGGCGTGTCGGTGCCCATCGAGCCGAGCGGCTCCCCGCGCCCGTCGGCCATCGGGGTCATCAGCACCCGCAGATCCTCTTCGCTGTAGCCGAACAGGACCTGGCGGCGGGTGACCGACTCGTGCGTGTGCACGACGTGCTCGCGCGGCGGCAGGGCGGACAACGGCATCAAGCCGGCGTGCAGCCACTCGCCGTATGGATGCTCGGCGGCCAACGCTGCCTTGACCTCGTCATCGCTGACGATCGCGCCGGCGGCGGTGTCGACCAGGAACATGCGCCCGGGCTGCAGGCGGCCCTTGGCCAGCACCGCGGCCGGGTCCACGTCCAGCACGCCGCTCTCGCTGGCCAACACGATCAGGTCGTCGGCGGTCCGCCACCACCGTCCAGGGCGCAGGCCGTTGCGGTCGAGCACGGCGCCGATCACCGTGCCATCGGTGAACGTGACACAGGCCGGGCCGTCCCAGGGCTCCATCAGCGAGGCGTGGAACCGGTAGAAGTCGCGGCGGCCCCGGTCCATGGTCCCCGGCGGCGAGGCGCCGGCGGCGTCGTCCGAGGCGTCGCCGTTGGCGACCGCGGCGTTCTCCCAGGCCTCCGGAATCATCATCAGCACGGCGTGCGGCAGGCTGCGCCCGCCGAGGTGCAGCAGCTCCAGCGCTTCGTCGAAGGACGCTGAGTCACTCCCGCCTGGGGTGCACACCGGGAACAGCCGCGTCAGCTCGCCCGGGATCAGGTCGCTGCGCAGCAGCGCCTGGCGGGTGCGCATCCAGTTGCGGTTGCCCTTGATCGTGTTGATCTCACCGTTGTGGGCGATGAGCCGGAACGGGTGAGCCAGCGGCCACGAGGGGAAGGTGTTCGTGGAGAACCGGCTGTGCACGAGGGCGATCGCCGTCATGAACCGCTCGTCGCGCAGATCGGGAAAGAAGTCACCCATCTGGTGGGTGGTCAGCATGCCCTTGTAGACCAGCGTGCGCGTGGACAGCGAGGGAAAGTAGAGCTCGAGGCCGCGCTCGGCCGCCCGGTGCTCGGCGACCTTTCGCAGGCAGAAGGCCAGGCGCTCAAGGTCCATGCCGTCCTCGTCGCGCCCGCCGGCCACGAAGAGCTGCGCGAACGCGGGCATTACCGAGCGGGCGATCGGGCCGACCTCGGCGTCGCCGGTGGGCACCTCCCGCCAGCCGAGCACCCGCAGCCCCTCCTCGGCCGCCACCTTCTCGACCAGCTCGAGCACCGCCTGGCGGTCGGACTCCTCGCGAGGTAGGAAGGCCAGCCCGGCGGCGTACTGACCGCGCGGCGGAAGGGCAAGACCGCTGACCGCGCGCAGGAAGTCGTCCGGCAGCGCCACGGTGATGCCCGCGCCGTCGCCGGAGGACGGTTCGGCGCCGGCCGCACCGCGGTGGTCCATGTTCTGCAGAGCGACCAGGGCCTGCTCGACCAACCGGTGGTCGGCTCGGCCGTGCAGATCGGCCAAGAAGGCCACGCCACAGGCGTCGGACTCCTCATCCGGGTCGTACAGGCCGACCGGGCCGGGCTGCGCGGAGAACGGCACGGCGTGCTGGGCGCCTGCGTCGTTCGCCTGATTGCTTGCCGCGGCGGACTGCGCGGCGGACGGCTCGTCGGGAGAGCCGGGCGCTTCCGACCGGGGCCCGGAGAAAGCGGGAGCGGACACGCCCGATGCACTCGGCGGGGCGGTGGAGGGGCGGGGCGGGGAGGCACTCGGCATGCGGGCTTCCTCTCCGGGCGGGCCCGCGCCGCCGCTGGCGACCGACGAGGTCACCGAGGCCGCAGCGCTGGGTTGGTGGCGGGACGGCGTCGGCCCGTGAGGAAGGTTCAGATTACCGCCGCGTACCGCCCCTCTCGGCCACCGCGCGTGTGAGGGACATCGCCGCCGGGCGACGGCGCAGGCGACGGGTGGCCGAAGCCATGATCCCCATCCTCTGTCAGGGTAGGTCGCATGACCGCAACCCCCACACCGGCCGACTTGGTCGAGCGGTTCTTCGCGGCAGTGGTCGAGGGCGCCACCGCCGACGTCCGCGCGCTGCTTGACGCCGAACCGACGCTACTGGCCGCGGTGGCTCCGGAGGGCATCCGGGCGCCACTGGCCGCCCTCTACGCCGGCCACGCCGCGCTGGCCGACGAGCTGGCCGCTCGCTCGGCCCCGCTCGACGTGCACGAGGCGAGCGCGTTCGACGACAACGGCCGGCTGCGGACCCTGCTGGAGCACGACCCGGCCGCGGTGACCGCATGGAGCCTCGACGGCCGCCAGCCGCTGCACGTGGCCTGTCACTTCGGGCGGGTCGAGGCTGCCCGGCAGCTAATCGACGAGGACGCTCCGGTCAACGAGCCGAGCCGCACGTCAGTGCGGACCACTGCCCTGACCGAGGCCGCGGCCGGTGGACACAGCGAGCTCGTCTGGCTCCTGGTCGCTTCTGGTGCCGACGTCAGCGCGGGGCAGCTGGGCGGCCGCACGCCGCTGCATCTGGCCGCGGCGATCGGTGATGCCGAATCGATCCGAGCGCTGCTATCCGCCGGTGCCGATCCCCGCACGCCGGACGACGAGGGCCGCACGCCGGGCGAGCTGGCCACCGAGCGGGTGCGGTCACTGCTGAGCTGAGCGCAGAGGCGAGGGAAGTTGCGCGCCGGTCAGCTGCCGAACCCGCGACCGATGAGCGAGGTCACCAGCGCGGCGGCGGCGCCGACCGCCATCTGGCGGACCCCCGAGTACCACCACGTGCGGGTGGTGAACCTCGACGTCACCGCTCCGGTCAGGAACAGCGCGCCGAGAGCCAGCACGGCCGACGTCCACACCGACGTGACGCCGACCAGGTAGGGCACCAGCGGGACCAGCGCCCCGACGGCGAAGAAGAGCAGCGAGCTGATCGCCGCCACCCACGGATCCGGCAACGCCGACGGGTTTACGCCGAGTTCCTCGCGGGCGTGCACATCGAGGGCGCGCTCGGGGTTGCGGGATATCTGGGCGGCGACCCGACCGGCGAGGTCGACGTCCACTCCACGGGAGGCGAACAGCTGGGCCAGCTCCTGCATCTCGGCGTGGGGGTTGATGTGCAGTTCACGGCGTTCGACTTCGATCTCGGCAGCCATGGACTCGTTCTGGCTGCGCACGGAGATGTATTCGCCGGTGGCCATCGAGAACGCGCCGCCGACCAGGCCGGCCAGCCCGGCCAGGGTCACGGTGTGCGCGGCGACGTTCGAGCCGGCCACCCCGGCGATCAGGGCGAAGTTGGAGACGAGACCGTCGGTCGCACCGAACACGGCCGGTCGTAGCCAACCACCGGAGACGTCGCGGTGCTGGTGATGGACCTCGGCCGCGGTCATGGTCGGACCTTGCCCGTCGGGGTCGGCAAAGAGCCGGATGTACCGGTTCGGGCGGCGGGGTTGGGCTGGGCCTCGGACGGATCGGCGGCGGACGGCTCAGCGTCGGACGGCCGGGCATCGGATGAAGCAGCGCCGTCGGGGCGGATGGACTCCTCCCGCGGCCCGCGGTGGGTGAGGAACCAGGCCAGGCCACCGGCGAAGGCAATCAAGCAGGTCCAGGTGTTGACCCGCAGGCCGAGGATGTGATTGGCCGGATCGCTGCGCAGGGCCTCCACCCAGAACCGTCCGACGGAGTAACCCACTATGTACAGGGCGAAGATCCGCCCGCGCCCGAGCAGCCACCGCCGTCCGGCCCAGACGACGAACCCGGCCAGTGCGAGGTCCCACAGCGACTCGTAGAGGAATGCGGGGTGGAAGTAGCCGAGGACCTCCCCTTCGCGGCCGGCGCAGGCGGCCGAGCTGCCGCGGGTGACGTCGACGCAGTGGATCTGCAGCTTCCAGGGCAGATCGGTAGGCCGTCCGTAAAGCTCGTTGTTGAACCAGTTGCCCCACCGGCCGATGGCCTGGGCCACGGCTATGCCGGGCGCAGCCGCGTCACCGAAGGAATCCAGGCGGATGCCGCGACGCCGACAGCCGATCCAGGCGCCGAGGGCGCCGAGGGCGACCGCACCGGGGATGCCCAGTCCGCCGTCCCAGATGCGCAGTGCGTTGACCGGGTCGGCGCCCTTGGTGAAGTAGAGCTCGGGGTCGGTGATCACGTGGTAGATCCGCCCGCCGAGAATGCCGAACGGCACGGCCCACTTGGCCACGTCCCAGACGTCGTCCGGCCCGGCGCCCCGCGCGCGCAACCGGCGGTCGGCCACCCACACCGCGACGACGATCCCAGCGATGATGCACAGCGCGTAGGCCCGGATCGGCAGCGGCCCGAGGTACCAGACGCTGCGCGTCGGCGACGGGATCGCGGCGAGGGTCGGCACCCGCCGAGGCTACGTCAGCGGCTGGCCGGGCGGTCGGCCTCGAGCCGGACAGCACTACGGTTCGCCCCATGACCGCCACGTCCGGGCGCGCCCTCGTCGTGCCCCGCCCCGGCGACGCCTCGGTGCTCGAGGTCTCCTCCCGCGAGGTGTCCTTGCCCGGCTCGGGCGAGCTGCTGGTCGAGGTCGCGGCGTCGGGGGTCAACTTCATCGAGGTCTACCAACGCACGGGTGTGTACCCGACACCGACGCCGTTCGTGCTCGGCAACGAGGGCAGCGGCCGGGTGCTCGCCGTCGGCGCCGACGTCAGCGGCTTCACGGTCGGCGACCTGGTCGCCTGGGCCGACGCTGCCGGCAGCCACGCCGACCACGTGCTCGTTCCGGCCGACGTGGCGGTGCCGGTGCCCGACGGTGTGAGCTCCGAGCAGGCCGCCGCGGTGATGTTGCAGGGAATGACCGCCCACTACCTGGTCAACTCGACCTACCCCGTCCAGCCCGGCGATGGCGTGCTGGTCCACGCCGCCGCCGGAGGGACAGGTCAGCTGCTCACCCAGCTGGCCAAGGCCAAGGGCGCCTACGTGATCGGCACCGTCTCGACCGAAGCCAAGGCCGAGGTCGCCCGCCGGGCTGGGGCCGACGATGTCGTGCGCTACGACGAACTGGGACAGCACCCGGACGGCAACGCCCGGCTGGCGGCCGCTCTGCGCGCGGCCAACCACGACTTCGGCTTCTCGGTGGTCTACGACGGCGTGGGACGCACCACGTGGGAGACGACGGTGAGCGTCGTCCAGCCGCGCGGCATGGCCGTCCTGTTCGGAGCCTCCAGCGGACAGGTGCCGCCCTTCGACCTGCAACGGCTCAACCGCCTCGGCGGGCTGTTCGTCACCCGGCCCTCGCTCGCCCACTACACGGCCACCCGCGAGGAGCTGCTGTGGCGGGCCGGTGGCGTGCTGGCCGCGGTGGCCGACGGCGGCCTGCTCGTGGACATCGGGGCTCGGCACGACCTGACCGATGCCGCCCGGGCCTACGAGCAGCTGGAGAACCGTCGTACGACCGGCAAGGTGGTGCTCACCCGATGAGACGCGCGCGGCGCCCGGACTGGTCCACGACTGGAACCGAACCGGACCCGCGGGCCACACTGGCCAACGAGCGGACCTACCTGGCCTGGCTGCGCACCGGCCTGGCCACCATCGCCGCCGCCACCGCCCTGGTCCACTTCGTCGGCGGGCCGCAGGCCTGGGCCGAAGTCGTGGTCGGTGCGCTGCTGGGCGCGCTCGGCGTGGTCATCACGGCCACCGCCTATTCCCGCTGGGCCGAGACCGAGCAGCGCATGCGCCGGAAAGAACCGTTGACGTTCTCCCCGCTCATGCGCGTACTCCCCGTGACGTTGAGCATCATCGGCGTGCTGGCTGTCGTCCTCGCCGTTCTCGACCGCTGAGCTCGGGTCTGCATCACTGAAGGTTGGCCCCGCTGCAGTGGCGCGGGCGGCGTGTCGCACTGCAGGGAGTGCAGCCTCGCAGGAAGCAGGGCGTCAGCGGCGGCGCACGCCCGCGGCCAGGTCCGCGGCCAGCGCGCCGGCTGCGCGCGCGCCGGCGGCCGGCTCGTCGGCGTCGAGCAGGCAGCGCACGAAGGCCGAGCCGACGATCACACCGTCGGCGAAGGCCGCCACCTCGCCCGCCTGATCCGCGCTCGACACGCCCAGCCCGACGCAGACCGTCGCCTCGGGCCGCACGCCGCGGACCCGCGCGACCAGCGTCTGTGCGGCGTCGCTGACCGCGCCGCGGACACCGGTCACGCCCATCGTCGACGCGGCGTAGACGAAGCCGCGGCAATCGTCCACCGTGGCGGCCAGCCGGGCGTCGGTGGACGACGGCGCCACGAGAAACACCGTGTCGAGGTCGCCGCCCCGTGCCGCGGCGATCCAGCTGCCGGCCTCGTCCGGGATCAGGTCGGGTGTGATCGCTCCGGAGCCGCCGGCCGCGGCCAGGTCGATGGCGAAGCCTTCGACCCCGTAGCGCTCGACCGGGTTCCAGTAGGTCATGACCACGGCTGGAGCCACCGCCGCCACCGCCTCGACCGCACGCAGGGCGTCGGTCAGGCCGACGCCGGCTCGCACGGCCGGATCGACCGCCCGCTGGATGACCGGACCGTCCATCCCCGGGTCGCTGTAGGGAACGCCGACCTCGACCACGTCCACCCCGCCGTCGACCATCGCCTTCATCGCTTCGATCGAGGCGTCGATGGACGGGTATCCGACCGGCAGGTAGCCGATCAACGCGGCCCGTTGCTCCTTCGCCGCCCGGACCAGCGCGTCGGTCAGGGCGGTCACGACGGAGCGGGCGCGTCGTCGCGCGTGGCGACCTCCGTGGCTTCAGGATCGCCCAGGCCGAACCACCGCGACGCGGTCTCGACGTCCTTGTCTCCACGCCCGGACAGGTTGACCAGGATCAGCCCCTCGGGGCCGAGCTCGCGGCCCAGCTGAATCGCTCCGGCCAACGCGTGAGCCGACTCCACCGCCGGGATGATTCCCTCGGTTCGGCACAGCAGCGCGAACGCGTCCATGGCCTCGGCATCGGTCACCGGCCGGTACTCGGCCCGGCCCAGGTCCTTGAGGTAGGCGTGCTCCGGTCCGACGCCGGGATAGTCCAGCCCGGCGCTGATCGAGTGGGATTCCAGGGTCTGGCCGTTGGCGTCCTGGAGCAGATATGAGCGCGCGCCGTGCAGCACACCGGGCGTACCGCCGGTGATCGAGGCGGCGTGGCGGAGGGTGTCGATGCCGTCGCCGGCCGCCTCGAGGCCGACCAGCCGCACGTCGGCGTCGGGCACGAAGGCGGTGAAGATGCCGATGGCGTTGGACCCACCGCCGACACAGGCGGCCACGGCGTCGGGCAGGCGACCGACCCGCTCGAGCACCTGGGCCCGCGCTTCGTCGCCGATCACCCGCTGGAACTCGCGGACCATGAGCGGGAACGGGTGCGGGCCGGCCACGGTGCCGAACAGGTAGTTGGTGGTGTCGACGTTGGTGACCCAGTCGCGGAACGCCTCGTTGATCGCGTCCTTGAGGGTGCGCGAACCAGTGGTGACCGGGACGACCTCGGCCCCGAGCAGGCGCATCCGGGCCACGTTGAGCGCCTGGCGCCGGGTGTCCTCCTCGCCCATGTAGACCGTGCATTGCAGCCCCATCAGCGCGGCCGCGGTGGCGGTGGCCACGCCGTGCTGACCGGCGCCGGTCTCGGCGATGACCCGCTTCTTGCCCAGGCGCAGGGTCAGCAGCGCCTGGCCGAGCACATTGTTGATTTTGTGCGAGCCGGTGTGGTTCAGGTCCTCGCGCTTGAGCAGGATGCGGGCGCCGCCGGCCTCGGCGGCGAAGCGGGGCACATCGGTCACCGGCGAGGGCCGGCCGGTGTAGTCGCGCAGCAGGCCGTCGAGCTCAGCGGTGAACTCTGCGTCGGTGCGGGCGGCGGTGAACGCGGCGTCGAGCTCGTCGAGCGCGGCGACCAAGGCCTCCGGGACGAAGCGGCCCCCGTAGCGGCCGAAGTGACCGGTGGCATCCGGGACGGCCGGTGGGCCCTCGGCGAGTTCGCCCAGACCAGCGACGGGAGGTTCGGTGAGCAGGGACATGACGTAGTACTCCAAGCGGTGCGGAAGATCCACGGTAGGGGCGGGAGCGATCAGCCCGGCCATCGCCGATCGGGTCGGCACGGCCCGCTGCCGACGGTGACAGCTGCGCCCTGGTTGAGGGCTCGGCCGGTCGACGTCATCGCTCGGCCCCGCGCGGTGTGGCCGGATGCGATCCGGCGGTGACCAGGTCGGCCACGGCTTGGCGGGCGTCGGACGCGGTGACCAGTCCTTCACCGACCAGGACGGCGTCGGCGCCGGCCCCGGCGTAGTTGATCAGGTCGCGGGTGTCGCGCACGCCGGACGCCGCGACCTTGACCACGTCGCTGGGCAGCCCGGGTGCGACGCGTTCGAAGATCGAGCGGTCGACGTCGAGGGTGCGCAGGTCGCGGGCGTTGACGCCGATGACCCGTGCTCCGGCGTCCAGCGCCCGGCTCGCCTCCTGCTCGTCGTGGACCTCGACCAGCGCGGTCATCCCGAGGGACTCCACCCGCTCGCGCAGCCCGACCAAGGTGTTCTGATCCACCGCGGCGACGATGAGCAGGACCAGGTCGGCGCCGTGGGCGCGGGCCTCGTGCACCTGGTAGGAGGAGACGACGAAGTCTTTGCACAGCACGGGCACGTCGACGCGGGCCCGTACTCGGCGCAGGTCGTCCAGGTTGCCGCCGAAGCGGCGCTGCTCGGTGAGAACGCTGATCGCCCGGGCCCCGCCGTCGGCGTACTGAACCGCCAGCTCGGCCGGGTCGCCGATCTCGGCCAGCGCGCCGCCGGACGGGCTGCGCCGCTTCACCTCGGCGATCACGCCCACGCCGGGCGCATACAGAGCGCTGAACGCGTCGAGCGCGGCCGGAGCCTGCGCCGCCGCGGCCTTCACCTCGGGCAGGGGCCGCGCCGCCTCGCGCACGACGAGGTCGGCGCGCACACCGGCCACGATCTGCTCGAGGACGTTGACCATGACTTCCTTAGTCGACGACGGGACGCAACGGCTGCACTCTATCGGCCACCGGGCCTGCGTCCGGTCGTCGGGTCCTCGCCGCGCTCCAGGCTCTGCCACAACGCAAGGTCACTCGACTGGTCCACCGTCCTCTCGCCTTGCGGGTTTCCCGCGTCGGGCGAGGGTTCGGCCGCCGACCCCCTGGCACTGGCGGGATCCTGCGCAGGGGTGGACGCGGCCGCACCGGCCGGCGCGTCGTAGCGGGCCGACAGGCTGCGCCACCGTCCGCCGCGCGCCGCCACCAACAGACCTCCGAGGGTGACCAGCAGGCCGCCGGTCGCGGCCAACATCGGCCACGCCGCGGCGGCGGTCGCGCTGACCCGTTGCCCGGCCTCGAACACCACGCCGGTGCGGGCGTCACCGATCAGCCGCCGGGCCTGCAGGGGGCCGGGCCGGGCGGCGTTGGTGAGGGCCTGCCAGACGAGCACGACACCGGCCAGCGCGAGGACCGCACCGACCCCGCGCCGGGCCGTGGCCCGGGTGGCGAGCACGGCCACCACGCCGGCCAAGGCGACGACGCCGAGGCCGACTGCAGCCGGGGCCACCGTGCGCCCGGCCACGTCCGCGGTTACCGAGGCCAGCGGCGGCTGGCGCCGGGCGGTCACGGTGAACCACGCGCGTGATCCGGCCAGCAGGGCCAGGCCGCCGCCGAGTGCGAGGGCGGCTGCCGCTGCCGTGGCCTCCCGCCGGGCGCGGACCGCCTCGGGCAGGATCCGCTCGGCCGCGTCGCTCCCGACCGGCTCCGCAGCATCGGTCACGGCCGGCTCGGCGGCCTCGGTCACGGCCGGCCCGGTCGAAGTGTCTCGGCGGTGGCGATGGCCTGCAGTACGGCCCGGGCCTTGTTGCGGGTCTCCTGCTCCTCGGCCGCGGGCACCGAGTCGGCCACGATCCCGGCCGAGGCCTGCACGTAGGCCCGGCCGCCGGTCATCACCGCGGTGCGGATCGCGATGGCCAGGTCCATGTCCCCCGCGCTGTCGAAGTAGCCGATTGCCCCGGCGTAGATGCCGCGGCGGACCGGCTCGAGCTCCTCCAGCAGCTCCATCGCCCGGACCTTGGGCGCGCCGGACACCGTGCCGTGCGGGAAGGCCGCGGCGAACACGTCGAAGGCGTCGCGGTCGGCGGCCACCTCGCCGGAAACGGTGGAGACGATGTGCCAGACGTGGCTGTAGCGCTCGACCACGCCGAACTCCTCGACCCGCACCGAGCCGGCCGCGCACACCCGGCCCAGGTCGTTGCGGGCCAGGTCCACCAGCATCACGTGCTCGGCCCGCTCCTTCGGGTCGGCCAACAGCTCGGCGACCAGCGCGGCGTCCTCGACCGCGTCGTGCCCGCGCGGTCGGGTGCCGGCCAACGGGTGGATCGTCGCCCGTCCGTCGGCCACAGTGACCAGCGCCTCGGGACTCGAGCCGACGATGTCGAAGCGGTCGAAGTGCAGGAAGTACAGGTACGGCGACGGGTTCAGCGTCCGCAGCGCCCGGTAGACGTCGAACGCCGCCGCGCTGGTCTCGGCCACGAAGCGCTGCCCGGGCAGTATCTGGAACACCTCCCCGGCCCGGATGGCCGAAAGGCTCCGCTCCACGGCCCGCTCGTAGTCCCCCGGCGGCGTCCGAGACACTGCCGTCTTCGGCCCGACCGCCCGGGCCGGCACCACGGTCGACGGGCTCGACGCCCCCAGGTCGGCGGTCATCGCGTCGAGGCGATCCTCGGCGTCGCCGTACGCGGCGTCGAGGGCAGCGGCGTCCATGTCGGGATCGACGACGGCGTTGGCGACCAGGGTGATGGACGCGGTGTCGTGGTCCACGGCGGCCAGGTCGGTGACCAGCAGCATCCGCAGCTCGGGCAACCCCAGCTCGTCGGGGGCGATGGTCGGCAGCACCTCCAGCCGGCGCACGACGTCGTAGCTGAGGTAGCCGACCAGGCCCCCGGTCAGCGGCGGCAGATCGGGCAGCCGCGGTCCACGCAGCGCCCGGATCGACGCGGCCAGGATCTGCAACGGGTTCCCGGTGCGCGGCAGGCCGGCCGGCACGGTGCCGCTCCAGACGCCGGAGTCCCCGTCGGCGCTCAGCGCGGCGGCCGCGCGCACCCCGATGAACGACCACCGGGAGAACGACGCCCCGGGCTCAGCAGATTCCAGCAGAAAGGTGTCCGGACGGTCGCCGGCCAGCTTGCGGTACACCCCGACCGGAGTCTCTTCGTCCGCGAAGAGGGTGCGGGTGATCGGGACCAGGCGGTGGGTCTTGGCCAGCTCGCCCAACTCGACTCGCCCGATCACGGGATCACCGTGTCCCCGGCGCCGCCGACTTCCGGGGAAGACACAACCGCGGCGACGGACAGGGGTAGGGCGCCGGCGTCGAAGCAGGTCCGGTCGCCGGTGTGGCAGGCCGCTCCGACCTGGTCCACCCGCACCAGGAGGGCATCGCCGTCGCAGTCCAGGGCCACCGAGTGCACGTGTTGCACGTTGCCCGACGTCTCACCTTTGACCCAGTAGCTGCGCCGCGACCGCGACCAGTAGGTCGCCCGGCCGGCGGTCAGGGTGCGGTGCAGGGCCTCGTCGTCCATCCAGCCGAGCATCAGCACCTCGCCGGTGTCGTACTGCTGCACGACGGCCGCGATCAGTCCCTGCCGGTCGCGCTTGAGCCGGCCGGCGACCGCAGGATCGAGTTCGGCCGGTTCGAGCCCATTGGGGTCGAGGTCGGTGCGGTCCGGCGCGGTGGGGCCAGTGCCGTCGACCGGCGGATTGCTCACCGGGCCGATTCTGCCAGCGCGCGCCGTCGGTGACGGCTCTGAGCGCCTCGACGGGCCGAAGGCCGATGGGCTCAGGTCGACGCCTGGGAGTCCTCGGCCGTCGCGTCGCCGGCGAGCGCGGGCAGGACCACGGTCACGGTCGTGCCACCGGCCACGGTGCTGTCGAAGTGGACCTGGCCGTCGTGGGCCTCCACCAGCTGCTCGACGATGGCCAGGCCGAGTCCCGAGCCGCCGCGGACGCGAGTGCGGGCGCGGTCGGCCCGCCAGAACCGTTCGAAGACGTGCGCGGCGTCGGCCGGGTCGAGGCCGGGTCCGCGGTCGGCCACCTGCAGCACCACCGTGTCGCCCTCGCGGCGGGCGCTGACCCGGACCGGGCCGACGGGGTCGGTGTGCACGGCGGCGTTGCCGGCCAGGTTCCGCACGACTCGCAGCAGCTGGTCCTGATCGCCGGACACCCACAGATCGGGCTCGAGCTCCACCACCAGCACCCGCCGCGGATGGGCCACGCGGACGCTGTCGACCGCGTCGGCCACCGCGTCGCTGAACGCGACCGGTTGGTGCACCGGCGCCTCCTCGTTGTGGGCCCGGTCGTCGCCCCGGGCAAGAGTGAGCAGGTCCTCCACCAGCCGGGACATCCGGGTGCCCTCGGTCTCGATGCGGGACAGGGTGTCGGCGTACTCGGCCGCCGCCTCGGCGCCGTCGTCGCGGGGATCGGCATCGGTCGTCGCGGCATCCGACGTGGCGGAACCGGAGTCGGCCGTCGTTTGCTCGGGTGCGGCGGCTCGGCGTCGGTTGGCGCGCAGGCGGGCCAGCTCGGCGTAGCCGCGGATGGAGGTGAGCGGCGTGCGCAGCTCGTGGCTGGCGTCGGCCAGGAACTGGCGCATCCGCTCCTCGGACTCCCGGCGCGCACTGAACTCATGTTGGACGGTGTCGAGCATGGCGTTGAACGAGGTGGCCAGCTGACCGACCTCGGTGGCGCTGCCGGTGTCGGGCACCCGGCGGTCCAGCCCGGCCCCGTCCGGAGCAAGTTCGGTACTCACCTCTTGAGCGGTGCGGGTGACCCGCTTCAGGGGACGCAATCCGAGGCTCATGCCGCCGGCGGTGAGCCCGAAGGCCAGCAGCACCGCGCCGGCGCCGATGGCCGACTCCAGCCGCAGCAGGTTGCGCAGCGTCTCGCGCATGTCGCTCTCGCTCAGCCCGACGACTACGACCACCGGCACCGGCGGCTGCGTACGCGTCGCCAATCCGGAGACGGTGGTGACCCGCAGGTGCTCACCACCTGTGGACGTCACCGACATGAGACGGTCGTGGGGACCGGTCAGCTCGGCTCGGGTCACGCTGTCGAGCACCATCGACTTGCTGCCGCCCTGGGCAGTGGCGGCGACCGCGCCCTTGGTATCCAGAATTGCCAGCCACACGCGCTGCGGTCCGTACAGGCCTCGACCGTCACCGTCACCGTCGCCGTTGACCAGGGCCAGAACTCTTCCGCTGTCTGCGGTGTCGAGCAGCTGCTGGTCCAGCCGCTCGGCGAGGAAGCGGTGCAGGGTGACGTACGTAGCTGTCCCGGTGGCGGCCACGATGAGGGCAACCAGAACCACCACACCCAGTACCAGGCGAGCGGTCAGGGTCCGCGGGACCAGTCGGCCCGGCGTCCGCCGCGGCGAACCGTCGTCTGCGGCGGAAGCGGTCCCCGGCCCGTGGCCGACGTCGTCGCCGACCCCCGGATCGGTCGACGGGTCCGTGCGCGACGCGGCGTCACCGTCGCCGGAGGGCTCGACGTCGGCAACGTCCAGGTACTGGGGGTCGAGCGACGTCACTTACGCGGCGCCTTGACGACGTACCCGGCGCCCCGCACGGTGTGGATGAGCTTCGGCTCGACGTGGTCGACCTTGCGGCGCAGGTAGCCGATGTAGAGCTCGACGATGTTGGACTGGCCCTGGAAGTCGTACTTCCACACCCGGTCCAGGATCTGGGCCTTGCTCAGCACCACCCGCTCGTTGCGCATGAGGTAGCGCAGCAGCTCGAACTCGGTGCTGGTCAGGTGCACTTCCTCGCCGGCCCGCCACACCTCGTGGCTGTTCTCGTCGAGCTCGAGGTCGGCCACAGCCAACACTCCCTCGCGGCCAACCTCGGGCACGGAGCGGCGCAGCACCGCGTGCACGCGAGCGAGCAGGGCTTCCACGCTGAACGGCTTGACCACGTAGTCGTCGGCTCCGGCCCGCAGGCCCTTGACCTGGTCGGTGGCGGTGTCGCGGGCGGTCAGGAAGATCACCGGCACCTGCGAGCCGGCGGCACGCAGCCGGCTCAGCAACTCGTAGCCGTCGAGGCCGGGCATCATGACGTCGAGGACGACGAGGTCGGGCTGGTGCTCGGCCACCGCCGCGAGCGCGCTGTTGCCGTTGTCCGCGGTCAGGGTCTCGAATCCGTCGAAGCGCAGAGCCGAGGACACCAGGTGGCTGACGTTGTCCTCGTCGTCGACCACGAGGACCCGCTGACGACTCCCCGACTTGCGTGCGGATGAACCGGCTTCAGCCGCCGCCGGGGTGCCCATCGGTCCGCCCGCGGTCGGGGACGGCATCACCGTGCTCATCATCGTCCTCCTGTGCCTGGTCCACTGCGTCCCGACGGGCACCGCCGATCGGCCGGTGCTGCCCGCCTGCTGGGCTGAGTGTCGGTGGCAGGTGTGAGGAAACCCTAGGCGCTTTCTGTGCGTGCGCTGAGAGTGCCGGGAGATCGAATCGACGGTCGGAGGTCGGTGACGGCACCGTGGAGGCCGACGACTGGCACACCGTCATCGTCGACGGAGCGCCGCGGCTCGGCGTCCAGCTGGCGCCCGACCATCGCCGCCCGCAGTGGCCCGACGGGATCCCCCAGCAGATCCACCTCGACTTGTATGTCGAGGACGTCAAAGCCGCCCACAACGAGGCCACTGCGCTGGGGCCGAACTGCTCAAGCCGGCCGACGACATCACTGCCAGGGAGGGCTTTCAGGTCTACGCCGACCCTGCCGGGCATCCGTTCTGCCTCTGTTGGGGATGACCGGCCGGGATTCAGCGCACGACTACGCCGCCGGCGCGTAGAGCCTGCTTCACGTCAGCCACGCCGAACTGGCCGAAGTGGAACACGCTGGCCGCGAGGACGGCGTCGGCGCCGGCACGGACTGCGGGCAGGAAGTGCTCCACCGCGCCGGCCCCGCCGCTGGCTACCAGTGGAAGCGACACCACGGCGCGGACGGCGGCGATCATGTCCAGGTCGAATCCGGCGCGCGTGCCGTCGGCGTCCATGGAGTTGAGCAGGATCTCCCCGGCCCCGAGGTCCGCCGCCCGCGCCGCCCACTCGAGGGCGTCCACGCCGGTCGAGCGTCGACCGCCGTGCGTGGTCACCTCGAACCCGCTGGCAGTGGGCCGCGCGCCGGCCGGTACCCGCCGGGCGTCCAGGGACAGCACCAGCACCTGGTTGCCGAACCGCTCCGCGATCTCGGCCACCAGCTCGGGACGGGCAATGGCCGCGGTATTCACCCCGACCTTGTCCGCGCCGGCCCGCAGCAGCCGGTCCACGTCGTCGGCCGTGCGCACCCCGCCGCCGACGGTGAGCGGGATGAATACCTGCTCGGCGGTACGGCCGACCACATCCAGGGTGGTGCCTCGTCCGGCGGCCGACGCGCTGATGTCCAGGAAAGTCAGCTCATCGGCACCCTCGGCGTCGTAGCGGTTGGCCAGCTCCACCGGGTCGCCGGCGTCCCTCAAGCCGGCGAAGTTCACGCCCTTGACCACCCGACCGGCGTCGACGTCCAGGCAGGGGATCACCCGCACGGCCACGGCCACGGCACCAGTCTGCCCGGCCGCCAGTAACCATTCGCCATGGCGGGCAGGCTGAGCGCGTGAGCACGTCGATCAAACCGCCTGACACGGGCGCAGCACCGGCCGGCTCGGCCGCGGCCGTCTCCGGACGGGGAAGGTTGAGCCGCCGTTCCCATCGGGCCTGGGTGGTCGCCGCCGTCACCTTCGTGACGATGATCGGCGCGGCGGCGTTCCGCTCGGTTCCCAGCGTGCTCATGGATCCGCTGCACATGGAGTTCGGCTGGTCCCACGCGACCGTCGGCTCGGCCATGTCGGTCAACATGGTGCTGTTCGGCCTGATGTCGCCGTTCGCGGCCGCGCTGATGGACCGCTTCGGCATCCGGCCGGTGGTCACCGTGGCCCTGCTGCTGGTGGCCACCGGCAGCGGGCTGACCGTGTTCATAACCGCCAGCTGGCAGCTCATCCTGTGCTGGGGCGTGCTGGTCGGGGTCGGCACCGGTTCGATGTCGATGGCCTTCGTGGCCACCGTGTCCACCCGCTGGTTCGTCGCCCGGCGCGGGCTGGTCAGCGGGATCCTGACCGCGGCCAACGCCACCGGCCAACTGATCTTCCTGCCGGTGCTGGCCGCGCTGACCGAGCACCACGGGTGGCGCACCGCGGCAGTCACGGTGACCATCGCCGCGCTGGCCGTGGTGCCGTTCGTCGTCCTGCTGATGCGCGACCATCCTCACGACATCGGCCTGCTCGCCTACGGCGCTACCGACGACGACCCCGGGCCGCCGCGGGCTCCGCGCTCGGGCAGCAGTGCCCTTCTCGCCCTCCGGGCGCTCGCCGGCGCCGCCCGGACCCGAGCGTTCTGGCTGCTGGCCGGCAGCTTCGCGATCTGCGGAGCGACGACCAACGGATTGATCGGCACGCACTTCATCCCGGCCGCGCAGGACCACGGAATGCCGTTGACCACCGCGGCCGGCCTGCTGGCGCTCGTCGGCGTGTTCGACGTCGCCGGCACGATCGCCTCGGGCTGGCTCACCGACCGCTACGACCCCACCGTGCTGCTGCTGGTCTACTACGTCGGGCGGGGGCTGTCGCTGCTGGCGTTGCCCTCGCTGCTGTCGCCGCACACGTCGCCCAGCACGTGGGTGTTCATCCTGTTCTACGGCCTCGACTGGGTGGCCACCGTCCCGCCCACCGTGGCGTTGTGCCGGCGCTACTTCGGCGCGCGGGCCCCCATCGTCTTCGGCTGGGTCTTCGCCGCGCACCAGCTCGGTGCCGCCGCGGCGGCCAGCGGGGCCGGCTTGATCCGCGACGTCGACGGCTCCTACGACCCCGCGTTCTACGCCGCGGCCGGACTGTGCGCGGTGGCCGCCGGACTGTGCGTGGCCGTGGGGCGGCGCACCGCGGCCGCCCGGACCGGTGATGCACCGGCCATCGCGCCGTTACCGGTCTGACCCGTTTCGAAGCCGGACGGGGTCGGGCTAATCTCCGCAGCCGTGGGCTACGCCAGGGACCCCCGGGTGGACGACTACATCGCCGGACTGCCGGCGTGGCAACGCGACGTCTGCCTTCAGGTGCGCGAGCTCGTCCACGCAGCCGATCCCGAGGTCACCGAGACGATCAAGCGGCGCGACCGGCCGTACTTCGAATTTCAGGGAAACATCTGCGCGCTGCTGGCCACCAAGCGCCACGTCGACATCTTTCTCTACGACGGGGCGATCGTGCCGGATCCGGAGCACATCATCACCGGCGGCCACGACAACCTGACCGCCCGCACCGTGGCCATCGGCCCGAATGAGGAATTGAACGCGCCGGCCCTGGCGGCGATGTTCACCCAGATCATCGCCAACAACCGCGCCGGGGGATGGCGGGCGGTCAAGCGCGCCGACGGCACCGCCTAGCTCACGGCGGCCGTGCTGTAGGTCATGGTCAGCGACTCGACCAGCCCGGCCGGGCCGGCCGCGGCCAGCGTGGCGATCTCGAGCTTCGACGGCCAGCACCCGGTGAAGGTGTAACGGCATAGCTCGATGCCCTCGTCGTCGGTGACGCGAATGCGGACGTCGTCGCGCACGGCCGGTGAAGGTACCGACCGACTGACCACCGATCTCCAGCACGATCGGCCACTCCTGGGAGTCCGGGCCGGCGCGAGCCGGCCTGCGCCGCCGTCCTACCGCACCCGTCGCCCCGCGGCCAGCTCTGAGCACCCGGCGGATCAGGGAACTGCGACGGCGGCCAGAGCCTCCGGCAGAGAGAAGGCGCCGGCGTAGAGCGCCTTGCCGATGATCGCGCCCTCGACTCCGATCTTGGTCAGCGCGGCGATGGCCCGTAGGTCCTCCAGACGGGCCACACCACCGCTGGCCACTACCGGTGCATCCGTACGCGCGCATACCGCCTCGAGCAGCTCCAGGTTGGGCCCGGTCAGCGTGCCGTCGCGATGGACGTCGGTGACGACGTAGCGGGCGCAACCGTCAGCGTCCAAGCGCGCCAGCGTCTCGAACAGGTCGCCGCCCTCGGCCGTCCACCCCCTCGCGGCCAGCGTGGTGCCGCGCACGTCGAGGCCGACCGCGATGCGATCGCCGTGCTCGGCGATTGCTGATCGCACCCAGTCCGGCGCCTCGAGCGCGGCGGTGCCGAGGTTGACCCGGGCCGCGCCGGTGGCCAGCGCCGCGCGCAGCGACTCGTCGTCGCGGATGCCGCCGGAGAGCTCCACCGCGATGTCCAGCCCGGCGATCACCGTAGCCAGCAGGTCGCGGTTACTGCCACGGCCGAACGCGGCGTCGAGGTCGACCAGGTGAATCCACTCGGCACCGTCGCGCTGCCAGGCCAGTGCGGCCTCGGCCGGGTCGCCGTAGGACGTCTCGGTGCCGGCCGCGCCCTGAACCAGTCGCACCGCGGCGCCGCCGGCCACGTCGACCGCGGGCAGCAGGACGAGCGGCGCTGCGGCGCCGGGACTGCCCGGGCCGGCCGTGTCGATCGGGGTCATAGGGTTTCCAGCCACTTGCTCAACAGGGCCGTCCCGGCCGCGCCCGACTTCTCCGGATGGAACTGGGTGGCCGACACCGTCTCGGTCTCCACCGCGGCGACGAAGTCGGCGCCGTGGCGAGCGGTCGTCACTCGACCCGCCGCCTGCAGTTGCGGGCCGGGCGCGACGGCGTAGGAGTGCACGAAGTAGTAGCGGGTCTCGTCGTCGGTCTCAGCGAACAGCCGGGAGTCGGCCGGCGCCGCGACGGTGTTCCAGCCCATGTGGGGCAGGATCGGCGCGGCCAGGCGCTGGACCCGCCCGGGCAGCACGCCGAGGCCTTCGGTGGTGGTCCCGTGTTCCTCGCCGGTCTCGAAGAGCACTTGCATGCCGACGCAGATGCCGAGGACGCGGCGCCCCTGGGCGATGCGCTCGGCCACCACCTCGTCACCGCCGGCCCGGCGCAGACCCTCGCGGCAGGCGGCAAACGCGCCGACGCCGGGGAGAACGAGGCCGGCCGCGCCGACCGCACGATCGGCGTCCGGCGTGACCTCGACGTCGGCCCCGGCGCGCTCGAGCGCGCGCTGAGCCGAACGCAGGTTGCCCGAGCCGTAGTCGAGTACCACTACCGACGGCCTCATGCCGACACCGCGGGCCGGTGAACGTTCAGAGCGATCCCTTGGTGCTCGGCACGCCCGATCCGCGCGGATCGAGCTCGGCCGCCGCGCGCAGGGCCCGGGCCACCGCCTTGTACTGCGCCTCGGTGATGTGGTGCCAGTCGCGGCCTGCCTCGACCGTGACGTGCAGGGCGATCTTGGCGTTGAAGGCGAGGGACTCGAAGACGTGGCGGGTCAACGTGGTCGCGTACACCGGCCCGATGGTCGGCGGAGCGCCGGGCGGCTCCACGTGCACCAGATACGGCCGGCCGGACAGGTCGACGGCGGCCCGCACCAACGTCTCGTCCATGGGGATGGTGGCATCTCCGAAGCGGCGCACGCCGCGTTTGTCGCCGGCCGCCTCGGCGAAGGCCTGGCCGAGGGCGATGGCCGTGTCCTCGACGGTGTGGTGGCCGTCGATGTGCAGATCGCCTTCGACGGCGACGGTGAGATCGAACAGGGCGTGCTTGCCGAACGAGCTGATCATGTGATCGAAGAACCCGATGCCGGTGGCGATATCGGTGTGACCGGCACCGTCGAGATCGATCTCGACCAACACCTTGGTCTCGGCGGTGACGCGCTCCACGCGTCCGGTACGGCTGGTCACTGCGCGGTTCCAATCGTGAGGGGAGCTCCATCCTTCCCCATCGGCGCGGGGCTGGTCACGCCCTCGGCCACCGCGATCGCTCCGTGCGGGGTTCCGCTCACTGCGGCCAGCGCGGCGAGGAACGCCGAGGTCTCCGCCTCGGTGCCGGCAGTGACCCGCAGCCAACCGTCGACGCCCAGGTCGCGCACCAGCACGCCGTGATCCAACAGGGCCCGCCAGGTGGCTCCGGCGTCGATCAGCCCGCCGAAGAAGACGAAGTTGGCGTCGCTCGGGGCGACGGCGTAGCCCAGCGCCTGCACCCCGGAAACGATCCGGTCGCGCTGGGCCTTGACCGCGTCGACCGTGGCCAGCAGCGGACCGCGATGGGCCAGCGCCGCCCTTGCCGCGGCCTGGGTCAGCGTCGACAGGTGATAGGGCAGTCGCACGAGTTGCACCGCCTGAACGACCGCCGCGGCGGCGGCCAGGTAGCCCAGCCTTAGACCGGCCATGCCGAATGCCTTGCTCATCGTGCGGGTGACCACCAGTCGGGGGGCGGCCGGCAGGAGGGTGATCGCCGATGGCGTGCCCGGGCGCGCGAACTCGGCGTAGGCCTCGTCCACCACCACCAGGCCGGTCGTGGCCTCGGCCGCGGCGATGACTACGTCGAGGGTAAGGGCGGTTCCGGTCGGGTTGTTGGGCGAGCAGAGGATCACGACGTCGGGATGGTGCCGCTCTATCTCCTCGCGTACGTGCTCGGCGGTGAGGGAGAAGTCCGCGGCCCGGCGCCCGTCGACGAAGGTGGACCCGACGCCCCGGGCGATGAGCGTGTGCATTGAATACGACGGCGTGAAGCCGAGCACCGACCGATCCGGTCCGGCGAAGGCCTGGAACAGCTGCTGCAGTACCTCATTGGACCCGTTCGCCGCCCAGACCTCGGACCGGTCGAGCCCGTGGCCCAGGTAGGCGGCCAGGTCGGTGCGCAGCGCCACGGCGTCACGGTCGGGATAGCGGTTCAGGGTGCTCGCGACCCGCTGCACCTCGACGGTGAGATCGGCCAGCAGATCGGCCGGCAACGGATGCGAGTTCTCGTTGGTGTTCAGTCCCACCGGGCCGGACAGCTGTGGCGCTCCGTAGGGCCGCTGCCCGCGCAGATCGGCGCGCAGAGGCAGGTCGCTCAGCGCGACATCGGCGGCCCCGCTCATGGCTGCGCGCTGCGCACACGAGCGGTGACGGCGGCGCCGTGCGCGGGCAGGTCCTCAGCGTCGGCCAGCGCGACGACCGAGTCGGCCGCTCCGGCCAGGGCCTCGGCGCTGTACTCGACGAGGTGCACGCCCTTGAGGAATGTCTGCACCGACAGGCCGGAGGCGTAGCGCGCGGTTCCCCCGGTGGGAAGCACGTGGTTCGAGCCGGCGCAGTAGTCGCCGAGGGAGACCGGGGTGTGCGCTCCGACGAAGATGCAGCCGGCGTTGGTCACCCGCTCGGCCACCCCTCGCGCCTCGACGGTCATGATCTCGAGGTGTTCGGCGCCGTAGGCGTCCACCACGGCCAGGCCCTGTTCCACGTCGCGGACCAGCACGGTGGCCGACTGTGCCCCGCCGAGTGCCGTGGTGACCCGGTCGGTGTGCTTGGTCTGAGCGATCTGGCGTTCGATTTCGGTGTCGACCGCGTCCGCCAGCCGGACCGAGTCGGTGACCAGCACGGATGCGGCCAGCGTGTCGTGCTCGGCCTGGCTGATCAGGTCGGCGGCCACGAAGGCCGGATCAGCGTTCTCGTCGGCCAGGACGGCGATCTCGGTCGGTCCGGCCTCGGAGTCGATGCCGACCACGCCGCGGACCACGCGTTTGGCCGCGGCCACGAACAGGTTGCCCGGCCCGGTGACGAGGTCGACCGGGGCGATGCCCTCGGCCACGTCGCCGTAGGCCATCAGCGCGACGGCCTGCGCGCCGCCGACGGCGTAGACCTCGTCCACGCCGAGCAGCGCGCAGGCGGCCAGGATGCTCGGATGCGGAAGGCCGCCGAACTCCGCCTGCGGCGGCGAGCAGACGGCCAGCGACGCCACTCCGGCGGTCTGGGCCGGCACGACGTTCATGATCACGCTCGAGGGGTAGACGGCCAGTCCGCCCGGCACGTACAGACCGACGCGGCGCATCGGCACCCACTTCTCGGTCACGCTGCCGCCGGGAACCACCTCGGTGCGCACGGTGGAGCGGACCTGGTCGGCGTGGCCGATGCGGGCCCGACGCAGGCACTCCCGCAGGGCGGCGGCGACGTGCGGGTCGAGGCCGCGCAGGGCCTGCGCCAGTGCGGCTGCCGGAACCCGCGGGTTCGCGACGTCCACGCCGTCGAAGCGAACCGTGGCGGCCCGGGCCGCGGTGTAGCCCCGGTCGCGCACGTCGTGCACGACCGGAGTGATCGCGGTGACCGCCGCGTCGACGTCCATCGGGGCGCGCGGCAGCAGCGCGGCGACGTCACGGCCGGCCGTGGCGGTCAGGTCGATGCGGCGCAGCATGCGCTCGAGTCTAGGAAGGCGCGCGGCGGCCGACCCCCGGGCGGCCATGGGCACGTCGCGGGCACCGCGCGGCTGCCGACCCCCGACGACCATGGGCACGTCGCGGGCACCGCGCGGGCGACGGCAGTCGCACTAATTCCGGCGATGGGCCACACTCGGAAAGGTGGCCGAGGTAGTACCCATCTTTCCGTTGGAGTACGTCCTCCTACCCGGCCTGCCCTTGCCGCTGCACATTTTCGAGCCGCGCTACCGCCGCCTGGTGGCCGATGTCACCGCCGAAGGTGGCAGCGGCGCGTTCGGCGTGGTGCTGGGCAATGGCGGCGCCTTGCGTCCGGTGCCCGGACGATCGGCCCCCGGCGCCCGCAACGCCATCGCCGAGATCGGCACCATGGCCGAGATCCTCGAGAACGAGCCGTACGCCGACGGGCGCTGCGATCTGCTGACCGTGGGCAGCAGCCGGTTCCGCGTGCTCGAGGTCGATGACGAGGGCAAGCCCTACCTGCAGGCCAGCGTGGAGTTCCTTGACGAGTCCGACGCCCGGGTGGACCCCGAACTGCATGCTCGGGCCCGCCGGCTCAGCACGCGTTACAACCAACTGCTGGCTGACATCACCGGGTCCGATCGTGGCGACGACTTGCCCGAGGAACCCGCACGGGCGAGCTACGAGATCGCGGCGCGGTTGCAGCTGACCACGACCGATCGGCAGGCCCTGTTGGCCGCGCCGACCCCGAGCCAGCGGCTGCGCGATGAGGTCGCCGTCCTGCACCGGGAGCTGACCCTTGTGGGCATCACTCGAGCGGTCCCCGTGCCGGCCCGCGTGCTGCAGGTGCAGACCAGCAGCAGCTGACCGTCAGCAGCTCGAGGTTGGCGGCGACCAGTCGCTCGGCGCTGCGGGCGGCGGCGACCACGCACCTCCGTCTGGCTGAGAGCCGATTTCTGGGTGGGAGCCGGTGCCTGAGTAGGAGCCGGTTCCTGGCTGGGAGGCGGTTCCTGGCTCGGAGGCGAATGAGGCCGGTCCGGCAACGAGCGCAGCGTTTCCTTGGTCAGGGCGGCCGAGGTCGTCGGGGCGCGCGCTCAGCGCGCCGGCCAGGTAGACCAGCAGGGCCAGCGCGGCGCCCAAGGGAATCAGGCCGTGCGCGTGGACGGTGATCGGCAGGGTGACGGAGGTGTTCGCCGGGCCGGTCGACCGGCCGGAGGACACCGCATGCCCGACCAACGCCGCGAGCGCCGACGCAAGGAGAACACCGGCGCTGACCGCCGCGGCCGTCACCGGCCCGCGGCGGTCTCGGCGAAACCACACCAACAGGCCGGTCAGCAGTCCGATGCCACCGGTGAGCAGGGCATAGCGCCCGTCCGCGGCCACGAAGCCCTCGGCCTCGCCGGGGATGACGCCGAGCCCGGGGACGACGAACCCGTGGCTGTGCGGGCTGATCGCCGACCACAGGAGGCCGGTGAGCACACCGAGCACCGCCAGTCCCCCGAGCAACAGCCCGGCGAAACGAAGATCACCGGCTTCGACCCAGGATCCGGCGCTCACCCGGTGCGGCGCGGCCAGATGAACCATGCCGGGATAGGGATACGCGTTTTCCGGGCCGGACGCGGCCGACGCCGGGGCGGGCGGCGGCGGAGGCGATCCGTCGCGCTGAGGCGATCCGTCGGGCTGAGGCGATCCGTCGGGCTGAGGCGATCCGTCGGG
>JBDUAD010000007.1:0-42537 GCA_040004775.1 bacterium | reverse complement strand
CCGGGCAGAACAGCCAGGCCGGCCCTCCCGGCCAGCCCGCGCGGCGTCCCGGTGCGCCGGCGGTTGCTCCGGTCACCGCCCAGTCACCGGTCACTCACGGGGCCGCATCCACACCAACGCGGTGCGCTCAGCGGTGGCCACGATGACGCCGTCCTGATTGCGGGCCGTGTGGGCCAGGCTGACCACGCCCTGCCCGGGACGCGAGCGCGACACCCGAGCGGCGAGCACGACCGTCTCGGCGTAGAGCGTGTCCCCGTGGAACACCGGTTGGGCAAAGGCAACCGCCCCGAACCCGAGGTTGGCCACCAGCGTGCCTTGCGTCAGCTGGGCCACGGACAGTCCGACCATCGTCGACAGCGTGAACATCGAGTTGACCACCCGGCGGCCGTACGGCTGGCTGGCCGCCCAGGCCGCATCGAGGTGCAGAGCCTGCGTATTCATGGTCAACGTGGTGAACAGGACGTTGTCACCCTCGGTCACCGTGCGGCCGGGTCGGTGCAGGTAGCGCGTGCCGACGTCGAACTCCTCGAACCACAGCCCACGCTGTAGCACCACCCGTTCGGACTCCCCCGAACCGGGCAGCACGGAACCGGGCAGCACGGAACCGGGCAGCACCGACGGCGCCTGAGCCGCGGTATCCGGTGCCAGCCCGGCGGGGTGAGCGTCGTCGGTCATCTGGTTTTGGTCGCCGACGGCGCCCGCAGCTTGAGGTACTGCTCCGACAGGCGCTTCAACTCGGCCTGGGCCGCACCGATCTCCTGCGGATCCCCAGCCTTGTAGGCCGCGCTCAGCCGGGCGGCCGCGGCGTCGAGCTGGCGCAGCACCGTGTCGATCTGGGGACTGCCGGTGCTGCCCGGACCGGGCGCGGACGTGGGTGCGCCCCCGGTCGGACTCGATGACGTACTCGGTGTGGGCGCGGAGGGAACACTGGGTGCTGGGCCCGTCGACGGGTTCGTGGTGTCGTTGATTCCTTCGCCGACGATGGGTTGGGTGAGGTTCTTCAGCGCGCCGCCCAGGGTCTCGTCATAGCCGATCTTGTCGCCGTAGTTCACGATGACCCGCCGCAGCAGTGGCTGCGACGATGCCCCCTGCCCCTGGACATAGAGCGGGGTGACGTAAAGGAACCCTTCACCGACCGGCAGGGTCAGCAGGTTGCCGTAGATGACGGTCGAGCCACCCTGGTCGAACAGGTTGACCTGCTGGTTGATCACCGTGTCGGACTTGAATTGGTTGGCCACCTGGGCCGGGCCGAAGGTCTGGGACCCGGTCGGCACGCGCAGGACGGTCATCTTCCCGTAGTTGGGACCGTTCTCGGAGTTGACCGAGATGTAAGCGGCGAGGTTGTCCTTGCTGTTGACCCGCATCGGCGTGGTGAGCTGGTACTGCGCCCGTGAGGCGTCGGTCGGGTCCCCGGCCAGCAGGTAGTACGGCGGCTGGTCGCCGCTCGCGTAGGGGTCCGACGGCACCGTCCACTGGTCGCTGGCGTTGTAGAACTGCACCGGGTCGGTGACGTGGTAGCGCGCCAGCAGCTCGCGCTGGACCTCGAACAGGTCCTGCGGGTAGCGCACGTGCTCGAGCACCCCGGCCGGGATGGCCGACTTGGGTTCCACGGTGTTCGGGAACGCCTTCATCCAGGCCTTCAGCAGCGGGTCCTGGTCGTCCCATTGATACAGGTGCACCGTGCCGTCGTAGGCATCGACCGTGGCCTTCACCGAGTTTCGGATGTAGTTGAACGTGCTGTCGGGCTGCTTGGCCGTGCGATTGGACCGGCTCAGCGAGTCGTCGGTGATGTCGGCCAGCTGCTCCTTCTCCGAGTACGGGAAGTTGGCCATCGTCGTGTAGCCGTCGAGGATCCACACGATGTGCCCGTCGATGACCGAGGGGTACGGGTCGCCGTCGACCTTCAGGTACGGCGCGACCTTGAGTACCCGTTGCCGGGGGTCACGATCAAAGATGATCCTGGCACCCGGGGCCGACACCGTCTTGTTGAGGAGGAAGTTCGCCTGGCCGTACTTCACCGCGAAGGCAGCCCGCGTAAAGACGTTTCCTAGCTTCACGCCGCCCTTGCCGGCGTAGGTCGTATTGGGCAGCGAGCCGCCGTTGTACTCCGACGGCGTGCCCTTGGCGCCGACGATCGAATAGTCGACACCCAGCTCGCCGTAGTAGATCTCCGGGCGGCTGATGTCGAGGAAGCCGGTCGGCGGAATGTTGCGCTGAGCGAACTGGTCGGCGCGGTCCACCGGCTCGTCGGCGGCTGCGGCCACGAAGCCGTAGCCGTGGGTGTAGAGGCTGTGCTGGTTGATCCAGTTCGACTGTTGGGCGTCGAAGTTGCTCGGGCGCAAGTCGCGCACGCCGACCACGTAGTCCTTGGTGTCGGCCGCGGTCTTGTAGCGGTCGATGTCGAGCTTGGTGCTGAACCCGTAGACGTTGCGCAGCTGCTGGAGCTGGGTGAACGTCGGGGATACGACGTTCGGGTCGAGGACGCGGATGTTGTCCCGGGTGGCCGAGAACGCGGTACCGGTCGTCAGCTGCTCGGTGGTGATCGACGGCTTGCCCGCGTAGTCCTTGTAGGCCACCGTTCCGCCGTCGGTATTCGTGACGATGCCGTAGGCCCGCCTCGTCGCCGCGATATTGCGCGAGATGTACGGCCTCTCCTTGACGCTGGCGTTGGGCTTCACGCTGATCTGCTGAACCAGCGCGGGATAGATGCCGCTGATCACGATGCTCAGGATCACCAGCACGCCGAAGCCGATGGCCGGCAGCTGTGGGCTGGACAGCCAGATCGAGGCCAGCACGCCGATGGCGATGACGATGGCCAGCCAGAACAGGATGGTCTTGGCCGGCAGGGAGGCGTTGACGTCGGTGTAGGACGCGCCGGTCACCTTGCCGCGACCGGAGAAGACCAGGCCGTAGCGGTCGAGCCAGTAGCTGATCGCCTTGAGCACGATGAAGATGAATACGAGCACGGTGAGGTGCCGGCGGGCCGAAATGGTGATCTTCGGTCCGGGCGTCTGGAGACGCAGTGCGCCGTAGAGGTAGTAGACCGCGGCGCTCAGCAGGATCGAGAAGATCACCGCGGCATAGCCGAAGCCCAGCAGCAGCCGGTACATCGGGTAGTCAAAGGCGAAGAACGAGATGTCCTTGCCGAACTGTGGGTCCTTGATGCCGAACGACCCGCCGTTGAACCACAGCATCCAGAGTTTCCAGTTGCGCTGCGCGGAGGAGCCGGCTGACAGCAGGGCAATCACCAGCAGGGCGATGAAGGCCAGCCGGCGGCGCGGTTCCAGGGCGATGCGGTAGCGCTCCAGGTTTTGCTGCTCGGGTGACATGGGGCGAAACGGTGGGCGCAGCCGGTAAGCCAGCGCGACGTTGGCCCCTAGGATGGCCGCCATCAGCAGCCCTAATCCGAGGAACAGCAGGATCCGCGTACGCAGGATCGAGGAGTACACGCCACGGAAACCGAGTTCGCCGAACCACAGCCAGGACGTGTAGACGTTGACCAGCGACAACGCGAGGATCAGCAACACGATCAAGATCGCTACGACGGCGACGGCGATCCTCGCCCGCCGGGAAAGATTGACCGCCGGCATCGGCGGACGCATTACCACTGCAGGTTTCCTCCACTGTCCACGGGCGCCGCGTACCGCTGTTCGGAACGCGGGCCTCCCGTCCGCACACTAGAACGTAAGACGATGCGTGCCGGTTCCGTAGCCGGGGACGGCCGCCCGCTTTGTACAGTGTCGACGTGTCCGGACCCGATGCGCCCCCGCCGGATGCGCCTTCGCCTGCTGCCTTATTACCCGCTGCCCCATTACCCTCTACCCCTTCCCCTCGCGCGCCCAGCGGCGGGCTGCCGCCGCTGCTGGCCGTCCTCGACGCGGTCACCGCGGAGATCGAAGCCTTCGTGGCCTCCGGCGGCTGGGACCAGCCACCGGCCCTCTTCGCCCTCGTTCCCACCGCGACGGTCGCGGCCGACCCCCAGGGGGCGGCCCTACTCGGCCTGACCGACCTCGGCGGGATCACCTCCGAGTCGCTAACACCGATTGCTCAGGACGCCCTGCCCGACCAGCCGCTCGACGAGGCGCTGGCCGGCGTCGAGTGGCCGCCTCAGGTGACCGGGTGCGCCCTGGCCCAGGAGATCGTCGTGCTGCCGCCCGAGGCCGAAGCCGGCCTGTCCAGTCCGGACGCCGTAGCCGAGGCCGCGGCGCACCCTGACCGGCGCGAAGCCCGGCTGGTCGTCGCGGTGCTGCGCGACGGGCGGACGTCGAGCGTCCTGCGACTCCGCGGATCCGCTGGCAGCTCAGGTTCCGATGACCGCTCCTCGTCCGCGGCCCGTCCGTCGGAGCGGGGCGACGATGACGAGATCGCGTTCGGCGCGGAACTGGCGCCGAACCTCACCGCCGCGCTACTGGCCACCCTGGCCTGAGCCGCTGCCCTCCGCCCGAGCTGGAATCGCTGCTCGCCACTCGCAGCCTGGGCGAACGATCAGCAGCCGGCGACGGCCGTGCCGGCCTTCCCGGCGGCCAGGGCCTGCACCGCGTCGTGCAGCGTGGAAACCTTGGCTACGGCCAGGCCGTTCGGCACGTTGCCGCGAACGTCATTGCAGTTGCCGGCGGGGGCAAGGAACAACGTCGCTCCGGCGCGGCGGGCGGCGATCATCTTGAGCTGGATGCCCCCGATCGGGCCTACCGCCCCGTCGAGGTCGATCGTGCCGGTCCCGGCGACGAACCGGCCGCCGGTCAGGTCGGCCGGACCGACCTTGTCCATGATTCCGAGCGCGAACATCATGCCCGCCGACGGGCCGCCGATGGCGTCGTTCAGGCCGAGGTCCACATCGAACTCGGCGAAACATGAGTCGGCCACGGACACCCCCATGCGGGCTCCGCTACGTCCGCTGGCCGGAGGAAGCAGGGTAAGCCTCACCGTCGTGCGGATTCCGCGCCGCTCGACCACCACGACACCGGCCGACCCAGCGTTCTGCGCCGCGAGCACGCTCTCCAGCTGAGCCCGCGTGCCGACCGGCCGGCCGTTGAGGCTGATCAGTTTGTCGCCGTACTTCAGGGCGTCGGCCGGCTTCATGTCCTTGCTGGTGCCGAGGATTCCGAAGTAGCGCGGGTACTTCAGCTCGCACAGGGCCGCGCCCTCGGCTGAGGTCTGGGAGTTCGAGAAGTCGGCCGCGTCCTGCTGGGCGACCTGCTTCTGACTGGTACCGGGCGGATAGATGGTCTCGCGCGGCACGACGACGCGGTCGCCGGCCAGCCAGCCCGAAAGCGCCTGGAAGACGCTGACTCGTCCGGTGGTGATGCTGACCGTGGTGAGGTTCAGGTTGCCGCTGGTGCTCTTCTCGGTGCGGCCGTTGAGCAGGATGATCTTTTGACCGTCGTAGGACCCGAGAGTGTTGATCGTCGGACCCGGGGACAGCACCACATACGGCACCGGTAGGGCGATGGCCAGCACGGCGAGGACAAGGAGCAGAACACCTCCGACGACGAGGGTTCGGACCCGGCGACTCACCGCGCCACCCTAACCGCGGGGCATCAGCCGCCGCGGTCGCGGGCCGGGGCGGTGCACCTCGGCGCCGGGGCGGTGCGGATCGGCGCCGGGGCGGTGCGGATCGGCGCCGGGGCGGTGCACCTCGGCCAGGGTGGCCAGGAAGAGTCGGTGCTCGGCGATGGCCGCCTCGATTGACAGCGGCTTGGCCGGGCGGCCCCGGCGCCAGCAGATCACCGAGGCCAGACTCGTGGCCACGATGGGCGCGGCGAGCCACAGCAGCCATCCCATGATCGCCGCACCGTAACCCGACACGGGTCACCGATCGGCGTGCCGCGCGGCGGTCGAACTGCGCGGACGCCGAGCCGGCTGCGTTTCGCTGTCAGCGCATCGCGCCCGGCCCAGGGCGGGAACCCCTGCGGGGCGTGTGTCGTCAGCACTAGCGTGGCAACCATGAACGCGGGTGTGTGGCGATGACGAACCTTCCCTTTGGTTTCGGTCCGCCCGACCGCGATGACTCGGGCGACTCGGGCGATCCCGGACCCGGCGGCTCCGGATCGGGCGCTTTCGGGGCCGGTGCTTTAGGGGCCGGTGGCTTTGGGCTACCCGAGGAGCTGGCCGGCAAGGTGCCGTTGTTCGCCGAGCTGCAGAAGCTGTTCTCGTGGTCGGGGGGACCGGTCAACTGGGACCTGGCCCGGCAGGTCGCCATCTCCGCGGTCGGCGGGGCCGGCGGCGGTGTCGGCGCGGTGTCGGCCGGTGAGCGCGCCGACGTGGTGGAGGCGGTGCGCCTGGCCGACCTGTGGCTGGACGATGTGACCGAACTGCCCTCCGGCGTGACGTCGGTCGAGGCCTGGAACCGCGTGGAGTGGATCGAGCGGACGCTGCCGGTGTGGTCAGCCCTGTGCGACCCGGTGGCCGAGCACGTCGTCACCGCGATGTCGGCCGGCTTGCCCGAGGAAGTACGAGCCCAGGCCGGACCGATGGCACCGATCATGGCTCAGCTGGGCGGCATGATGTTCGGCTCCCAAGTCGGGCAGGCGCTCGGAGCGTTGGCCAGTGAGGTGCTCTCCGCCACCGACATCGGCCTGCCGCTGGGGCCGGCGGGTACGGCAGCGCTGCTGCCCGACAACATCGCCGGGTTCGGGGCCGGGCTGGGCCGTCCGGACGCCGAGGTGCGCCTCTATCTGGGTCTGCGCGAGGCCGCCCACCAGCGCCTCTTTGCCCATGTCCCGTGGTTACGGCAGCGGCTGATTGACACCGTCGACGGTTACGCCCGCGGCATCGAGATCGACGCCTCGGGCATCGAGCGGATGATGAGCGAGATCGATCCGTCCGACCCGATGAGCATCCAGTCGGCGTTGACCGGCGGCATGTTCGAGCCGAAGGAGACGCCCAGTCAACAGGCCGCCTTGCGGCGTCTGGAAACCCTTCTGGCCTTGGTCGAGGGCTGGGTCGACGCGGTGGTGGCCGACGTGGCCGGTACCCGACTCGGCGGCGCGGACTCCCTGCGGGAGGCGTCACGGCGTCGGCGCGCGGGCGGTGGACCGGCCGAGCAGACCTTCGCCACCCTGGTCGGACTGGAGTTGCGCCCGCGCAAGCTGCGTGAGGCCTCGGCGCTGTGGTCGCTGGCCGCCGAGAGCTCGGGCGCGGCCGGACGTGACGCGCTCTGGGCGCATCCGGATCTTCTGCCGGACTCCGAGGACCTCGACGACCCGGCCGGATTCCTCGCCCGTCGCGACGCGGTGAGCGACGACGCCCTGAACTCGCTGCTTGACGACGACCCGGCTCCGGCCGCGCTCGACTCCGGCGGCGCCGGTCCTGCTGCCGGTGACGGCGGCGGCGCCTCGCCTGCTGATGACGACACTGCCCCGCTGGTGGCTGAGGACGCACCGCGCGATGACGCTGGTCAGGATGCGACCGAGGACGCCGGTCAGCCAGGCATCGACACCGACGGCCCGCCCGCGCGACGGGAGGACCACCCCGAGGATCGGGAGCCGGGCGGCAGCTCGCCGGCCTGAACGGACGTTGCGCCATCGTGCAGGCGGCGGGCGGAGGTCGGGCGCCCATTCGGCGACGGGCCGGACTCCGTCGCGGGCCCGCAGGTGACGAGCGGTGCCTCGCGGCAAGGGCGGTGCCTCGCGGCAAGGGCGGTGCCTCGAGACTAGGGCCGTGTCTCCTCGTCGTCCCACGTCGGCAGGTGAGCCGCAGCGCTGAAGCCCTCAAGGAAACCGCGAGCACGCTCGCTCGCGTCGTAGCGCGCGACCAATGCCCAGAACTGCGGTCCGTGGGAGCCGACGGTGAGGTGCGCCAACTCGTGGACGAGTACATAGTCGACGACCCAGTCCGGGAAGTCGCGCAGTCGATCTGACAGGCGGATCGTGCGGTCAGCCGCGGTGCAGGACCCCCATCGATGAGCCATCGTGGGTACCCACCGCACGCTCGCCGGGTCCACCGGCCCGCCGAGGTAGCGAAGATTGAGCGCCTTGGCTCGGCGCAGGAGGGCGTCGTCGCCACTTCGCGAGCCTCGTGTGCGCGCTCGTTCCTCCCGAGCGGTCACGTCGGCCACCATGCGCTCGACCCAGCCCCGCTCCTGTTCGCGGCTCAGCCGGGCCGGGACGAGGACCACAATCCGGTCACCGTCACGGTAAGCCGACACCGTCCGGCGCCGACGGCTGCTCCGGCGGATCTCCACTGGCGGTGCCTCGGCGCAGCGTCCGCCCCCGTCGGCCGACCCGCTGCTGGGGCCCGGCGCGTTCACGGCCCGACTTCAGCCAGGAACCCGGCCGGTCGGTCCGTCGCGGCTGGGTGGGTGGCGACGCGGCTCAGCTGCACCTCGACGTCAGGACGAGGGGTCGTCCACCGCCTCCGCTGCGCGTCCACAGCAATCTGCCTCCGGTCCACAGGGCTGTCCACAGCTGTGGAGTCAGCGCTCGACTGGAAGGCCGGACCGCCAGCGTGGCTCGGCGGGCGCTGTTGGACGGACACGCGATGACCGTACGACGTCGCACCGACGCCCGGCGGAGGTTGGACGCGGTAACCGGTCCGCTGTGGATTGCGGCTGCCCGCTGTGGACAGGCCAATGGTGAGACTCAGGCCTGCGGCACGCTCGGGTCCATGCGAAGCGGGTCCGATGTCGGGCACTGACGACCCCTCGGTGGTTGCGGTGCCGACCGCGTCATCGACGGCCGACGGTCCGTCCGCATCGCCGACGGTGCGGTTCGCCCCCGCCGTTCGTGCGCTCTGGCGTTCCGGCGATCACCTGCAGCTCGAGCTACCCGGTCGGGCGGTCGTCGTGGAGGGACTGGACCCGCACGTGTGGACCCGGCTGGCCGACGGCGGCAGCGTGCGCCCGGACGAGCATCCCGTTCTGGGCCTGCTGCACCGCAACGGCTTCCTGGCCCGCTCGTCCTCCACGATCTCGCAGGACGCCGGAGCAGCAACCACCGCGCTGGCGTCCGACCGGGCTGCGCTCTCGGCCCGTTACGGCGACGACACGGACTCTGTTCTGGGGCGGCGGCGGGAATGCTGCGTTGTGTTGTACGGATCCGGGCGGCTGCCGACGCTGGTCGCCGCGCTTCTGGCCGCGGCCGGCGTAGGCCACCTGGACGTGCGGCAGCCGGGCGAGGTGACGCTGCGCGATGCGGTGCCCGGCGGCCTGCGCCCCCAGGACGAGGGCCGGCGCGCCGCGGTGGCCGCCGCCGACGCCGTGCACCGAGCTGCTCCCGGCGTGGACACTGCGCCGCTCGGTCGGTGCGCCGATCTGGTCGTCGTGGCCACTGGCAGTCCGGTGCCGCGCGAGATGCGAGCCCTCCTGAAGACCGAGGAAGCCGCGCACCTCGTCACCGGCGTCTGGGCCGGGTCGGCAGTGGTCGGCCCACTGGTGTATCCCGGCCGCTCGAGCTGCCTGGACTGTGCCGACCGGCACCGCACCGACCGCGATCCCGTCTGGCCGGCTCTGGCCGGACAGCTGGGCGGGCGCAGTTCCCGCCGTGATCCCGGTGAGGTAGCGCTCTGTGCGCTCGCCGCCGCCCTGACCGCGATCCAGGCGCTGGCTTTCCTCGACGGCGAGGAGGTGGCCACGCTCGGCGGAACGCTCGAGGTGCTGCTGCCCGACTGGCGCGTGCGCCGGCGCACGTGGCCGGCTCATCCGGACTGTGGCTGCACGACGGTTCCCGACCGGTAGGCCAGGCCGCAATGAGACAATGAAGCGGTGAGCGAAACCACGCCGCCCGGCCCGCGTAGCGAGATCCCGCAACGCGGCGTGGCCCGCTCAGCGCGGCTGGCCTCGTTGCCGCTCGGCATCGCCGGACGGGCCACGGTGGGTCTCGGCAAGCGGCTGTCGGGGCGTTCGTCGGAGGACGTCACCGCCGAGTTGCAGGAGCGCACCGCCGAGCAGCTGTTCTCGGTCCTCGGCCAGCTCAAGGGCGGGGCGATGAAATTCGGTCAGGCCCTGTCGGTGTTCGAGGCAGCGCTACCCGAGGAAAACGCCGCGCCCTACCGTGCGGCGCTGACGAAGCTGCAGGACGCCGCCCCGCCGATGGAGACGGCCAACGTCCACCGGATGCTGGCCGAGCAGTTCGGCCGCGGATGGCGCGAGCGCTTCCGCGACTTCGACGACATTCCGGCGGCCGCGGCGAGCATTGGCCAGGTTCACCGGGCGGTGTGGCGCGACGGCCGCGACGTCGCGGTGAAGATCCAGTACCCCGGTGCCGGACCGGCGCTAATGGCCGACTTCAACCAGCTGTCCCGATTCGCGCGCCTGTTCTCCCGACTGTCCCCGGGGATGGACGTCAAGGGACTTCTGACCGAGTTGCGGGAACGGGTTATCGAGGAGCTCGACTACTCCCTGGAAGCCGACGCCCAGCGTACGTTCCAGGCGGCCTACGCCGAGGACCCCGAGGTCCTGGTGCCGCGCATCGTGGCCAGCGCGCCGAAGGTCCTGGTCTCGGAATGGATGGATGGAGTGCCCCTGTCGCGGGTGATCACCGACGGCACGACCGTCGACCGCGACCGGGCCGGCCGGCTGCTGTCCGTGCTGCACTTCTCGGCGCCGACCCGGGCCCGGATGTTGCACGCCGACCCCCATCCCGGCAATTTCCGCCTCCTCGACGACGGCCGACTGGGTGTGATCGACTTCGGCGCCGTAGCCCGGCTACGGGACGGCTCCCCCCTCCCGATCGGGCGCATCACCCGCATGGCCCTCGATGGGGACGTCGACGGAGTGGTCAGTGCGATGTACGCCGAGGGCTTCATCCGCCCAGAGATCAAGATCGAGGACCCGCAGGCGGTCCTCGACTACCTCACGCCGATCCTCGAGCCGCTCCAGCACGAGACCTTCACCTTCACCCGGGACTGGATGCGTCGGCAGGCGGCTCGGATCGGCGATCCCCGCACCGAAGCGGCGCGGATCGGACGCCAACTCAACATCCCGCCGAACTACCTGTTGATCCACCGGGTGACGCTGGGTTCGATCGGCGTCCTGTGCCAGCTCAACGCCACGGCGCCGTACCGCTCCATCGTCGAGCGGTGGCAGCCGGGCTTCGCCGAGTGATAACTGTGGCCTGAGCGACTGTGGCCTGAGCGCGGACAGCACTCGGCGCGGCCACCGGATCACGAGGATCCGATGACCGCGCCGGTGTTCACTGCGTCAGCCGCGAACGTTGGCCGACATCCGGGCTTCCTTGAACGCCCGGGTGGCCCGGGCCGAGCGGTGAGCGGTCCAGTTGGCCCAGCGTTCCCAGCGCTGGGCGGAGGCGGCTCGGCTGGCCATCCGCGACGCCGCGGCGTTGGCCTCGGCTTCGCGCATCCGTTCTCGCGCGTGCGCTTCCTGCATGACGTACATGATCGGCTCCTGGCGGTGGAAAGAATCAGAGGCGGTGGCCGGAGTGGACACCGTCGAAGCGCAGTGACCGGGGCGGTCACCGCATCGGGTGATGTGCTGGTACGGCGTCGCTCAAGCGCGGCGTCACTCAAGGACGGGGTCGCTTGCCGGCGGTCGCTTCCGGCTGGTCGCTTCAGGCGGCCACGCCGGCGTCCTTGCGCGGGCGGCCACGGGGCCGCTTACGCGCGATTACGGTGCCGCGTTCGAAGATCTCGCCACCCCACACGCCCCACGGCTCGCGGCGGGCGATCGCTCCGGCAAGGCACGCCGCCCGCACCGGGCAGTCGGCGCAGAATGCCTTGGCCCGCTCAAGCTCGGCCGGGCTCTCGGCGAACCACAGGTCGGGGTCCTCCACCCGACACGGCAACGAGGCTGCGGCCATGGCCGACTCGAGCAGGATGTCGGCACCGGTCAGCTCCAGCGGGCCGGCGGTGTTCGCGGACCCCTGCGTCCAGCGGGACGGGTCGAGGTCGAGCGTTGCGGTGCTCACGGTGTCCTCCGGGTTGTAGCGGGTGGAACGGGCGGGTCCGAGGTTCCGGCCCACGGCGTCGAATGTGGCAGTGGTCGCTGGTGGCTGGTGGTCCTGCTGCTGGTCAGTGGTGTCCGTTTCATTTGGAGGGGCCGGGGTCGCCGTCCGATACACCGGTCGGGGAAAATAACGGAGGCCGCGACCCCCTGGATGGGAGCCGCGGCCTCGATGAGCCTGCAGTAGACGGATCTACTGGGGTGCTCCTCGAGGCGAGCGGATCCCGTTGGTGGCGACGAACATCTGGGCCGGCACGTTCTCGTTGCGGTTGGTCCATGTCGTGTGCTTGCGGTCGTCGGCGTTGATCGGGCCGGCCGCGGATAGACCGGTCCCTTGCGCGATTCGCAGGCGCGGCGCCGTGCGGACACGGGCATCCGATGTGGTGAATGCACCCACGGTTGCGGCGGCGAGGACCTCAGCGGCAGCGGCGAAGAGCGGCTCGGTCGCGATGATGTTCGAGTCCACGGCTGGCCACCCCCTTCGCTCTACGCCGGACCGGATCGGTGGGCGTCTCGGAAACGATCCGGCCGCTGCTGCGGCCGGACGTGTGCTCCGCGCCACGGTATCGATCGGCATGATGCTCACACAACCGGTTTATCCAGAAAGTTCGCCGAGTGGTTACTTGTCCGTCATTCCTCGTCCGTCATCCCTACGCACCGCCGCCGTGAGTGGTTCAACAAGAAGGTCAATCGACGGCGACGGGACCAGCCGCCTCGCCGGCCAGGACGGCCAGCACCGCGCCGGCGTAGCGATCCAACTTCGTCGGTCCTACGCCAGAGACCCGAGCAAGTCCGGTCCGATCCTGAGCGCCCGAGTCGGCGATGGCCACCAGGGTGGCGTCGGAGAAGACGACGTACGCAGGGACGCCCTGCGCCTCGGCCTGCACCTTGCGCCAGGCGCGCAGCCGGCCGAACAGCTCGGCGTCGGCTGCGCTCGGGGCGTCGCTGCGGCGGCCGCGCCGTCCGTTCCCGGTGGACGGCGCGACTGCGCGGGATGCGGGCCGCAAGTCGTCGAGGAAGCGGCTGGGCCGCCGGCCGCGACGCTGTCCGGGTGAGCGGGACAACGCCCACGACAGGGCCAGGCGCTCGCGGGCCCGCGTGATCCCGACGTAGAGCAATCGGCGCTCTTCGGCCACTGCGGCCGGCGTGGTCGCGTGCTGGATCGGCAACGTCGTGTCGGTTAGCCCGACGAGGAAGACGGCATCCCACTCGAGACCCTTGGCCGAGTGAAGGGAAGCCAGCGTGACGCCCTGCACGGTCGGGGCATGCTGGGCCGACGCCCGCTGGTCGAGTTCGGCAACCAGTCCGGGCAGGCGCACCGTCGCATCGCCGGCGTAGAGCTCCTCGGCCAGCGTGACCAAGGCGGTCAGCGACTCCCACCGTTCGCGGGCCGCTCCTCCGGGCGGCGGCGTACCGGGCTGCCAGCCGGTGCTCGCCAGGACGGTGGTGACCTCCTCGATGAGCCCGCTCTCGCCGTCGTCGGCCCGCGCGGCCCCGCGCAGCAACAACCGGGCCTGCTTGACCTCGGGTCGGTCGAAGAATCGCTCGCCGCCGCGCAGAACGTAGGGAACGCCGGCCTCGGCCAGCGCCTGCTCGTAGACCTCGGACTGCGCGTTGACCCGGAAAAGCACCGCGATCTGCGCGGCCGGCGTGCCGGCACCGATGAGGCGGGTGCACGCCGCGGCTACGGTGGCTGCCTCAGCCGGCTCGTCGTCGAACTCCGCGAACGTCGGCGGCGGCCCATCCGGGCGCTGGCCGACGAGGGCCACGCCGCCGTTACCCGCTGGCGCCGGTCCGCGGGCGGACGCGGCCCGATGGGCCGGACCTGTCCCTTCGGCCGATGCCCGTTCATCGAGCGGTGCCGGGGCAGCCGGCGACAGCGCGGTCGGCCGGTCCGGCGGGTTCGCGACGTGCATGAGGCGGTTGGCCAGCCCGACCACCTGAGGGGTGGAGCGGTAGTCACGGTGCAGCCGCACGACGGTGGCGCCCGGATAGCGGCTCGGAAAGCCGATCAGGTGGGACGGAGTGGCCCCGGCGAACGAGTAGATCGTCTGGTTCGGGTCGCCCACGACACAGAGGTCCTGCCGCGCGCCCACCCAGGCGTCGAGCATGCGTTGCTGCAGTGGCGAGACGTCCTGGTACTCGTCCACCGTGAAGTAGCGGTAGCGCGAGCGGACCTGCTCGGCCACGTCAGACATGGACTCGATGGCCCCGGACATGATCAGCAGCAGGTCGGAGAAGTCGAGTTGCCCGGCGCGTCGCTTGGCCTGTTCGTACTGCTCGTAGACCTCCGCCACCTTTTCCGGCGCGGCCGGGGTGTCCCGCCCTGCCTCCGCGGCCCGGGTCGGGTAGTCCTCGGGGCCGGCCAGGACGGCCTTGGCCCAGTCGATCTCGGCGGCGATGTCACGCACCTCGGCCCGCTCGGCTCGCAGGCGCGCCCGGGCGGCCGCGGTGGCGACCAGGCGCAGCGGGCGATCAGCCACGTCGGGCATTTCGGTGCCCAGGATGCGGGGCGCGAAGAACTGCAACTGGCGTAGCGCGGCGGCGTGGAAGGTCCGGGCCTGCACTCCGCCGACGCCCAGCCCGCGCAGCCGGGTCCGCATCTCCCCCGCGGCCCGGGCGGTGAACGTCACGGCGAGCACGTGATCTGGCTGGACCGCCCCGGAGTGGACCGCGTGGGCAATGCGGTGAGTGATGGCCCGGGTCTTGCCGGTTCCCGCGCCGGCGAGGATGCACACCGGCCCGCGTACCGCCTCGGCCGCCGCCTGCTGCTCGGGGTCGAGACCGGCCAGCGTCCGTCGGCCGGCCGTGGACGACGGGTCGACGTCCACGGCGGTCACTCGGCGATCCTGCCACCGGCCACCGACGCTGCCGCGGCGTCCCCAGGTCGCTGTGGAAGCCAGCGGTTCCCAGTGGATGCCAGTGGATGCCAGTGGATGCCGGTGGAAAGCCGGTGCAGCGCCGGCGCAGCGCCGGTGGAGTATCGGCGGATGCCGGCGGATGCAGGTGGTTACGGGCGGAATGGTGGACGTGTCCACGAGCGTTGTGGAACAAAGAGGCGCTGCGGCGCCGGAACCGCTTCCCCTTCTGACGGGCACCCCTTCTCCGGGCACCCTTCTCCGGGCACACCGACGCGCCGAACGAGGAACGAGGAACCGATGGTCACGATGTACAGCACCACATGGTGCGGGTACTGCAAGCGGCTCAAGCGCAGCCTTCAGAGCGAGGGCATCGACTTCGCCGAGGTGAACATCGAATTGGACGAACGGGCGGCCGATCTCGTGATGAAGGTCAACGGTGGGAACCAGACCGTGCCCACCGTGGTGTTTGCTGACGGTTCGGCGTTGACCAATCCTTCGGTGTTCGACGTCAAGCAGCATCTGGCCGAGGTCAGCTGAGCTCTGCGTACCTACCGCCCGCTGGCCCGGGCCGACCTTCCCTCGGCGTTGGCCGGCGCCCTGCTGTCGCGCCACCCCGGCCACCCCCTGCGGGTGGCGCTGGACGGGCCGGACGCCGGCGGTCCGATGGAGTTGGCCGGCTCGGTGGCCGACGCCCTCGCCGCGCGCGGGCGTGCGTCAGTTGCGCTGGACGCAACCTGGTTCTGGCGCGACGCCTCCCTACGCCTGGAGGACGGGCGCACCGACGCACTGTCCTATCGAACGGCGTGGCTCGACGGTGCCGCACTGCACCGGGAGGTCCTCACCCCGCTCGGCCCTGACGGCTCCCGGAACTACCTGCCCGCCCTGCGTGACCCGGTCACCAACCGGTCCGCCCGCCTGGCTTATCAGCGGGCCGGACCGGACGAGGTCGTCGTGCTGGCCGGAGCCTTTCTGCTCGGCCGGTCGCTGCCCTTCGACGTCACCATTCATCTGGCGCTGGACCCCGCCGCCCGCGCCCGGCGCACTCCGGGAGCCGCGGCGTGGACGATGCCGGCGTGGGAGGACTACGACGCCGAGGTCCGGCCGCTCGACGTGGCCGACATGGTCGTGCGGTGGAACGACGCGAACCGGCCGGCCTTGTCCGTCACGCAGTGAATCCATAGTCCGGCTATGCATCCTGACGGGCTGATCATCGGGTGATCCAGTCGCGGAGGATGGCGGCAGCGATCGACACCGTGAAGGGTGACATCCGCAGCCGGGCCGACGGATCCGGCACCCCGCGCTCGCCGGCCTCGGCGGCCGCGCGGACCTCCGCCTTGGTGAACCAGTCGGCCTCGGCCAGCTCGTCGTCGCGCCGGGCGATTACCTGCGAACCGGTCACGCGAGCGGTGAAGCCGACCATGAGCGACGCCGGAAACGGCCAGGGCTGGCTGGCCAGGTAGGTCACGTCGGTGACGGCCAGGCCGACCTCCTCGTCCACCTCGCGGGCCACCGCGGCTTCGAGGGACTCACCGGCCTCTACGAACCCGGCCAGGATCGAGAACCGCCCGTCCGGCCAGCTGGCCTGCCGACCCAGCACGCACCGTTCGCCGCCGTCGTGGACCAGCATGATCACCGCGGCGTCCGTGCGCGGGAAGTGGAGGCTTCCGTCACGCGGGCACCGGCTGCCCCAGCCGGCATCGACGGGCTCGGTGGCGGTTCCGCACCGCGGACAGTGCCGGTGGGTGCGGCGCCAATGGCCGAGGGCGACGGCGGCGGTGAGCAGCCCGGCGTCGCGGTCGCTGAGCACCGGACCGGCCTCACGCAGTCCGACCCAGCGCACGCCGCCGGCCGATCCGGATCCTGGGTCCGGCGCCGGGTCGGCCGGCTGGTTGCCTTCGATGACGGCGAAGAAGGCCTCCTCACCGGCCGTGCCCAAGAACACCGCGTCCTGGCGACGTTCCCCGTCGGCCGGGCGGCGTAGCTGCAGGGCCGCCTCATCGCCGCGCCACGCTACCGGCGCGGTGGCGTCGGCGCGCACGTCGAACACCCGGCTGCGCGTCCAGGCGTGGTCCAGCCACTGCTCGTCGCGCCGGCGATAGGCCTGCCGGTCGTGGTCGAGGCGGGCCAGCGCGGGGACGATGTCCGGTCCGGGCGCGCGCGCGGGCACGCCGGTCAGGCCGCCGGCGCGGCCGTGGTCAGCGATCCGAGGGCGGCCAACGGCCCACTCACCTGCCCGGCGTCGCCGACGATCACCGTGACCAGGCGTGCGGGCGCCAGGTACGCGGCGGCGGCGGCGGAAACCTCGTCGGTGGTCACCGCGGCCAGTCGCCCGGGTTGGGTGGCCAGATAGTCCAGGCCGAGGCCCGAGCCGGCCAGCGAGGACAACGTCGACGCCAGCCCACTCTGGGTGGCCACCGACAGCGCCAGCGTGCCGATCGCGTACTGGCGCACGGCGTCGACCTCGACGTCGCTGACCGGCAGCGAGGCTATGCGTCCCAGCTCGTACTGAGTCTCCAGCAGCGCCGGCGCGGTCACCTCGGTGGCGACGTCGGCGGCGGCGGTGAACACCGAGCCGAGAACGTGGTGCTCGACCGCGCTGCGCGGGGAGTAGGTGTAGCCCTTGTCCTCGCGGATGTTCTCCACCCACCGCGAGGAGAAGTACCCCCCGAAGACCAGGTTGGCCAGGCTCAGCGGCGGCGCGTCGGCATGGGTGCGTCCCACCGCCGGGCCGCCGATGCGCACGGCCGACTGGACCGAGCCGGGCCGGTCGACCAGGACCAGCGGGCCGCTCTCGATATCCGGAAGCGCCGGTGCCGCCGACGCGTTCGCGGTACCGGCCCACGAGGCCAGCGCGGCCTCGGCCCGGTCCAGCGTGCGCTGGGGAGCGATGTCGCCGACGAGGATCAGCGTGGCCCCTCGTGGCAGCACCCGGGCGGCGTGCAGCCGGCGGACCTGAGCCGCCGTGGTCGAGGCCACGGCGTCGGGCTGCGGCATGTCCAGGGCGTACGGGTGCCGCCCGAACAGGCGGGTGGCCAGGGCCTCATGAGCCACCGTGCCGGCCTGGGAGCGCGCCATGGTCAGCCGCTCGATCAACCGGGAGCGGTCGCGCGCAACCTCGGCGCCGGGATAGGTCGCACCGGTGAGCACTTCGCTCAGCAGCCCGAGCATCTCGGGCAGCCGGGCGGCGAGCGCCGACCCGGCGATGAGCAGCCGATCGGCGTCGACCGACGTCGACAGCGACCCGCCGAGGCCCTGGACCGTGGCCGCGATGTCCGTGCGGTCGCGGTGCTCGGTGCCCGACAGCAGCGAGTCGGCCAGCAGCTCGGCCCGGGCGGGATGGCTGGCCGCCGAGCCCTGGAACGGGATGCGCAGCCGCAGTTCCACCATCGGCACGCTGCGCCGGCGCACGGCCAACACGGTCAACCCGGACGGCAGGGTGCGCTCGGCCGCAGTGAGCCGCTTCGGCCGCGGCACCGGCCCGAGCGGGGGAACGACGAGCGGCGGGGCGTCCGCGCGGGTGCGCGTGGGGCTCATTCCGCACTCCCGGGAATGAGCTCGAGCACGGTCCGGGTATGGGGCGTGAGGGCGGCTGCGGCCTCGCGGACGTCCTCGGCGGTCACCGCGCCCAGGCGGTCCGGCAGCTCGAGCGCGATCTCGGCCGAGCCGAACAGCAGCTCGAACTTGGCGAAGGTCAGCGTCCGGTTGAGCACCGAGTCGAGGTCGCGGAACATCGAGGCGACGTAGCGGGTGCGGACCCGGTCCAGCTCCCCCGGCCGCAGTCCATCGGTGACGATCCGCTCCAGCTCGTCGTCGATCGCGCTCAGGATGGCGGGCAGCGATTCGCGGACCGGATAGTGCGCGGTCAAGGTCAGCACGCTGGGATCGCGCTCGTCGAACGGGTCGCCGAACTCGCCGATGTAGACACTGATGTCGGTGACCAGCCCGTCGCGTTGCACCAGGCGCTGCTGCAGCCGGGCGGAGTCGCCCTCGCTCAGCAGCTCGGCCAGCAGCACGGTGGCCAGGAAGTCCAACCCGAGGTCGGCCGGGTCCGGAACGCGGTAGCCGACGGCGACCGCGGGCATCGGTGCATGGCGGTCGTCGGTGGTGGCGCGGCGCTCCTCGGTCGGCCACGGCTCGGCGAAGTCCGGCCGGGCCGGTCGGGTGCGCCGCCCGACCCGCGCGAACTGGGCCTCGACCAGGGCGATGGCCTGGTCCGCGTCGAGGTCACCGCCCACGCCGAGGACAGCGTTGGCCGGCGCGTAGTAGCGGCGGAAGAAACCGGCGGCGTCGTCGATGGTGGCGTGTTCGAGGTCGACGAAGCTGCCGTAGCCGTTGTGGGCGTTGGGGTAGGTGTCGAACATGACGCCGGGCAACTCCAGCCAGGGAAATCCGCCGTAGGGCCGGTTCATCACGTTGACGCGGATTTCCTCCTTGACCACGGCGATCTGGTTGGCCAGGTTCTCCTCGGTCAGCCGCGGCGACGCCATGCGGTCGGCCTCGAGGAACAGCCCGCGCTCCAGCGCATTGGCCGGCAGCGCCTCGAAGTAGTCGGTGTAGTCGAAGTGGGTGCTGCCGTTGAACACCCCGCCCGAGGACTGCACGTACTTCGGGTGCTCCATCTTCCCCAACGTGGCCGAACCCTGGAACATCAGGTGCTCGAAGAGATGGGCGAAGCCGGTGCGCCCTTCCGGTTCGGAACGAATGCCGACGTCGTAGAGCACCGCCACCGCGACCACCGGCACCGACCGGTCCGGGGCGATAACCACCCGCAGCCCGTTGTCGAGTGTGTGGTGGACCAGTTCGTGGGTGAGTTCGGGCAGGCGGGCCGACGGCATGGCGGTCACGGTACGGGCGGTGGGACGGGCCCGGATCAACCGGCCAGTCCCGAGCGGCCGAGGCGGGCGAACTCGGTCCAGAGCAGAGCCGCGGCCTCGGCGCCGCGGTAGAGCATCGGAAGCGTCACCTTCTCGTTCGGGGAATGGATGCGGTCGTCGGGCAGGCCGACGCCGAGGAAGACCAGCGGCGCGCCGATGCTCTGCTGCAGCGCCGCCTCGGGCCCGCTGCCGCCCTCGCGGGTGGGCAGCACCGGGGCGCCGTCGAATGCGGCCGAGATGGCCCGGGTCAAGGCTTCGTAGGCCGGAGTGGCGAGAGGAACCAGGCACGGCGCCACCCCGTCACCCTCCCACTCGAGGGTGGCCTCGATACCGGGGGGCGTGTGGTTGGCCACGAACTGCTCGACCGCGGCCCGAATTCGGGCCGGTTCCTGTGCCGCGACCAATCGGAACGACAGCTTGACCGACGCGTCGGTGGGGATGATTGTCTTGCCGCCAGGGCCGGTGTAGCCGCCCCACAGACCGTTCACCTCGGCCGTGGGCCGGGCGCCGATGCGCTCGAGCGTCGAGCGGCCGTCCTCGCCGGCCAGCGCCCGGGAGTGGGCAACCGTGAGGAACTCATCCTCGGCGAAGGGCACGGCATTGAACAGTTCGCGCTCGGCGTCGGTCAAGTCGAGGACGTCGTCGTAGTAGCCCGGCACCTGCACGCGGCCCTGGTCGTCGTGCAGGGCGCCGACCAAGCGAGCCAGGGCGGTGACGGGGTTGGGCACCGCACCGCCGAAGACACCGGAGTGCAGATCGACGTCCGGGCCGTGGAAGTCGACCTGGGCACTGAGCGCGCCGCGCATGCCGGTCACCGTGCTGGGGGTGTCCGCGGCGAGCATGCCGGTGTCGGTGACGACCACGACGTCGGCGTGCAGGCGGTCGCGGTTCTCGGCAAGCAGCGCCTCGAATGTCGGCGAGCCCGATTCCTCCTCGCCCTCGAACAGGAACTTCAGCGTCACCGCGGGTGAGCTGCGGCCGGTGGCGGACAGATGGGCGCGTAGCCCGAGCAGGTGGAACAGCAGCTGGCCCTTGTCGTCCGACGCGCCGCGGGCACGCAGGACATCCCCGTCGACGGTCGGGGAGAAGGGGTCGGTGGACCACTGCTCCAGCGGATCCACCGGCTGAACGTCGTGGTGGCCGTAGACCAGCACGGTGGGGGCGTCCGCATCGCCGGAAGGCCACTCGGCGAAGACCGCCGGCCGGCCAGTCCCGTCGGCGCTGCGCCAGATCTCCGCGGTAGGAAAGCCGATGCTCTGCACCGCGTCGTGCAGCCACCGAGCGCTGGCCTCGACGTCCTCGGCGTGCTCGGGCTGGGCGCTGATCCCGGGAATGCGCAGGAAGGCGTCGAGATCGGCGAGCAGGTCCTCGCGGTGACGTTCGACGAAGTCGCGGACCGGGAAGACGTCAACGGTGGTCATGACCGGAACGCTAACCAACCGTTGGCCGGGCGCAGAACCGCTCGGCCGGGCACGAGCGACCCGGGCTGCGGCGCAACGGGTCGAGTGCGAGGGAAACAGATCGGTTGCGGCGCCGCGGTCAGCCGAGGCGGACCAGGCGGCGCAGCGCTTCGGCGTCGAGAAGATCGGCCGGTCGCACCGTCGAGTTGGCCGGCACGTAGTGGAACGCGGCGGCGACGTGGGCGAGGTGAGCGCCGCTGATGTCGGCCCAGGCCAGGCGGTAGGCGGCCAGCTGCACCGCAGCCTCGTCGGCGTGCCGGCCGGAGGGCACCGCGCCGGTCTTCCAGTCCACGACCAGCCAGCGCCGGGATCCGTCGGGTGAGCTGCCGTCGGCGAAGACCGCGTCCATCCGCCCGCGCACGACGATGCCCTCGACCACCATCTCGAAGGGCACCTCGACCTCGTGGGGCGCCCGGGTGGCCCACTCACTGGCCAGGAACGCCTCCCGCAGCGCGGTCAAGTCGGCGTCCTCGACCGCACTCTCGTCGCCGGCGCCGGGCAGCTCGTCCAGGTCGAGCAGCTTGTCGCCGCCCCAGCGCTGCTCCAGCCAGAGGTGGAACGCAGTTCCTCGGCGGGCCAGGGGCGCGGGTCGGGCGGGCAGCGGCCGCCGCAGCCGGCGGGCCAGCTCGTCGGGATCAGCCCGCAGCGCTACGAGCTGGGAGACCGACAGCCGCGCGGGCAGCTCGACGGTGCGGGGAGCATCCTCACGCTGAGCCGCGCGTTCGGCCAGCAGCGTGGTCGTGTCGCCTTCCCAGGCGGTGACCAGCTCACTTTCCGCGGCGGTCAGCCGGGCCGTGATCGGCAGCGGATCGTCGGCCTCGGCCACGGCGGCCCGGACCAGCTGCGCCCCGGCCTCCACTGCTGACCGGCGGGCGCCGAGCGGGTCGAACGGCCAGCGCGCCACCACGTCGAGGGCGTCGTTCGGATTGAGCTCGCCGTCGGCCGCGACGTGCCACGGCCCCAAAGTGGCCGCGTCAGCCAGGTCCTGCAGCAGCGCTGATGCCGTCCGCGGGGCCTTGCTGGTGTCCCAGCAGTAGCCGCTCACGATCAGGCTGCGGCGGGCACGGGTGGAGGCGACGTAGGCCAATCGTCGTTCCTCGCGCTCGTGACGCTCCTTCATCCGCGAGTTGTGGTCGTCGGGCGGATCGGTCCGCGCCGACGCCTTGATCCAGCCGGCCAGCTCCCGCCGGCTGGTCGCCGCGAAGAGGTCCAGCTGGGGCAGATCCGGCGCGTCGCCGCGGAGGGGGAACGGCAGCAGGTGCCGTGCCCGGGTCCAGTCGTTGCCCCGCGCCAGCGAAGGGAAGACGCCGTCGACCATGCCCGGGACGGCGACCAGATCCCACTCGAGGCCCTTGGCCCCGTGGACGGTGAGCAGCTGGATCCGCTCAGTACCCACCTCGACTTCGCCGGCCTCGAGCCCGTTCTCCTCGTCCTCGGCCGCGGTGAGGAAGGCCAGGAACGCGCCGAGGGTGGCCTCGTCCGCGTCGGCAGCGAACTCGGCGGCGGCGGCGAGGAACCGGTCAAGGTGCACGCGGCCCACGTGGCGCCGGTCCGGCCGGGCAGACACTTCGACGTCCACGCCGAGCGCCCGCTCCACCTCGGCCACCAGGTCGGGCAGCGGGGCGGCCAGCCGTCGGCGCAGACCGTGTAGCTCGGCAGCCAGCCGACCCAGCCGCGCGTAGCCGGTGGCTGAGTAGCGCTCCGGCGGGCCGAGGTCGTCCAGGGCTTCCACGATGCTGCCCGGCTCGCGTCCGCGCGGGTCGTCCGGATTGGCCAGCTGCCGCGCCCGCCGGGCCAGCATGAGCAGGTCGCGCGGCCCGATGCGCCACCGGGCACCGGTGAGCAGGCGCAACAGGGCAGGCCCACTGGCGTAGTCGGCCAGGACGTGCAAAGTGGCCACCACGTCGCTGACCTCGGGCGTGGTGAGCAGACCGCCCAGGCCGACGATCTCCACCGGCAGTCCGGCCGCGCGCAGCGCCTCCTCGAGCACCGCCATCTGGCTGCGCCGGCGCACCAGCACCGCCGCAGTCCGCTCCCGATCGGGCTCGACCCGCGCCGCCGCCCCCCAGCGCTCGGCCAGCTCGCCGGCTACCCAGCGGGCCTCCTCCTCGGCGGTGACCAGGAAGGCCGCGGCGACGTCACCGGCCGGGGCGTCCGGCCGCGCCACCAGCGTGGTGGTGCCGGGGTGGGCGCGACGCAGCGGCGCGGCCACCCGGTTGGCCGAGGTCAGGACGGCGCGGTCGTTGCGCCAGCTCGTCGACAACACGAACGCGGCCGCGGACGTCCCCTCGCGGGCGAAGGTCGCCGAGAACCGAGCGATGTTGCCCGCGCTCGCCCCGCGCCAGCCGTAGATCGACTGGAACGGGTCGCCGACCGCGGTCACCGCGTGGCCGTCACCGAAGAGCCCGTGCAGCAACGCGACCTGGGCATGGCCAGTGTCCTGGTACTCGTCGAGCAGCACGGCCGGATAACGCGCCCGCTCCAACTTCCTGACCTCCGGTAGCGCGGCCAGGCGGGCGGCCCACACCATCTGGTCGGCGAAGTCCACCGCTCCAACGCCCACCTTGGCCCGGGTGAAGTCCTCGACCAGCGGCAGGATCTGGCGACGATGTTGCAGCGTCGTCACGAAGTCCTTCAGCTGTCCCGGATAGTCGCTCCTTGCGCCGTTGCCCATCGGCAACCGATCGAGAAAGGCCATCACTCGGTCGGTGAACTCGAGGACCGCCGCGGGATCCTGCAGGTGGTCGGCCATCTCGGCGGCCAGGCGCTGGACGTAGACCGTCACCGAGGCCGGCGTGCCGATGTCCTCGGGCAGGTCGGCCGAGTAGTGCCGCACCGCGGCGTCGGCCAGTTGCCACGCCGAGGCCGGCGAGATCAGCCGGGTCGTCGGCTCCTCGCCCAGACGCAGGGCGTGGTCGGCCACCAGGCGGCCCGAGTAGGCGGCGTACGTCTGCACCGACGGTTCGGCCACCGCCAGCCGGGCCCGCTCCTCGGTTCCGGCGTGCGCCGCCCACCGGCGCAGGTGGCGACGGATGCGCTCGCCCAGTTCGGCCGCGGCCTTGCGGGTGAAGGTCAGTCCCAGCACGCCGTCGGCCTCGACCATCCGGTTGGCCACCAACCACACCACCCGAGTGGCCATCGTCTCGGTCTTGCCGGAACCCGCTCCGGCGATCACGACGGCCGGGGCCATCGGCGCCTCGACAACGGCCGCCTGCTCCTCGGTCGGCGGAGGCAGGCCGATGGACCGGGCCAGGTCGCGGGCGGAGATGCGCGCGGGCGGCGGCCCGGCCGTGGACGAGGCCACGGCGGTCGGACCGACAGCGGCCGAACCAACGGCCGACGATCCGACGGCGGCCGAGGGGGCCCGGCTCACGTGGTCACCTGCTGGCCGGTCTGCAACGGGCAGGCCGTGCGCACGGGGCATGTCTGGCAGAACTGGTTGATCCGCGCGTCGAAGCGGTGCCCCCGGTGCAGGGCCGCCACCTCCCGTACGCGGTCGCGGATCCAGCCCGGCTCCTCCTGGTCGGCCAGCGGCGGCTGGGCCTGCTCGACGGAACCGGGCGCGGCCAGCTGCACCAGGCGCGCACCGCCGGAGCCGGCTCCGAGCCCGGTGCGGGCGTCGAACCCACCGAGCTCCGCGGCCAGCTGGTAGGCGGCCAGCTGCAGATGCCGTGGCAGCTCCTCGTCCTTCGGTTTGCTCTTGCCCGTCTTGAAGTCGATCACCACCGCCCGCCCGGCCGCGTCGGCCTCCAGCCGGTCCACGGTGCCGATCAGCTCGACGTCATCGAGGTGCACGTCAAACGGTTCCTCGCGCCCGATCAGCGTCAGCTCGGTCCGCGACGTGCCCAGCCACTCGGCCAGCCGCTGCAACATCCGGCTGGCCCGGTTGCGCTCGGCCCGGGCGTACCAGGGCGCGCCGAAGTCAAGCGCGGGCCACCGCTCGTCCATCAGCCGTTCCAGCTCGGCCAGGTCGCTGCCGGCGTCAGCCAGCTCGGCGATCTCGTGCACCGCGGAACCCAGTGCGGCCCGAACGCCGCTGCTCTCGGTGGCTCCGTTGGCCTCGAGGAAGGACTTCAGGGCGCAGGTCAGGTAGGACTCGATCCCCGACGGCCGGACGCGCACCGGGTGGTCGTCCTCGACCAGCCCGCGCTCGTCGGACAGCTCGGCCAGGCCCCACCATGAGGCCGGGTCGGCCCCGTCGATCCCGACCCGGACGAGTCGGGCCAACTGGGCAGCGGCGTGGGCCCGGATCGCCCCCGAGGCGTCAGGATCGGTGACGGTACGACGCAGCTCGGCCACCAGATCTGGCAGGTGCAAGCCGCGCGGCGGGCGGGCCGCCGGCCGCCCGGCGCCGTCGGGCTGGGGATCGATCTCGTCGAGGAAGCGCGAGGGCTGCTCGTCCTCCCCGGCGACCGCGCTGACGTGGAGTCGGCTGCGCGCCCGGGTGACGGCGACGTAGAACAGCCGGCGTTCCTCCTCGACGAGCGGAGTCAGCGACAACTGGGCCACCTCGCCGCGCCCGGCGACGACATCGACCAGCACCTCGGACCCGAGCAGGGACCCGCGCCGGCGCAGGTCCGGCCACTGCCCCTCCTGGACGCCGGCCACGCAGACGAACTCCCACTCCAAGCCCTTGCTGGCGTGCGCGGTGACGACCTGCACGGCGTCGGACCGATCACGCCCGAGGGAAAAGGTGTCCCCGGGCACCTGCTGAGCAAGCACGGAGTCGTACAGGGCCTCGGCACTCGATCCCGGCAGCCGGTCGGCCAGCCGGGCCGCCGCGGCGAACAGGTCGATCACCGCATCCAGATCACGGTCGGCGGCCGCGCCGAGGGTTCCCCCGTCCCGGCTGCGGCGCTCCCAGTCGACGGCGAGCCCGGTTGCGTCCCAGATCGCCCAGAGGACGTCCTCGGCGGAGCGCCCGGCCGCCTGGGCCGCCCGGCCGGCGGCCAGCACCCGGTTCACCCGCCGGGCCGGTCGCCGCAGCCGGGCCGGGAGCAGCTCCAGCTCGCCCGGATCGGTCAGCACGGGCACCAGTAGCGGTGCGTCATTGCCGGCGACACTGCTACCGACACCGACACCGACACCGCCACCGCCGCCGCCACGGCCACCGCCACCACCGACACCGCTGGCACCGCGACCGCCTGCTTCGGCGGCCGCGGCCATACCCTGCAGGTGACGGCGCAGCCGGCGCAGGTACAGCCCGTCGGCGCCGCCGATGGCCCCGAGCAGCAGCGCCTCGGCGGTCTCGTCCTTGAGCTGAGCCGGCCGGTCGACGCAGGCCAGCGCGGTGAGCAGCTGGCTCACCGCGGGCTGCTCGGCCAAGGGCAGGTCGCCGCCGGACGTGCCCACCGGCACCCCGGCGGTGAGCAGAGCCCGGCGCAGACCGGCCAGGCTCTGGGTGGTCGATCGGACGATGACCGCCATCTGCGACCACGCCAGCCCGTCGTAGAGGTGAGCTCGACGCAGCTCCGCGGCGATCGCGGCCGCCTCCTCCGGTGCCGAGCGGTAGACCCGCACGTGCAGGTGCCCGGGCGGCGTGCCGGGCGGTACGGACAGGCGCCGGTGCGCGACCGGCCCCGGCAGCCGGCCGGCGACCCGGCGGGAGGCCTCAAGCAGCGTGGCGCCACAGCGCCGCGACGTGGTCAGGGCCACGGTGGCCGGTTCCACTTCCGCCGCCTCGCCCTCGACGGCGAAGAGACGGCCGGTGAGCTCCTGGTAGCGGGCGGTGTCCCCGGCCACGTCGGTGGCGAACCGCCTCATCGCCTGGGGATCGGCGCCGCGGAAGGCGTAGATCGACTGGTCCGGGTCTCCGACGACGACGAGCTCCCGTGCCCCCGCCCCCAGCAGGGCCAGCAGCCGGGTCTGAGCCGGATCGGTGTCCTGGTACTCGTCGACGAACACGTGCCGGCGTCGGGACCGTTCCCGGGCGAGCAGGTCCGGGTGGGTCTCCAACGCGGTGATCGCGGCCTGGATCAACTCCGCCGCATCGTAGGAGCCGGGCCGCTCCTGGGCCGCGACGTCGAAGTATTGCTGGCCGAACGCCGCCGCCGACTGCCATTCCGGGCGGGCGTACCGGCGACCCAGGCGGTCCAGCTCGCCCGGGCCGATCCCCCGCTCCGCCGCGCGCAACAACAGGTCCCGCAGTTCGGCGGCGAAGCCACGGGTGCCGAGAGCCGCGGTGACGGTCGGTGGCCAGGCCGCCCGCCGATCGGCCACGTCGCCGGCCAGCAGTTCCCGGATCACGACGTCCTGCTCAGTGGCCGACAGCAGCCGCGGGGCCGGGCGCTCCTCGTCGGCGGCCAGGCGCAGCAGCCCGAAGGCGTAGGAGTGGAAGGTGCGGGCCACCGGCTCGCGCACCGTCGTAGCGAGGCGGGCGGTGATCCGATCCCGCAGCTCACCGGCGGCCCGCTGCGAGAACGTCAGGACCAGGATGTCCTCGATCGGCACGCCCCGCCCGATGACCCGCTCGACGACCGCCTCGACCACCGTGGTCGTCTTGCCCGTGCCCGGCCCGGCGAGAACGAGCAACGGCCCCCCGCGGTGCTCCACGACGCGCCGCTGGCCCTCGTCGAGCACCGGAGCGACGAGCGGAGCCGGCGCGCGGGCGAGCAGGCGGTAGGCGGGCGCGGTCACCCGACCATCCGATCACAGGCGACCGACGATTTCGCGGTGTCCGGCGTCCGCGGACCGGGGCAGGATGTACCGCGTCCCCGCCACCGTGCCGCTGCTGCCCGTCATAGCGTCCCGCGCTCGCCGTCCTCGAGGAGTTCCGATGCCTGAACCGACCGCTCCACGCTCATCCACGGAGCCGGAGGACTCGTCGGAGGCGAATGCGAAGTCCGACGAGGACACCAGTGCGGCCCCGGCCGGCGACCGGTCCGACCTACGCTCGGCATTCCGCGAGGCGTTGGCGCGCAAGAGCGCGCGCAACTCTCATCCGGAGTCGCACCTCGACGGGCGGACCATCGGCGGCGGCAGCAACGACACCCGCAAGCGGCAGTTCCGGCGCAAGTCCGGCTGAGCCCGCCGCCCCGAGCCGCCCTGATCCGTCTTTCACGAGCGCTCAGGCGTGGGCCGCACTCTCGTGTCGGGCGTGTCCGGCCGGCTCGAGCTGGAAGGTGGAGTGCTCGACGCTGATCGGGAAGTGACCGGCCACGCAGGCCTGTAGGTGATCGAGCATCTGGGGTGCGTGCCCGTCCAAGAAGCAGGAGTCGTCGACCACGACGTGCGCAGTGAGCACCGGCAGCCCGGACGCGATCTGGGAGACGTGCAGATCGTGGACGGAATGCACGTGCGGCACCTCCACCAGGTGTCGGCGGATTTCGTCCAGGTCGAGCCCGCGCGGCGCGGATTCCAGCAGCACCTCGGTGGTCTCGCGCAGCAGGCGCAGGGTGCGCGGCGCAATCAGCACCGCGATGAGGATCGACACCACCGCATCCGCTCGCGACCAGCCGGTGGCGGCGATCACGACCGCGGCGACGATCACCGCGGCCGAGCCCAGCGCATCGTTGGCCACCTCGAGGAACGCGGCCCGCAGGTTCAACGTGCCGCGCGGGCCCCGGCTCAGGACGAACAGTCCGATCAGGTTGCCGACCAGCCCGATGACACCGAAGACCAGCATCGCGCTGGAGGTCACGTCCGGCGGTGAGAGCAGGCGCCGGATCCCCTCGACGAGGACGAAGCCGCCGACGCCGAGCAACAACGCGGCCTGCAACGTGGCGGCCAGCACCTCGGCGCGCAGGTAGCCCCAGGTCCGCCGCGTCGTGGCCGGCCGGGCGGCCATCGTCGCCGCGGCCAGGGCAATCGTCAGTCCGGCCGCGTCGGTGAGCATGTGCCCCGCGTCGGCCAGCAGGGCCAGGCTGCCCGAGACGATCGCGCCGACCACCTCGACCGCCAGCACGACGGCGGTGACGGCCAGAACGATCGTCAGACGGCGTCGATCGGCAGCCCCCGAGCCGTGCGCGTGGTCGCTCACCGACGGCCCGCCAGTGTGACCGCAGCCCGTTGATGTGCGGCCCGTCCCACGGCGCTCACGGTACCGGCGCGTGTGCCCTGACCGGTCGCTAGCGGCGCCGGCCGTTCCACCGCGCGGCGGCAAGATCCACCCGGTTGTGCCGGTCGATCGGGACCTCCTCGGCCCGCAGGCGCTCGACCTGCGCGGCGCGCACCGGCTCCGCGCAGCTGCCGTCGGCGCGGACCACCCGGTGCCACGGCACGCCGGGGTCGCTCGCGGCGGACAGGACCCGTCCCACCGTGCGCGCGGCCCGGCCACCGGCGTACTCGCCGACGTCGCCGTACGTCATCACGCGGCCGCGGGGTATCCGGCGCACGCAGGCCAGGATCTCCTCCTCGACTGTGGCCGGTCGAGCCGCCACGGCTCAGGCGGTCCACTCCGGCCGGCGCCCGGTGCGGGCGACCAACCGGTCGGTAGGCGAGGCGTCCGGCCCGACCTCGACCGGCGGGTCGAACATCGGGCTGGCCGAGAGATCACCGAGCTGCCCGACGTGGTCGTCCGCGCCCCGGACGAGGTCCGCGGGCAGCTCAACGTCCTCGCCGAGCGCCGTGCCGAGGTCCCAGCTGTGCACGGCCAGTTCCATCGTCATCTCGGCCAGGTAGTGGCGCGCCGAAGTAGGTCCGCCGGACAGGCTGACGTCGCGGTCCAGCGCGCCGGGCTCGCCGAACGCCCGCCGGGACAGCAGAGCGACGTCGTCCCAGTCGTCGCCCGGGCGGTCGGTGCCCCGCTGACCGTGGACGATCAGCGCGGCCGCGTCGAGATCGTGGCCGGCCATCAGCGGCGGCGCCCAGCGGTGCTCGTCGATCAGGTGAGCCACCAGATCACGCACCGTCCAGTCGGCGTCCGGCGTCGGCCGGTCCCAGTCCTCATCGCCGATCTGGTGCACCCGCCGGCCAAATTCGGCCAGACCGAGGTCGAGGCGGTGCAGCCGGTCCTGGTCACCCGGGCCGGGGCTGCGGTCGGACGGATCGTGGCCGGCGAAGTCGCTCATGGCTCCGGCTTACCGGAGGGCTACGCCTTCGAGCAACCGCACAGTTGACCTCAACCCCGCTTGACGCGCGACGATCGCTGCATGACATCCCCTAGCCTCACCGCCGCGCAGCGTACGTACCTGACCGGGCAACTGCTGGGCCGACTGGCCACGGTTTCCCCGGACGGCGTGGTGCAGAACAATCCGGTCGCCTTTCGATTGCGCGCGGACGACACCATCGACATCGGCGGCTACCGGATGGCAAGCACCAAGAAGTACCGCAACATCGCCGCCGGCAGCACCCGGGTCGCCTTTGTCGTCGACGACCTGGTGTCCACCGACCCCTGGCAGGCGCGCTGCCTGGAGGTCCGCGGCGTGGCCGCGGCGTTGCACGACACGACCCCGCCGCTGCCGGGCATGACCCGCGACGTCCTGCGGATCACGCCCGAGTGGATCTTCGCGGCCGGGATCGACGACTGACCGGTCCGACCGACACCCGACCCGCCGACGGCGGTTCGAGGATCAGTAGGAGGGCAGGGACGGGTCCACTTGGTTGACCCAGGCGGTGACGCCGCCCTGGACGTGCAGTGCGTCGGCGAAGCCGGCGTTCTTGACCGCGGCCAGCGTCTCGGCCGAGCGCACGCCGGTCTTGCAGTACATGACGATCTGGCGGTCCTGGGGCAAACCGGCCAGCGCGTCACCGCGCAGAATCTCGTCCTTGGGGATCAGCGTGGCGCCGGGGATCCGCACGATCTCCCACTCGGCCGGCTCGCGGACGTCGACGAGATAGATCGGCTTTTCGGCGTCGAGCAGGTCCTTCAGTTCGGTGGCCAGGATGGTGGAGCCGACCGCGGCCTTCTGCGCCTCCTCCGAAACCACCCCGCAGAAGGACTCGTAGTCGATCAGCTCGGTGATCGCAGGTGTGGCCGGATCCTTGCGGATCTTGATCTCGGTCCACTCCATCTCGAGCGCGTCGAAGACCAGCAGGCGCCCGAGCAGCGGGTTGCCTATGCCGGTGATCAGCTTGATCGCCTCGTTGACCATGACCGACCCGATCGATGCACACAGCACGCCGAGTACGCCGCCCTCGGCGCAGGAGGGCACCATCCCGGGCGGTGGCGGCACGGGGTACAGGTCGCGGTAGTTGGGCCCGTAGTCGTTCCAGAAGACGCTGACCTGGCCGTCGAAACGGTAGATCGAGCCCCACACGTACGGCTTGTGCAGCAACACCGCCGCATCGTTGACCAGGTAGCGGGTGGCGAAGTTGTCGGTGCCGTCGAGGATGAGGTCGTATCCGGCGAAGATGTCGAGGACGTTGTCGTTGTCCAGGCGCTCCTCGTGCAGGACGACATTGACCAGCGGATTGATCTCCAGCACGGAGTCACGGGCGGACTGGGCCTTGGACCGGCCGATGTCGCTTTGACCGTGGATGATCTGGCGCTGCAGGTTCGACTCGTCGACCACGTCGAACTCGACGATCCCCAGCGTGCCGACGCCGGCCGCGGCCAGGTACATCAGGGCGGGCGAGCCGAGGCCACCAGCGCCGACGACGAGCACCCGGGCGTTCTTGAGCCGCTTTTGCCCGGTCATGGCCACATCGGGGATGATCAGGTGGCGGCTGTAGCGGCGGACCTCGTCGATGGTGAGTTCGGCGGCAGGCTCGACGAGCGGCGGCAGCGACACGGTGGAGAGCTCCTCGGGACGTGAACGGTTCGGATGCGTAAACAGCGCCGGCCGGGACCGGCATTCCCGCGCGCTTGCGCAGCCGGAGGAGGTTCGCCGATTCGGCCAGCGCGCGCTGTCCAGTGTCCCAGCTGTCCGTGCGACGCTGGCCGGATGAGCCGGCTCAGCCTCACCGCGCGGGGCGCGGCAGATCCGGCCACGGTGTGGCTGCGCTACCTCGAGCCGGCCCGGTGGTCACAGTGGTCCCCGCAGATCACCGGCGTGCGGTACCCCATCGGCGAACTCGAAGCCGGCCGGCGCGGCGAGGTGATGGGCTGGTTGGGCCTGCGGCTGCCGTTCGAGGTGCTGGCGGTCGATCCGATGCGCCGCCGCTGGTCCTGGCGGGTCCGGCTGGGGCCGGTGGCGATGCTGCTCGAACACGAGGTCGACGCTCGCACCGACCTACCCGGTGGCACAGTGACCCGCCTGTCCGTGCGTGGCCCGCTGCTTCTGATCGCGGCCTACGCGCCGCTGGCCCGACTGGCGCTCCACCGGCTGGTCCAGCCCTGAATCACGGCTCGGCCGTCGGCGGTCGGATCGGCAGCGTACGCATCCGCGGCACCGGCTGCGGCCGGGACTGGATGGACGCGACCCACGAGGCCGACCACAGATAGCTGCGGCGTCGACCAGCACGGTGTACGGCGCGGTCAAGGCCTGCGCCAGCACGCCGTCCAGCGGCGGTGCGGCCACCTCGGCCACGGACCGGCTGGCCCGCAGCTTGGCGTTGCCCTCCACCAGGTCGTCCCTCTCGACCAGCTCGGGCAGGTACGACTGATAGGCGACATCGAAGAAGACGGTGCAGATCCCGGTCAGGAAGGGCTCGCGTGCAGCACCAGCACGGCCAGCAACGGCAGGGCGATGGCGCTGACCGCGGTGCCGAACTGGCTGACCGTGTCCCCGATCCACAGCCGGCGCAAGTCAGGGTGGTGCCACAGTCCGCCCCGCCGGTGCGGCGGACCTGCGCTCACTCGCGCTCTCCTCATTGCATCGTCGCCCCGGGGCGAGCACCCATTCCCGCAGGCCGGAACGGCCGGGTCACTTGGAGACGGCCACCCTGGGGTCGACGCCGGGCGTGACCACGGCCAGGACCGACAGCGCATACGCCCGCCGGCCGTAGCGCTGGGCGGACCGGCGCAAGGCCACCACCCACGGGTGCACGGAGCCTGCGCCCGGTGCGGTAACGCCAGTCACGCTGCCACAGGGTCAGGCGGTCGGCTGCGACCCCGGCGTCAGGTCGAGCGGGCGGTCCGAGCCGTTCTGGATGGCGTCGGTGCGGGCCCGGACGTCCTCCAGCAGGCCGAGGAAGGCGCGGGCGGTGGTGACCGAATCCTCCAACTGGGCCACGTGGCCGACGTCGGGCAGCACCAGCAACCGAGCGTCAGGAATGGCCCGGGCCACCCGCGGAGCCAGGGACACGTCGACCAGGCGGTCCTGCTGACCCCACACCACGAGCGTCGGCGCGCTGATCGTGCGCATCGCCGCGAACGGGGAGCGTCGGCCCGGCGCCACGTAGTCGGCCACGATGCCGCGCAGCGACCGGGTGAACGCCTCCATCGCCCAGGGCAGCTCGTTACGGGCCTGCACGTCGGCGACCGCCTCGGCCAGCCGCTGCGGCGGCACCCGCGACGGATGGGCAAAGCACAGCTCGATGGTTCCGCGGGCGCGCTGATGCGGGGTCAGTGCGTCCAGGCGCCGGCGGGCGACGGACCCTGCGCCGGGCACGAGCAGCAGGACCATCGCCATGTCCGGCCCCGGCCGACGCGGGCGCAGGTCGGGCACGGCCGGCGAGATAAGGGTGAGGGTGCGCACCAGGTCAGGACGACGGGCCGCCACCCGAATCGAGATTGCACCGCCCATCGAGTTGCCGAACAGGTGCACCGGGCCACGGCCCCGGCGCTCGATGTAGTCGATAACCACGGCGGCGTTGCTGGCGATCGAGTACATGCGCTGGGGCGACGCGCCGGCCTTGCCGAACCCGGGCAGGTCGATCGCCTCGCCGTCGAGCCAGGGGCTCAATGTGGCGGCGAAGTCCGTCCAGTTGGTGGATGCACCGGCCAGGCCGTGCACGTAGAGCGCCGGCTCCGGATCCGGGCCGGTGGGCGGGGTGGAGCGCACGTACACCGGCGCGCCGGCGGCGGTGACCTGTCGTCCGGGCCAGGGCGGGATGACCGTGGACGGGCGCTCGACCGGCGTCGAACTGAGCCGGGCCACGACCAGCGGTCCGCCGGAGCGGCCGCGCCGGGTCCCTGTCGCCACGATCCGACCGTAACAGCGCACCGGCACCGCTCCGATGGACGGTGCCGGTGCGCTAGTTCGCAGCGCGCCGTGGTTAGGGACGAAAGCGTCGGCGCGGTCAGGGACGGATCTCGAGCACGCGGTTGACCGGCGTTTCGGTGGCCCGCCGGAACCGGGTGAAGCCGGCTTCCTCCACGACCGCCTGCAGCGATTCCTGGCTGGCCTGGGCGCCGAGGGCGTAGCCGCCGGACTGGCTGCGCGCGTTGGGAGTACAGATCATCGACGACGCCGAGTAGAAGAGCCGGCCGATCGGGTTGCGGTTGTCGTCCAGCGACTCGCCGGCCATCGGCTCCACGAGCAGCCAGGTGCCGTCGGGGGCCAACGCTTCGCGGATGTGGCGGGCCGCACCCACCGGGTCGCCCATGTCGTGCAGCGCGTCGAACACCGTGACCAGGCCGTAGCCGCGGCCGTCGAAGTCCTGCGCCGAGGCCACCTCGAAGCGGACCCGGTCACCCAGGCCGGCTTCGGCCGCGGCCTTGCGGGCCGCGGCGATCGACGGAGCGTGGGGGTCGAACCCGACCACGGTGCTGTTCGGGTACGCGGCGGCCAGAATGATCGTCGAGGAGCCGTGGCCGCAGCCGACGTCGGCCACCGAGATCCCGGCCTCCAGCTTCTCGTGAACGCCGTCGAGGGCCGGGATCCAGGCGCTGACCAGGTTGGCGGCGTAGCCGGGACGGAAGAAGCGCTCCACCCCGTGGAAGAGGTCGTGGTGGTGATCGCCCCAGCCGAACCCGGCTCCGGTGCGGTAGGCCTGGCCGAGTTGCTCCTCCGACTTGAATAGGGAACCGGCCAGGTACATCCCGGCGGCGAGGTAGGTCGGCGCGGAGTCGTCGGCCAGACAGGCGGCCTGGGCGGGAGAGAGCTGGTAGAGCCCGCTGCCCGCGTCGTAACCGCAGTAGTCGGCGGCAACCTGGGCGTTGAGCCACTCCTGCACGTAACGCTCGTCGCAGCCGGCCTCGTCGGCGACCTGGGCCGCCGTAGCCGGGCCGACCCGGTCCAGGGCGCGGTACAGGCCGAGACGATCACCGAGTACGACGGTCACCGCGTGGTGGGTGACGCTGAGGTCGCCGACGAACTTGCCGACGAACGCCTGCAGCTCGTCCATGTCGAGTGGGCGAGCGGGTGCGGTGGGTGCGGTGGGTGCTGCTGGTGCGGTGGGTGCGGTCATGACGAAACCTTTCCGGTGGTGCGGGCTGGAGCCCCGGCGGGATGCCGGAACCCGGGAAACGGCCGGCGCGAGGAGTGCCGGGCCGCGAACGGTGACGGCGATCAGGCAGCGAACGACATCGGCTAGCACAGCTCAGCCGGGACGGCTCGGGTGGTGGCCACGGCCGGGCGCGGCCACAGGCGCTTCCAGCCGGTGCCGAGGGCGCGCCGGACGCCGCGGCGCTCGCCGCGCGGGACCTCCGGCTCGCCAGCGCGCCCGTCGGGCCATACCGGCCCGTCGAGCGTCGGCCCGCGTCTGGGCCTGCTGCAGGTCGGCCATCGCGGCCCGGCCGGCGAAGTACGGCTCCATCGTCTTTCTCCCTAGCTGAGTCCACCCGGTGTTCCCAGGTGCTGGTTGGCGGTGGATTCCGCCCGTGCCCCGTGCTGGTCGGCCGTGCTGGTCGTCGTGCTGGTCGTCGTGCTGGTCGTCGTGCGGCCGTATCCGAGACTGGCGCCGGCCGTGGGCGCCGGCATCCGTGCGCGCTACTGCATCGCCACGCAGACACCACGGATCCACTACTGATCCGGTTCGCTGTGCGCGCCGACGCCCCGCGCGTCCAATTGGGTGGCGCCGGCCCCCGGGCGGGCCAGAATGGCGCGGTGGCCGAACCCGCGGGCCGCGTCGGGGCACGGGCGGTCTCCGAGCGCGAGTTGGAGGTCCTGACGGCCGTCGGGGCCAATTTGAGCAATGCCCAGATCGCCTCGCGGTTGCACCTGTCGGTGCGCACGGTGGAGAGCCACGTGTCGTCGCTGCTGCGCAAGCTCGGGGTCGAGGACCGGCGGGCGCTGGCCGTCCTGGCTCCGGCGACGGACTCGACCGGCGACCGGACCACGTCGCCGACTGACCTCGGTCACCTGCGCGGCCGACCGGCCACGTGGACCCGCTTCGTCGGTCGTGAGGCCGAGGCAGCGACACTCACGTCCGCGCTGGCCGACAGCCGGCTGGTCACCCTGCTCGGCCCCGGCGGCGTGGGAAAGACCCGTCTGGCCACGGTCGTTGCCGAGCAGGTGACGCAGATGCGGGCGCTGCGCGGCGTCTTTGTGGACCTCGTGCCGGCCCAGCCGGAATTCGTCGTTCAGACCGTCGCCGCCGTACTGGGCGTGTCCGAGCGGGCGGGTCAGCCGCTCCAGCAGGTGGTGCTGGACCGACTGCGACACGGTTCGTATCTGCTCGTCCTCGACAACTGCGAGCACCTGATCGAATCGGCCGTCGGTCTGGTCCGGACGGTGCTGTCGTCCTGCCCGGACGTCACGGTGCTCACCACCAGCCGCGAACGTCTCGGTGTGCCGGGCGAGCGAGTCGTGCCGTTGCCGGGCCTGTCCCTGGCCACCGAGGATCGGCCCTCGGGTCCCGACGGTGAGGTGGCCGCCGAGGAAGGGCTGAATGGTGCGGCGGCCGGATCCGACGCGGTGGCGTTGTTCTTCGACCGGGCTCGCAGTGCCGAGCCGCAGTTCTTCGCCGATGTCACTCTGGTGGCCGAGTTGTGCGCCAGTCTCGACGGCAGTCCGCTGGCCATCGAGCTGGCCGCTGCCCGGGCCGCGACGCTCGGAGTTCCCGCACTCGCTGAAGGTCTGCACGATCGGCTGCGCCTGCTGAGCGGAGGGCGGGGGGGCGAGGCCCGGCACCGGTCGTTACGGGCGATGCTCGACTGGAGCTGGGAACTGCTCGACGCCGCCGAACGCAGTGCGCTGCGGCGACTGGCGGTGTTCGCCGGGCGCTTCGACCTGACCGCGGCGACGGCGGTGCTCGGCGGCGACCCCGGCCCAGCGGCGGACCTCGTCGGCCGGCTGGCCGACAAGAGCCTGCTGGTTCATCTCCCCGGGCCGCCGGCCAGCCGGTGGCGGATGCTCGAGACCGTCCGCGCCTACGCCCTGGAACGCCTGGATGAAGCCGGCGAGACGACCGCGGTACGTCGCGACCACCTGCACTGGGCCGTCGCCGCCGCGCGAGGCATCGAGGACGAGCTCCACCACGGTGCGGACTGGAGAGAGGACTTCGAGCGCGTGGCCAACGACCTGCGGGCGGTCCTGGCCGACGTTACCGACATGGACGAGGTCGACCGGGGTCCGGCCCGGCGCCTGGCTCGTTCGGTCGCGCGCCTGACCTACGCCCGCCGCTTCCTGGCCGAATCCCGCCAGCACTTCCTAGCCGCGGCGGCGCTGGCCGCGAGCGACTCCGAGTCAGCCGTGGACCTGCGTAGCGCCGCGGACGTGGCCCTGGTCGAGATGCGCGGGGACACGTCGTTCTCCTTGCGCCTGGCTGCGGCCGAGCGAGCGGCCGCCGCTGGTGACTCCGCGGCCGAAGCCACGTCGCTGGCCGAGGCGGCGTCCACCGGCAACCGCTTCCTCGGCATGTTCGAGACCGCGGTCCCAGTCCCCCGGCGGCGGGAGATCCTGGCCCGTGCCGAACAGGTGGCCGGTCCGCAGAGCACGCCGGCGGTGCAGGCCCACCTGGCCGAGGCCCAGGCCTGGCTCGAGGCCCGTACGACGGACTTTCCCGACGTGGAACTACTTGAACGCGCGGTCGAGTTGGCGCGCTTCGCCGACGACCCCGTGCTGTTGTGCAGTGCCCTCGACGCGCTGGGAACAGATGCCCTCGTGCACGGGCAGTACCGTCGCAACTACCAGGTGGCCTCGGAACGGGCCGAGCTGCTCGACGTACTCTCCCCGACCGATCCGCGCAGTGGCCTGGAGATGGTCGACGTGCTCCACATGGCCGTCGAGGACGCGGTCAGTGCCGGCCTGCTTACCGAGTCGCTGCGCGCCGCCCGACGCTTCGACGATCCGGGGATTCCGTCGATTCCCCACATGGAGTCCTCGAAGCCCATCGCCGCCCTGGTCCTGCTCGGCCGCTTCGACGAGGCGCTCGCCCTCGGCCGGGAGTCGCAGGCGCGCTGGATCCGCGCGGGGCGACCGGCCGCCCGCTGGATGGCGCTCAACGTGAGCCTGTGCGCCCTCGCCGAGGCGGTTCGGGACGATCTTGCCGCGGCCGAGGAATGGAGCCGATTCGCCCGCTACGAGCTGGCCGGCGGAACGCCGGGCCGGCTGACGCCGAGCGTCGCCGGCGTGGCGGCGTTCGTCGACGCGCGGGTCGCACTTCACCGCGGCCGGCTGGACGAGGCGCTCACCGCCGTGGCCGACATCCCGTCCTCGGTCGAGGGATGGTCGACCTACCAGCACGTCGGGTTCGACGCCTACCCCTGGGCCGTGGCCGCGGAGGTCGCGGTAGTGGGCGACCAACCCGACGCCGACGTGCGCATTCGGGCCGCCGAACCGGCGGCCGCGGAGAACCCGTGGGCCCGCGCCTACCTCCACCGGGCCCGCGGGCGGCGCTTCTCCGACCGCGGCGAACTCCAGGCCGCCTTGGCCGGCTGGGAGGCGATCGGTGCCCGGTTCGAGCGGGCGTGCACCCTGCTTCTGTTGCCTGAGCGCACAGACGAGGGACGCGCCGAACTGACCGCGCTGGGCGCGACCGTGCCCGCGCCCTGAACGCCGGCTCAGGCTGACTTACGCGCGGCCGCCGTCTTTGCCGCTGTCTTGCCGGCTGACGCCGTGGTCTTTCCGGCCGCCGAAGTGGCGGCAACCTTCTTCGCCGGCGCCTTCTTGGCCGCCGGTGCCTTCTTGGCTGGTGCCTTCTTGGCCGCCGGTGCCTTCTTGGCTGGTGCCTTCTTCGTCGCTGATGCGTTCTTCGTAGCTGATGCATTCTTCGTAGCCGATGCGTTCTTCGTAGCGGGTGCCGTTTCGGGGGCGGACACCTCCGCGGCTGATTCGCCGCCCTCACCGCGTCGCTTCTTAGCCGCGTCGACCGATGCCCGCAGCGCCGCCATGAGGTCCACCACGTTGCCCGCCGTGGGCACGTCGACGGGTGCGTCGATCACCTCGCGTCCGGCCGTCTTGGCTTCGATCACCTCCATCAGCGCACTGCGATACTCGTCGGTGTACTCAGCCGGGTCGAAGTCCCCAGCCATGCTCGACACCAGCGCGTCGGCCATCGCGCTCTCCTGCTGGCGCAGCTCGACGTCCTCGTCCAGGAACGCGAAGTCGGGGGTGCGGATCTCGTCCGGCCACAGCATGGTCTCCAGCACGATCACACCGTCGCGGACCCGCAGCGTGGCCAGCTGCTCGCGGCTGCGGATGGCGACCTTGACCAGCGCAGCCATGCCGCTGGTCTCCAGCGCGTGGCGCAGCAGTACGTACGGCTTGGTCGCCGACTTCTCCGGCTCGAGGTAGTAGCTCTTGCTGAAGTAGATGGGATCCACCTGCTCCAGCGGCACGAACTGCAACACGTCGAGTGCGTTCTTGGTCGGCAACGGCAGGTCGGCGAAGTCCTCGTCGGTGAGGATCACCGTCTCGCCGTTGTCGAGCTGGTAGCCCTTGGCGATGTCGCCGTAGGTGACCTCCTCTCCGTCGGCCTCGGCCACCCGGCGGTAGCGGATGCGTGAGCCGTCGGAGCGGCGCACCTGGTGGAAGGAGACGTCACGCTCCTCGGTGGCCGAGTACATGCGCACCGGGATGGAGACCAGCCCGAACGACACGGCGCCCTTCCACAGCGACCTCATCGCGGAGTTCCTTCCTGCAGCGGCGGCGGCGGCTCGGCCGGCGGCGGCTCTGAACGGTGGTCGGATTCATCATGGCGCAGGATGGGCCGGTGCGGGCCATGCGGGCCACGCGCGGCGACCTGCCGGTCGGCGCCGGGTGGGCCTACGAGATGTGCTGGGCCGGCACCCGCCTGCTGCTCGACGTGACCGCCGACGGCGTGCGGGCGGAGGCCGACGGCCGCGACGTCACCGACGTTCACGCCGACCGGCTCGACGCCCTCAGTGACCTACCGGACGCGGTGGTGGACGGCGTGCTGGTCGAGGCCGCGCAGTTGCCGGGCGGGTTCGTGGTCGTCGATCTGCTGCGGCTCTACGGAGTCGAGCTCACCGCCCGGACCTACTGGGAAAGGCGGCGCAGCCTCGACCGGCTGGCCGAGGCACGTCCCGACCTGGCGGTGTCCCCGGCGTTCGACGACGGACCGGCGACGGTGCACGCGGCGCAGGCCAACCGGCTGCCCGGCGTACTGGCCAAGCGCTGGGACTCGGTCTACCGCCCCGGGGGCCCGAGTCCGGAGTGGGTCGAGTACCGGTTCCCGAGCGAGCGAGACGCCATGATGTTGTCCATGACCGGAGGACCTAGATGACCGGAGGAGCCGGATGACCGAAGGACAGCGATGACCGCGGCGCGGGTGGGCGTGAGCGTGGAAGGGCGCACCCTGAGCCTGAGCAACCTCGACAAGGTGCTGTTTCCCGCCAACGGCGTCACCAAGGGCGAGGTGATCGACTACTACACCCGCATCTCCGCGGTCCTGCTGCCCTACCTGGCCGGGCGGGCGTTGACCGTCATCCGCTTTCCCAACGGCATCGAGGGCTCGTCGTTCTTCGAGAAGAATGCGCCCCGCGGCCGGCCGGAGTGGGTGCGCACGGTGCGGCTGCCGGCGCCGGGATCGACCAAGAATCGCGAGACGATCGACTACGTGGTGGTCGAAGAACTGGCCACGCTGGTCTGGCTGGCCAATCTGGCCGCGCTCGAACTGCACGTGCATCAGTGGCGGGTGGGCCCGCGGGGCAAGGTCCATGGCGCCGACCAGGTGGTGGTGGACCTCGACCCGGGACCGCCGGCCGGGCTGACCGAGTGCGCCACGGTGGCCCTGACCCTGCGCGACCGGCTGGCCGCCGATGGCTTGAGCGCCGTGGTCAAGACCTCGGGGTCCAAGGGGCTGCAGCTCAATGCACCGATCGTCGAGGCCGACCCCGGGCGGACGTCGGACTACCTGCGCGGCATCGCCCAGGAACTCGAGCGTGAGCACCCCGACCTCGTGGTCTCGTCGATGAAGAAGGCGCTGCGTCCGGGCAAGGTCCTGCTCGACTGGAGCCAGAACAACCCGGCTAAGACCACCGTCGCGCCGTACTCGCTGCGCGCCCGGCCCGGCGCGACGGTCTCGACCCCGCTGCAGTGGTCGGAGGTCGAGGCCGGCGGCCTGGTGCAGATGGACGTCGCGACCGTGTTGGCTCGCGTCGAGCAGTACGGGGATCTCTACGCCGACTCCCTCTCCGACGAGCACCGGGCAGCGCTACCCCGGCCGTGACGTCGCCGGCGGTTAGGCTCAGCGCGTGAGCGAACCGGCCGACGTCGCTCGCGGAGCGCGGCTGCCGCGCTCCGTGCGTCGCCAGCAGCTGCTCGCGGCGGCCCAGGAAGTGTTTGTGGCCAACGGCTACCACGCCGCGGCCATGGACGAGATCGCCGAGCGGGCCGGAGTGTCCAAGCCGGTGCTCTACCAGCACTTCCCAGGCAAGCTCGACCTGTATCTGGCCATCGTCGACGTCCAGACCGAGTCGCTCGTCGAGGCAATCCGCACCGGGCTGGCCGCCACCGAGGACAACAAGGACCGGGTGCACAACGTCCTGTCCGCCTACTTCGACTTCGTCGACGGCGAGGCCCGCGGCGAGGGTGGGGTTTTCCGGCTGCTGTTCGAGTCCGACCTGGCCAACGAGCCGGCCGTGCGCGAGCGCAACGAACGCATCTCCCAGGCCACGACCGACGCGGTAGCCGACACCGTGGCCGGCGACACCGGGTTGTCGCGCGACGAGGCCGAGCTGCTGGCCGTGGCCCTTACCGGCGCGGCTCAGATGGCCGCCCGCTGGTGGCTGCGCTCGGGCAAGGCGGTGGGCAAGCCGGACGCGGTGCGACTGATGGCCGACCTGCAGTGGCGCGGGATCTCGCACTTTCCCCTGCAGGCCCACGACCCGGCTGCGACCGTCTCCACCGCTCGCTGACGCTGACCCTGTGCGTCACCGAGGGTCACCTCGCCGTTCGCTGACAGCACACCCGACCGGCGCAGGCCGCCGGGGCCGGTCGACTAGCGTGGAATCGGCTCGTTTCCTCGATCATCCTGGAGGTCTCCGCGTGGAGGTCAAGATCGGCGTGCAGCACACCCCTCGTGAGGTGGTGATCGAGAGCGAGCAAACGGCCGACGAGGTCGACAAGCTGGTCACCGACGCGATGACCGAGGGAGGCCTGCTGACCCTCGTCGACACCAAGGGCAAGCGGGTGCTGGTACCGGCCTCGATCATCGCCTACGTCGAGATCGACCGGTCGGACTCGCGCCGGGTCGGCTTCACCGCCGGCTGAGGCGCATTGCGCACCGCCGGCTGAGGCGCATTGCGCACCGCCGGCTGAGGCGCATTGCGCACCGCC
>JBDUAD010000156.1:0-4273 GCA_040004775.1 bacterium | reverse complement strand
CGAGGCGGACTTCCGGACCGCGTGCGAGCAGGAGGACGAGCGGGCCACGGCTGGCTGGGCACCGTTCTGGCGCTACCTCGGCCTGGGCCGCTACGGCGAGCAACTGCGCGACCTGTACTCGCACTTCGACCGGTCGCAGGTGCACGTGCTGCGCTACCGGGAGCTGATCGACTCCCCCGCCGCCACGCTGGACGGCATCTGCCGGTTCCTCGGGGTGCAGACCGGCGAACTTACCGCGATCGGGGCGGCCAACGTCTCCACCTGGGTGCCCGATACCCCGGTCAACGCGGTGCTGCGCCGGGCCGTGCGAAGCGGCGCCTTTCTCGGTCAGTACGCACCTGCTCAGGTCTGGCGCACCGCCGAGCGGCCGCTGCGTCGGGCTCTGCACCGCCGGCGTCCGTTCGGTGCCCGCGACGGCGAGCGGGTTGCCGTACGACCGGAACCTGACCGTGAGGTCCGCCGCATCCTGACCGCGTACTTCGCCGACGAGATCGCCCTGCTGGAGGAGCTGACCGGGCGCTCGTTCACGACTGGCTCACCCGGGCGGTCAGCCGAGACGCTGGTGCAGAGCGGCCAGCTCGTCGCGCAGCAACGAGGGCACCGATTCCCCGATGGTGTCGAACCAGTTCTCGATGGCCGGAATCTCGCGACGCCACTCGTCGAGATCGACGGCCAGCGCGGCGTCGAGCGCCTCCGGCGCCAGGTCGAGCCCGCTGGTGTCCAGCGTGCCGGGCGCGGGCACTCGCCCGATCGGCGTGTCCACCGCGGCGACGGTGCCCTCGAGGCGCTCCACCGCCCACTTCAACACGCGGATGTTCTCCCCGAACCCGGGCCACAGGAAGCTGCCGTCGACGTCGCGTCGGAACCAGTTGACGTAGAAGATCTTGGGCAGCTTGACCGCGTCGGCTCCCTTGCCGAAGTCGATCCAGTGGGCGAAGTAGTCCCCGGCGTCGTAACCGATGAACGGCAGCATGGCCATCGGGTCGCGGCGGACCACGCCGACCGTGCCAGTCGCCGCGGCCGTAGTCTCCGAGGACAGGGTGGCGCCCAGGAAGACGCCGTGCTGCCAGTCGCGCGCTTCGGTGACCAGCGCAACGGTGTCGCGGCGGCGGCCGCCGAAGAAGATCGCATCCAGCGGAACCCCGGCCGGGTCGTCCCATTCCGGCGCCCGCGTGTCGCACTGCTCGATCGGCGTGCAGTAGCGGGAGTTCGGGTGGCTGCTCGGCCGGTCGGCCTTCGGCGTCCAGGACCGGCCCTGCCAGTCAGTGAGGTGCGCCGGCGTTTCACCCATGCCGTCCCACCACACGTCGCCGTCGTCGGTCAGGGCGACGTTCGTGAAGATCGAGTTGCCCTTGGCGATGGTGCGCATGGCGTTGGGGTTGGTGTGCCAGTCGGTGCCGGGCGCGACGCCGAAGAAGCCGTTCTCGGGATTGGCCGCGTAGACCCGCCCGTCCGCCCCGATCCGCAGCCAGGCGATGTCGTCACCGATCGTCTCGACCGTCCAGCCGGGCAGCGTGGGCTCAAGCATGGCCAGGTTGGTCTTGCCGCAGGCCGAGGGGAAGGCGGCGGCGATGAAGTACGCCTTGCCGCCCGGCGAGGTCAGCTTGGCGATCAGCATGTGCTCGGCCAGCCAGCCCTCGTCGCGGGCCTTGACCGAGGCGATACGCAGCGCATAGCACTTCTTGCCCAGCAGCGCGTTGCCGCCATAGCCCGAGCCGTAGGACCAGATCAGCCGCTCTTCGGGGAACTGCACGATGTACTTGACGTCGTTGCTCGGCCAGGCCACGTCGGGCTGCCCGTCCTCGAGCGGGGCGCCGACCGAGTGCAGCCCGGGCACGAAGTCGACCTCGGCACCGTCCGCGGTGACGAATCGGTCGAGGGCGCGGGTACCGGCGCGGGTCATGATGTGCATCGATGCGACGACATAGGCCGAGTCGGTGATCTCCACGCCGAGCAGTGGCTGTTCGGCCTGCAAGGAACCCATGCAGTACGCGATGACGTACATCGTGCGGCCACGCATGCTGCCGCGGAACCGCTCGGTGAGGATGGCCTTCATGTCCTCGGGGTCCATCCAGTTGTTGGTGGCCCCGGCGTCGCGGCGGTCGCGGCTGCAGATGAACGTGCGGTCCTCGACCCGGGCCACATCCCCGGGGTCGGACGCGCAGTAGAAGGAGTTCGGCTTGATCGCCGGGTTGAGACGGGTGAAGGTGCCGGCCTCGACGAGTTCGTCGGTCACGCGCTGCCATTCCTCGGACGAGCCGTCGACCCAGACCACGCGGGCCGGCTGCGTGAGCTCGGCACATTCGCGCACCCACTGCAGCAGGCGCCCGTGCGTGGTCGGTGCGGCGTCGAGGCCGGGGACGGTCGCTGTGGTCATGAGGAACTCCAGACCCGGTCGCCGTTGACCGGAAAGACCGATCCGCCCGGCACCGGAGATGCCGATCCGCCGGCGCGAGGACCACGGGGATGGCACCGGCCGGCGGGAGCGGGAGGGATGCAAGCACGGTAACGCCGACAGCGCTTCCAGATCGAGCAGAGCCGGTGCGGGCTCCGTCACAGGCCCTTGGTCCAGAGCGGTCCCCCGCGGCGCTCAGGACGGGCTACGACGCGGCGCTGACCGTGCTCATGTTGAAGTCCGGAATGCGCATGGCCGGCATCACCGTGCGGGTGAAGTAGTCGTTCCACTCCCGCGGCAGCGTGGCCTGCGACCGGCCGACCTCGCTCAGCCGGCCGAGCAGGGACACCGGCGACTCGTTGAACCGGAAGTTGTTCACCGCGCCGCGGACCTCGCCGTTCTCGACGAGGTATACCCCGTCGCGGGTGAGGCCGGTGAGCAGCAGGGTCTGCGGGTCCACCTCGCGGATGTACCACAGGGTGGTCAGCAGCAAGCCGCGTTCGGTGCGCTGGATCATCTCCTCCACCGTGTCGTGCCCGCCGGCGTCGACGATGAGGTTGTCGACGGCCGGACGGGCCTCGGCGCCGCTGCGCTCGGCCCAGGCCCGGGTGCGGATGAGGTCGGTGAGCACGCCGTCGGTGAGCCAATCGGTGTGCTCGATCCCCGCACCGTTGTCGAAGACCGACTGGATGCCGCCGAAGGAGGACGTGGCAATGGCGAACGGCGCACACTCGACGCCGGGCACGGTCGGGTCGGAGTACACCGACACAGGCAGCGGGGACAGCTGCTCGCCGACACGCGTTCCTTCGCCCTCGCGGGCCGAGAACACGCTGCGGCCCTCGTCGGCGTCGCGGGCGCCGGCCGACCAGTACAGGTAGATCATCAGGTCGGCCACCGCGGACGGCGGCAGCAGGGTTTCGTAGCGTCCGGCCGGCAGGTCGATGCGCTCGGCCGCCCAGTCGAGCCGGGTGTTGAGCGCATCGATGCGGGCCGCGACGTCCACGTCGGAGAAGTCGCGGGTGGGCGCGCCGTCCCACGCCGACCGGGTGTAGTCCGCGCTCTTGGCGTTGAGCTCGAGACGCCCGGTCGGTTGGTCGAAGCGCCGTCGCAGACCGGTCGAGGACCCGAGGTAGGTCGAGGTGACGATGTGCTCGGCGAAGCCGAACAGAGCCCGCCCGTTCGACTCGGCCGTGCGCAGGGCGTCGCCGAGCGGTCCAGTCAGGCCGGCGAACACGTCGACCGACGTGGTGCTCGGTGCGCCACCGAAGTCGTCGTCCACTTGGTACGGCTCGACCAGGGGCGCGGCGTCGTCGGCCGGGGGTGCGGAACGGGCGGCCCGCTCGCTGTCGCGCACGAGGTTCTGAACGTCGGAGGCCGACGCCACCGAGCGGCTGACCACACCGACCGCGGTGCCGTCCCCTGCGGCCACGGTGGAGACCACCGCCACCGACCGTGAGGTCATCTGGCCATTGGTGGTCAGGCTGTTGTTCGCCCAGCGCAGGTTGGTTTCACTGCGCTCGGAGACGATGACCACGCAGCCGTCGGTCTTCGCCGCGGCCAGGGCGGACTCGACGATCTCCTGAGCGGCGATCACGCCGCCGCTCCTTCGGTGGCCGTGTTGAGCACGTTGATGTCGCGGAACAGCGCGGCCGGGGCGCCGTGGCTGACCGGCGCGGTCTGGCCGGGCTGGCCCTTGCCGCAGTTGAACGCGCCGCCGAGCACCCAGGTCTGCGGTCCGCCGACGGCCTCCATCGACCCCCAGAAGGCGGTGGTCGTGGCTTGGTAGGCGGCATCGCGCACCTGACCGGCCAACCGACCGTCCTCGATGCGGTAGAAGCGCTGACCGGTGAACTGGAAGTTGTAGCGCTGCATGTCGAT
>JBDUAD010000155.1:0-4275 GCA_040004775.1 bacterium | reverse complement strand
GCTGTGGCCCGCCGACCCTGACGGCCGCGCGGCCATCGAGACGGCGCCGGCCGCCAGCGGGGATCCGCTGGCGGCCGGGAGACCACAAGGGTCGGGAGGTCAGACGCCGGTGGTGCCGTCGTCCTTGTTCAGGTAATCCTTGGCCCGCTCCTGGCCCATGTCGGTCTGGCCGGCGTACTTGCCGCCGGTCTTGGCGTCGAAGGCGTCACCGGTCTTGTCGACCGCGCCCGCGCCCTTGCTCTTGTTCTGCCCCAGCATGTCCTTGAGCTTGTCCATCATTCCCATGGTTTGCGCCCTTCTACGGCTGCGTTGTGTAGGTACAGAATGCACACGTCGGGCGCCGAAGGGAAAGGGACGCGCGGGCCGGTTCTCCCGGCGGCAGGTCGGTGACGTGCGCCACCCGGACGAATCGCGAGGCGGCTCGGCCGAAGCGCAGCCTTTCGGTTACCGGCCCGCGGGTTCACTGCGTGGAACAATCACGGTTATGACCAGCGACCACACGTCGGAACTCTTCCCGATCATGGAGGACGACGGCCAGGAGTTCGAGGTCACCATGCGCGGCTACGACCGCCGCCAAGTCGACTCCTACATCGCCCGCGCCGACGCCGAGCTCGCCGCCCTCACCGCCGAGCGCGACGCCGCGTTGAGCCGCAGCGCTGATCTGGCCGCCCAGTTGGCCAACTCCTCGGCCGAGATCGAGTCGCTGCGCCGCCGGCTGGCCGACATTGCGGTCGAGGTCACTCCGGAGAACGTCCACGCCCGGGTCCGTCCGATCGTGGAGCTCGCCCAGGCCGAGGCCCGTGGCATCCGGGAATCGGTCGACCGGGAAGCGACCCATCTGCGCCTGCTGGCCGACGCCGACGCGGCCGAGACGCGCCGCCAGGCCGCCCTAGACGCCGAGCGCATGCGCGGGCAGGCCCAGGCCGATCTGCACCGCGCCACCGAGGCCGCCGCGCACCGGGAGCACGAGGCCGAGGAAATGTTGACCAAGGCTCGGGCCGAGATCGCCGAGCGCCACGACCGCGTGCGCCGCGACGCCGAGCGCCTGCTGGGCGACGCGCGGGCCGAGGTCGAGGCGATGGTGAGCAAGGCTGACGCCGACCGGGAGCGCCTGGACGCCACCGCGGCCGCGACGCGCGTTCGGGCCAACGAGGACTTCGAGATCGCCCTGCGCGTGCGCCGCAGCCACGAGCAGAAGCTGGACCAGGACCGCCACGCCGCTGCCGTCGCCGAGGCCGAGCGCGTGACCGCCGAAGCCCGGGCCACGGCCGAGCAGACCCTCGACGGAGCCGCCGCCCGGGTGACCCAGCTGGTCGAGCTGCGCCGGCGGGTGCACGCCGACCTGGACAGCGTCCACGGGCGGCTCGGCCAGGTACTCGGCCACCTCGCCGAGATGACGCAGTCCCACACGGTGGGGCCGGTGTCCTCGACCAACGGAACCGGCCCGCTACCTCAGATCGACGACCCGGCGCCATCGCCGGACTCGACCGGTTCGCGGAGCATGGACGAGGTCCAGCCCCCCGTTGCTGCCGGGGCCGCCGGGGCCGCCGGAGCCGCGCCGGCCGGACGGCCCGCCTAGGTCACCGCCTCACCCAACCGCCTAGCCCAACCGCCTAGCCCAACCGCCTAGCCGAACCGCGTAGCTCAACCGACCGGCAGTGCCGACAGCGCAGCGCCGACCCGCGCGAGCTCGGACTCGGCCGCCTCGCGGCGGGCCCGGATGCCCAGCACCACCTTCTCCGGCGCCTTGGCCAGGAACGCCTCGTTGCCGAGCTTGGCCGCGGCCTGCTCCAGTTCCTTGGTCGCGGCCGCGCGGTCCTTGGTCAGACGGGCTCGCTCGGCCGCGACGTCGATCGCCCTGGAGAGGTCCAGCTCGATGCGCACGCCGGCCGCGGTCGTCAGCGCGGCGGTGACAGTGAAGTCAGGGCCCGGCTCGGTCAGGCGCAACAGGTGCCGCACCGCGCGCTGCTGGTAGTCCCCGAGCGGGCCGTCCACCCGCGCCGGCACGCGCTGGCTCGGCTTGAGGCCCTGGTCGGACCGGAAGCGGCGCACCTCGGTGACGACGTCGCGTACGCCGGCGATCTCCCGCTCGGCGCCGGCGGCGACCCGGGTGAAGTCAGCCTGGGGCCAGGCGGCGACGACCACCGACTCTCGGCCGGTCAGCTCAATCCAGAGCCGCTCGGTCAAGAACGGCATCAGCGGGTGCAGCAGGCGCAGCAGCACGTCGAGGACCTCGCCGAGTACGCGCCGGGTGGCGTCGGCCGCGCCCTCGTCGTCGCCGGTCAGCGTGACCTTGGCCAACTCCAGGTACCAGTCGCACACTTCGTCCCACGCGAAGTGGTAGAGCAGGTCGGCGATCTTGGCGAACTCGAAGTCGGCGTAGAGGCGGTCGACGTCGGCGACGACCTGCTGCAGCCGCCCGGTGATCCAGGCGTCGGCGCCGGTCGGGATCGACGGCACCTCGCCGTCCGTCGTCGCCCCGTTGAGCAGCGCGAAACGGGTGGCGTTCCACAACTTGGTGCAGAAACTGCGTGAGCTCTGCACCAGTTCTTCGCTTACTGGGGCGTCGGCACCGGGGTTGCCGCAGCGGGCGAAGGTGAAGCGGGTGGCGTCGGTGCCGTAGGCGTCCATCCAGTCCAACGGGTCCACGCCGTTGCCGCGCGACTTCGACATCTTGCGGCCCTGCTTGTCACGCAGCATGCCGTGCAGGGCGACCGTGCCGAACGGCACCGACCCGGGCTCGTTCACCTCGGCGTGGACGCTGAACATCATCATCCGCACGACCCAGAAGAACAGGATGTCGTAGCCGGTGACCAGGACCGTGGTCGGATAGAACCGGCGCAGGTCGGCGGTGTCGTCGGGCCAGCCCAGCGTGGAGAACGGCCACAGGCCGGCGGAGAACCAGGTGTCGAGCACGTCCTCGTCCTGGCGCCAGCCGGCCGGCGGCTCCTCCCCCGGCCCGAGGCAGATCTGCTCGGTACCGTCTGGTGAGTACCAGACCGGTATGCGGTGACCCCACCAGAGCTGGCGGCTGATGCACCAGTCGTGCAGGTGATCGACCCAGGCGAAGTAGCGCGCCGCCAGTTCCGGCGGACTGATGGCCACCCGGCCGTCGCGCACCGCGGTCCCGGCCGCGCGGGCGAGGGTGTCCACGGCCACGAACCACTGCAGGGACAGCCGCGGCTCGATCGGCTCCTTGCTGCGCTCGGAGTGACCGACCGAGTGCAGGTAGGGCCGCTGCTCGGCCACGATCCGGCCCTGCTCGCGAAGCCGCTCCCGCACGGCCACGCGGGCCTCGAACCGGTCCATCCCGTCGAAGTCGGTTCCGGTGGCGGTGATGCGCCCTTCATCGTCCATGATCGTCGGCATGGGCAGGCCGTGGCGCTGGCCGATGGCGAAGTCGTTCGGGTCATGGGCCGGAGTCACCTTGACCGCGCCGGTGCCGAACTGTGGGTCGACGTGCCCGTCGGCGATCACGGGGATGCGCCGGCCGGTCAGGGGCAGCTCGACGTCGGTGCCGATCAGGGCGGCGTAGCGCTCGTCATCCGGATGCACAGCCACCGCGGTGTCGCCGAGCATCGTCTCGACCCGCGTGGTGGCCACGATCAGCGACGGCCCCGAGCCGTCGGCGGCGCCGTAGCGGATGGAGACCAGCTCGCCCTCAACCTCGCGATGGTCGACCTCGGCGTCCGACAGCACCGAGCGCAGCACCGGTGACCAGTTGACCAGCCGTTCCGCCCGGTAGATGAGGCCTTCGTCGTAGAGGCGCTTGAACATCGTCTGCACCGCGCGCGAGAACCCCTCATCGAGGGTGAACCGCTCGCGGGTCCAGTCGACGCTGTCGCCGAGGCGGCGCATCTGGTCCAGGATCTGGCCGCCGTAGGCCGCCTTCCACTGCCAGACCCGCTCGATGAACGCCTCACGCCCGAGGGCCCGCCGGTCGGTGCCCTCCTCAGCCAGTTCCTTCTCGACCAGCGCGTGCACGGCGATGCTGGCGTGATCCATGCCCGGCACCCACAGGGTTTCCTTGCCCTGCATGCGCGCCCGACGGACGAGGGCGTCCATGAGCGTGTGCTCGAAGGCGTGGCCGAGGTGAAGACCGCCGGTCACATTGGGCGGCGGGATGACGATGCTGAACGGTTCCCGATCGCTCGCGGCGTCGGCGGTGAAGTACCCGCGGGACTCCCACCCCTCGTACAGGCCGGCCTCTACCTCGCCCGGGGAGTACTGGGCGGGCAAGGTCGTGGTCGGCGCCGGATCGGTGGTCGTCACTCC
>JBDUAD010000154.1:0-4294 GCA_040004775.1 bacterium | reverse complement strand
ACCGCGGGCAACTTCTCGACCGTGTACAACCTGTTCTCCCTCGTCATCGCCAGCATGCTGTTCACGGCGATCTTCTTGCTGGTCTCCCAGCGACGAGTAGCCCCGCGGTATCGCAACGCCGTAGTCGTATCGGCGATCGTCTGCGGTATCGCGGCCTATCACTACTTCCGGATCTTCGACAACCTCAAAGCCAGTTACCCGCCCGGTACTACGGCGAACGCGGCCCACGCCCTGTCCGGCGTCGAATTCAACGAGGCCTACCGCTACGTGGACTGGCTGCTCACCGTTCCTCTCCTACTGGTCGAGACCGTCGCCGTGATGGCGCTCGCCCGCAAGGAAACCCGGTCGCTACTGCTCAAGCTGGTTCCCGCATCCGCGCTCATGATCGCGCTGGGCTATCCGGGCGAAATCGCGTCGAGCACCGGCGCGCGGATCGTCTGGGGCGTGCTGTCGACCATTCCCTTCCTCTACCTGATCTACGTCTTGTTCGTCGAGCTGTCCAAGTCGCTGGTCCGCCAGCCGGTCGAGGTCATCGGCACGATCAAGTTCCTGCGCGTTTCGCTGGTCGCGCTGTGGTGTGTGTACCCGGTCGCCTACACGTTCCCCATCTTCGGGGGCAGCTTCTTCGGCGGCGAAGGTGGCTTTGTCTTGCGCCAGGGCGGCTACTCCATCGCCGACATCCTGGCCAAGGCCGCGTACGGCCTCGTCATCTATCGGGTGGCCCGGATCAAGAGCCGCCTCGAGGACGCGGCCTACGACGACGACTCGGGCCCCAGCGAGGTTCGGCCACCGGCTGAACTCGTCTCCGCTGCCTGAGTCAGATGACCCGGCAGCTGACCCAACGCCTTCCGGGGTCACTTGCCGCGCGCTGCTCACCCGCCGGCCAAGCCGATCCTCCTTCGGCTCGGCCGGCGGGCCACGTATCGCTCGACCAGCTCCTCTCGGCCATCGGTGTGGCGGCGTTGACCGGCGTGCTCGCCGCCCAGGTCCTGATCCCTGACCAGCTGAGCGAGGCTTCGGTCGGCCTGGCCATGGTCGGGATCCTGGTCGGCATCCCGCACGGCGCGGTCGACCACATGGTGCCGTTCTGGACGAGCCGGACCCGACCCCAGCGCCGCAGCATGGCCCTCGTACTCGGCCACTACCTCCTGGTGGCCGCGCTCGCGGTGGTCGCGCTGGTGGTGATTGCCGATCTCGCGGTGGCGATCTTCCTCCTCGCGTCCGCCTGGCACTTCGGCCGGGCGGAAACCCAATTCCTCGTGGCTGATGCGCCGGCCCCTCGCTCCACGCTCGACCAGGAGTGGGTACGCGCCGCCGCTCACGGATCGGCGGTAATCGTGCTGCCCCTCGGTTTCGGGCACTACCACCAGGCCACAGTGCTGGGTCAGTTGGCGCCGGCTTTCCCGGGCGACGCGGTGGGCGCCCTGCTGAGCCTGCTGGCCGTCGGCGTTCTCTCCCTGAACGCCGCCGTCGCCCTCCAGGCCTTCCGGCAGGGCCGGTGGCGAGTCGGATTCGAGATCGTGCTGCTGGTGGCGGTGTTCGTCCTCGTGAATCCGCTGGCCGCCTTTGCCGTGTACTTCGGGTTCTGGCACGCGCTGCGTCACACCGCCCGGTTGCTCGCTCTCCCCGGTCCCGACGGGGCGCGGTTGGCCACGGCCGATGCCCTGCGGCGCTACGCGCGGTGCGCCCTGTTGCCGACCGCGGTCGTCGCCGCCGCCCTACCGATCGTCTGGATCCACGCTTCGCCTTCGCTGGTGAGCGGTGCTCTGGCGGTCCTGCTGGCCCTGACCTTCCCCCACATGCGCACGGTGGCGGCATTGGACCGCTGGTCCGGCGCCAGCGGCCGGTCCGAGCCAATGCGGATCAGGACTGGTTCGTCCGGTTAAGCACCGGGTTCGGCCCCGGCCGCCGCTGTGTGCGTCAGTCGGCGGGCGGCGACTTCGATGTCCACTTCGCTGAGCAGGACGAGGTCGGCCGCCGGGCCGAGGGGGATGTAGCTGTCCGCCCCGGCCACCCGGGCGATGGCGCCGGTGAACCCGGCCTCGACCAGGGCCGTGACCACTCCTTCGCCTACCCCGCCGCCGTGGCGGGTCTCGTCGGCCACCAGCACCCGGCCGGTGGCCTGCGCCTCGGCGAGCAGGTCGGCCACCGGCAGCGGCGCGATCCAGCGCAGGTCGACCACCCGTGCGCCGATCCCGTCGTCGGCCAGCCGGGTGGCGACCCGCAGGCTCATGCGTAGCCCGTTGGCGAACGTGACGATGGTCAGGTCGGTGCCCGTGCCGTGCGTGCGGGCCCGGCCGACTCCGACGGTGTCGTCGCCGGATCGCACCGACCCGAGCCAGCCGCGGTCGCCCGGGACGTGCAGGTCGCGCTCGTGGTACAGCGCGATCGGCTCCAGGTAGACGCACACCGCGCCCTGCTCGACGGCCAGGTTTAGGCAGGCCTGCAGCATCGGCCCGGCGTCCTCGGGGCGAGCCGGCACGGCGACGACGAGGCCGGGGATGTCGCGCAGCACGCCGACCGCGTTGTCGTTGTGGAAGTGACCGCCGAAGCCCTTCTGGTAGGCCAGCCCGGCGACCCGTACCACCATCGGGTTGGTGTACGCACCGGCACTGAAGAACCGCAGGCTGGCCGCCTCGCCTCGCAGTTGGTCCTCGGCATTGTGCAGATAGGCGAGGTACTGGATCTCCGGAACCGGCAGCAGCCCGCTCACCCCGGCGCCGAGGCCCAGGCCGAGGATGGCCTGTTCGTCGAGCAGGGTGTCGAACACGCGGCTGGTGCGAAAGCGCTGGGCCAGGCCGCGGGTCACGCCGTAGACGCCGCCCTTGCGCCCGACGTCCTCGCCGAACACCAGCAGGTTCGGTCGGGCGGCGAGAGCATCGGCCAATGCGGAGTTGATGCTCTGCGCCAATGTCAGTCCTTCGGCGCTCGTCGACGACGACGCGGGGGCACGGGCATCGGCACGTTGCGGAGCTGCCGCGTGGAGCAGCGGTGCGGTCACCTCGAGCAACGGTGCGGTCACCGCGGTGCGAGTGGTCAGCGTCGGTGCGTCCTGCAGCTCGTCGGCCAGCTGCCTGACCAGTTCGCCGATAGCGGAGTAGCGCACGGCCGGCTCGTCGCCGCCGATGCAGGCCGCGACGGCCAGCAGCGGGTCGAGCTCGCGGTCGGCGCGTACCTCGGCCGGCGGGCGGTAGGCCGCCTCCACGTCGGTGCCGGCGTGGCCGAGGAAGCGGACCGTGCGCAGGTGCAGAAGGGCGGGCCGCCGGGTCCGCCGCAGGTCGGCCACCGCGTCGGCCAGCACCGCGTCAAGTTCCTGGGGCTGGGCGCCGTTGGCCGCGAGGTAACGCAGACCCGGCCGGCGGGCGGCCTCGGCCACCCACCCGGCCGGTGACGGCACCGAGATGCCCAGCCCGTTGTCCTCGCACACGAAGAGCAGGGCCAGCCCCAAACCCTGTTCGGCGCAGTAGCCGGCAGTGTTCAGCGCGCCGGTCGCAGTCGAGTGGTTGATCGAGGCGTCGCCGAAGCTGGCCACGGTCACTGCGTCCGCCGCCCACCGCGTCGGCAGTCCCAGGCGTCGGGCCCGGTCGACGGCGAAGGCCACTCCGACCGCGCGGGGCAGGTGCGAGGCGATGGTCGACGTCTGCGGAATGATCGCCAGGTCGGGATGGCCAAACACCTTGTGGCGTCCGCCCGACGCGGGGTCGGCTGTCGCACCCATCAGCCCGAACAGGACGTCGCGGATACCGTCGGCCAGCGGCCGCCCGGCCTGCTGGGAGCGGGCCAGGTAGAAGGCACCCGACCGGTAGTGCAGCAGCGCCGGGTCTCCGACCCGCAGCGCGACGGCGACCGCGGCGTTGGACTCGTGCCCGGCCGAGGCGATCGTGTAATGGCCCTGTCCGCTCTCGCGCATGCGCCGGGCGGTCAGGTCCAGGTGCCGGCTGGCGGCCATGACGTCGAACCGTTCCAGCCAGCGCCGGGCGTCGGCCCGCGGCGGTCCGAGTTCGGCCAGGCGGCCGAAGACGAACGCGTCGAGCTCGGCGTGCGGCGATCCGTCGGATGGCGAGGGATCGACGCGTACGGCCACGAACGGTCATGATGCCCGCTCGGACCAACGGGTCCAGGCCGCCCGCGAAGGATTTCGGCCGAGCCGGGCCCCGGGATATCTTGACGTAAAGGAATCTCGGTCCCCCACGGATGCCCCGGAGGCGCCAGGCATGTCGAAGATCAAGGTCGAGGGAACGGTCGTCGAGCTCGACGGCGACGAGATGACCCGCATCATCTGGCAGTTCATCAA
>JBDUAD010000071.1:0-14733 GCA_040004775.1 bacterium | reverse complement strand
GGCTTGCCCGCAGACCCGCAGCACCTGAGCGCTGACTGCGCCGGCGCCGGGCGAGGCCAACCAGGCGACAGCCTCGGCCACGTCGACCGGCTGGCCGGCCTGGTTGAGGCTGTTGAGCCGGCGAGCGACCTCGCGGGTGGCCAGCGGCATGCGCTGGGTCATCTCGGTGTCGATGAACCCGGGCGCAACGGCGTTGATCGTGCCGCCGTCAGGCGCGAGCAGTCCGGCCGTGGCTCGCACCATCCCGATGATCCCCGCCTTGCTGGCCGCGTAGTTCGTCTGGCCGCGGTTGCCGGCGATGCCGCTGGTCGAGGACAGACTGACGATCCGCGCCTCGGGTCGCAAGAGGTCCCCGTCGAGCAGGACGGCGTTGATCCGCAGCTGGGCCTGAAGGTTCACGTCGAGGACGGACGTCCACGTCTCGGGGCCCATGTTGGCCAGCAACCGGTCCCGGGTGATGCCGGCGTTGTGCACCACGATGTCGACTCCGCCGTGGCGCTCACGCAGGTGGCGGGCCAGCCGTTGCGGTGCCTCGGCTGCCGCAATGTCCAGCTGCAGCGTGCTGCCGCCGAGAGAGTTGGCCACCGCGGCCAGCGCGGCGCCGGCGGCGGGGAGGTCGGCACAGACCACCGTCGCGCCGTCGCGGGCCAAGGTGGCCGCGATTGCTGCGCCTATGCCCCGCGCGGCACCGGTCACCAGCGCGACCTTGCCGGCCAGCGGACGGCTCCAGTCTCCGGCCGTCGGTACGTCGCGCGCAGCCAGGCGCACGACCTGGCCGTCGACGTAGGCCGACCGACCGGACAGGAGGAACCGCAAGGTCGATTCCAGCGCGGCGGGCGTTGCCCCAGCGGCGCCCGCGAGCACCAGGTTGGCGGTGGCGCCGGCCCGCAGCTCCTTGGCCAGGGATCGCACCGCGCCGTCCAGGGACTGTCGCACGGCGGCCAGCTCGGGGCCGTCGTCCGATGCGCTTTCCTGGCCGACCACGACCACTCGGCCCGATCCACGCAGCCGCCGGAGCAGGCCCCCGAGGTGCTCGGGCAGTGCGGCGAGCTCGCCCACCTGCCGTAGCCCGGTGGCGTCGACGACCAGGCCGGTCGGCCGCACGTGGCCATCGTCGGCAGCGAGCAGCTCGGCGCCGGTCGCCCGCAGGACGTCGGCCAACCCGAGGAAGGACCCGGTCAGCTCGACCAGCAGAACCGGTCCGGGCAGCAGCGCGACCCCGGGCTCGTAGCGGCGCAGTACCGCCGGGCGGGGCAGGCCGAGCTTCATGGCCACGGTGCGGCCCGGGCCGGAGTTGACCAGGGTTTGGTAGCGGTCGGTCACAGGCTTCCTCAGCAGTCGAGTGAGGGTGCGGGGCAGCGGTCCGGCGTCGGGATGACGGTCAGGCCGCCTCGAGAATCGCTATTACGCCCTGGCCACCGGCGGCGCAGATGGAGATGAGCCCGCGGCCCGAGCCCCGCTCGGCCAGCTGCGCGGCCAGCGCGGACACGATGCGCCCACCGGTGGCGGCGAAGGGATGGCCCGCGGCCAGGGAGGATCCGTTGACGTTGAGCCGACGGCGGTCGATCGGCCCGAGCGCTCCGGACAGGCCCAGGCGGGTCCGGCAGAACTCGTCGTCCTCCCAGGCCGCCAGCGTGGCCAGGACGGTGGAGGCGAAGGCCTCGTGGATCTCGTAGTAGTCGAAGTCCTGCAGGGTGAGCTTCTGGCGGGCCAGGAGGCGGGGCAGCGCGTACACCGGCGCCATCAGCAGACCGTCGGCCCGCCGGTCGCCGTGCACGTAGTCCACCGCAGCCGTCTCGGCGTCGACGAGGTGGGCCAGCACCGGCAGGTTGCGAGCCGCGGCCCATTCGTCGGACCCGAGCAGCACGGTGGACGCGCCGTCCGTGAGCGGCGTCGAATTGCCGGCGGTCATGGTGGCACCCTCGCCGCGTCCGAAGACGGTGCGCAGGGCGGCGAGCTTCTCGACCGACGTGTCCGGGCGCAGGTTGTCGTCGCGGGTCAGCCGCAGGAACGGGGTGACCAGGTCGTCCTGGAAACCGCGCTCGTAGGAGGCGGCGAGGTGGTGGTGGCTGGCCACGGCCAGCTCGTCCTGGTCCGGGCGCGGGATCGACCACTCGGCCGCGGTGATCGCCGCGTGCTCGCCCATCGACAGGCCGGTCCGAGCCTCGGCGTTGCGGGGAATCGATGGCTTCAGGTGCCCCGGACGCAGGCCGGAGAAGGCACGAGCCCGGGCGCCGAAGGAACGCGCTCGGTTGGCCGCGAGCAGCACCTGACGCAGGTCCTCGTTCACCGCGATCGGCGCGTCGGATGCGGTGTCGCTGCCGGCGGCCACCCCGGACTCGATCTGGCCGAGAGCAATCTTGTTGGCCACCAGGATCGTGGTTTCGAGGCCGGTGCCACACGCCTGCTGGACGTCGTAGGCCGGGGTGGTCGGCGAGAGCCGGCTGCCGAGGACGGCCTCCCGGGTGAGGTTGAAGTCGCGCGAGTGCTTGAGCACCGCGCCGGCCGCCACCTCGCCCAGCCGCTCGTTCTGCAGGCCGAAGCGGGCGACCAGGCCGTCGATCGCAGCCGTGAGCAGGTCCTGGTTGGACGCGCGGGCGTAGGCGCCGTTGGCCCGGGCGAACGGAGTGCGGTTGCCGCCGAGGATCGCGGCGCGGGTGGTGGGCAACGGAGAACCTTTCCGCTCGGGGACGGACGGGCGGTGCGGGCATCAAGTAGCGCAATTCGCCCAGCCGGTACCCACAGTATCTGATACCGTCGGTTTCGTGAAGTCGGCCTTGAAACGTCCTGGGACGGACGGGCGACGGGTTCAGGCAGATGTCGCCGTCGACCTCCGCGGCGTCGACCCCCGCGGCTCCGACGGCCGCAACGCCCGCTGGGACGTACACCGGGCACAGCGTCGCGAGGCGCTGCTGGCGGCGGCGGTGGACGCGGTACGCGCACACGGCGCCGGGGTGGGCATGGACCAGATCGCCGCGGCCGCCGGTACGTCGAAAGCGGTGTTCTATCGCTACTTCGCCGACAAAGCCGATCTCTACCGCTCGGTCGGACGGATGCTCGCCGGTGCCCTGGTGGCCCGGGTGACCGCGGCGGTAGGCGCCGAGGACGACCATCGCGCCCGCCTGGCCGCCGGCGTCAACGCCTACCTGCGCCTGCTCGACGAGGACCCGGAGCTGTACCGCTTCGTGGTGCACAACCCGGTGCTCGAGGGCTCGGGCGAGCGCTTCGCCGACTACACGTCAGTGGTGAGCGACCTCATCACCGCGCTGTTCGACGCCCGGCTGCGCGAGCGGGGCGCCGATCCTGAGCCCGCCGACCCCTGGGGAGTGGCCGTCGTCGGGGCGGTGCGGGCGGCCGGCGACTGGTGGCTCGAGAACCCAGGCCGACCCCGGGCCGAGCTGGCCGAGGACCTGACCGACCTGCTGTGGAGCGGCATGGTCGCGGTCGGTTCGGGGCACCTAGCAACCGAGCGGACCGAGGTCCACGCATGACTGCCTCGCCTTCTGCCGCCCGGGAACTGCCCGCGTCGCTCACCGAGGCCCAGGTCGCCGCCCTGCGGGCCACCCTCGACGGGCGCTGGTCGGCCATCCGCGAGCGTTGCCGCGGGCTGGCTACCGAGGAGATCTTCGCGCCCGTCCATGACCTGCCGCGCGATCAGTACCGGGCCCGGGTGATGGAGCAGATGCAGGCCATCGCCAAGATCGGGCTGCCGCTGCTCGGGATGCCGGTGTCGGTCGGCGGCCGGGAGGACGTCGGCGCGTCGGTCACCGGCTTCGAGATGCTGGCCTACGGGGACCTGTCGCTCCTGGTCAAGGCCGGCGTGCAGTGGGGGCTGTTCGGCGGGGCCATCCTGCACCTCGGCACCGCTGAGCACCACGAGCGCTACCTGGCCGACGTGGCCTCCCTCGAGCTGCCCGGGTGCTTCGCCATGACCGAGACCGGCCACGGCTCGGACGTCGCCGCGCTCCGGACGACGGCCACCTATGACCCGGCGCGCGAGGAGTTTGTGATCTCCACGCCGATCCGGGCCGCCTACAAGGACTACATCGGCAACGCCGCGCGGGACGGACGGGCCGCCGTGGTCTTCGCTCAGCTCAGCACGCTCGGCGCGCAGCAGGGGGTCCACGCGTTCGTCGTGCCGATCCGCGACGCCGACGGAGCGCCGTTGCCCGGGGTGCACATCGAGGACTGCGGACCGAAGGCCGGCCTCGAGGGCGTGGACAACGGCCGGCTGGCCTTCGACTCCGTTCGGGTGCCGCGGGCCAACCTGCTCAATCGTTACGGCGACGTGGCCGCGGACGGCACCTACTCCACGCCGGTGCCGGACCAGACCGCGCGATTCTTCACCATGCTGGGCACGCTGATCCAGGGGCGGATCAGCGTGGCCGGAGGCGCCGGCAGCGCGGCTCGGGTCGGGCTGGCCATCGCCGTGCGCTATGCGGAGGACCGCCGTCAATTCCGTTCCCCGGGCTCGGCGGACGAGGTGGTCCTCATGGACTACCGGGCCCATCAACGCAAGCTGCTGCCCCTGCTGGCCACGTCCTACGCGCTGCACTTCGCCCAGCTCGAGCTGGTGGAGACGCTGCACGAGACCTTCGGCGGCGCAAGCACCGGTAGCGCGGTCGGTGGTGGCGGCCGGCTCGGTTCGACGGACGCGGGGGCGCGTCGGCGGCTGGAGAGCCGGGCGGCGGGGGTCAAGGCGCTAGGCACCTGGCATGCGACCCGAGCCATCCAAACCGCGCGGGAGGCGTGCGGCGGAGCGGGCTACCTGGCCGAGAACCGGCTGCCGGCGCTGAAGGCGGACACCGACGTCTTCACCACGTTCGAGGGCGACAACACCGTTCTGCTGCAGCTGGTGGCCAAGGAGTTGCTGACGCAATACCGGACGGCGTTCGGCGCCCTCGACACCCTGGGCACGATTCGCTTCGTCGCCGATCATGTGGCCAGCACGGTGATCGAGCGCACGGCGGCCCGGGCTCTCGTCCAGCGCCTCGTCGACGCCGCGCCCGGCCGGGACGGACTGTCGGCGGCCGACGGCGACCTGCTCGACCGCGGCCACCAGCTCCAGCTGTTCGAGGAGCGGGAAAAGCACGTACTCGACGGTCTGGCCCGGCGACTGCGGCGGATCCGTCCCGACGCCCCAGATGCGTTCGAGCGGTTCAACGAGGCGCAGGACCACCTGCTGGCGGCGGCTCGCGCCCACGTGGAGCGGGTGGTGCTCGAGTCCTTCGTCGCCGGCATCGCCGCCTGCACCGACCCGGCCGCAGCCGCCCTGCTGGACCGGGTCTGCGACCTCTACGCGCTCAGCACGCTGGAGGCCGACCGCGCCTGGTTCCTGGAGCACGGCCGGCTGACCGCCCGCCGCTCCCGCGCCCTGGCCGCTGCGGTGAACCGGTTGTGTGCCGAGCTGCGACCGCACGCTCGGCTGCTGGTCGACGCCTTTGGTATCCCCGAGGCCGCTCTGGCCGCACCCATCGCCCAAGGCGCCGAGCGGGCCCGACAGGACGAGTCGCGCCGGCCGGTCGGCTGAGCTGGGAGTTGGGCCGGGGTGTCGGCCGGGACGGCTGAGCCGCGAAGTCTGAGCCGCGAAGTCGAAGCGGGAAAGTAAGAGCCGGAGCGGGCGATTACCCCCACAGATCGCCACGCTCCGGCTGGTCTCAGGAGACGCTGCGCAACCGCCGGCGCTCGGCCTGAGGGGCCGGGCGGGTCAGGCGCAGGTACTCGGGCAGGCCCTCCTCGCAGGCCAGCGCGCTCTCCAACACCTCGAACTGCTCGTCGTTGAGGACGGCATCGGTACGGCGCGGGCGCTCGTGGCGGCGGAGTAGGAACATCTGCAGAGTCCTCACATATAGAGGACGTTGATCATCACCGTTTCGATACCTGTTGTCGGCCACGATTCGGTAACGATCCGATTGAGCTCGCAACGGTCGATTCCGGCCGGCCAACTCTGAGCCCGCAGCCATGCGAGAAGTGGCCGACTGATCACCCGTGCGCAGGTCCGCCGGATTGAGTCAGGCGGTCGGCGCGGGAACGGGCTCGGGGTCTGGCTCTACGCCTTCTCCGGCGGCCGGGCGAGCGATGGACCGGGACAGGATCTGGGCCACATCGAGCACGGCGACGTCCTCGCGGGCGCTGCCATCGGCCTGCTTGGCCGTGACCGCGTCGGACAGCATGACCATGCAGAACGGGCAGGCGGTGGAGACCAGGTCGGGGTCGAGGCCCAGGGCCTCCTCGGTGCGCTCGACGTTGATCCGCTTGCCGATCTTCTCCTCCATCCAGAACCGCGCGCCGCCGGCCCCGCAGCAGAAGCCGCGTTCCTTGCAGCGGTGCATCTCCTCCGAGCGCAGGGCCGGGATGGTGCCGAGGACCTCGCGCGGTGGGGAGTAGATCTTGTTGTGCCGGCCGAGGTAGCACGGGTCGTGGTAGGTGACCTTCTTGTCCACCGGCTCGATCGGCGTGAGCCGCCCGTCGGCCACGAGCTGGGCCAGCAGCTGGGTGTGGTGGATGACCTGGTAGTGCCCGCCCAGCTGGGGGTACTCGTTGGCCAACGTGTTGAAGCAGTGCGGACAGGTAGCGACGATCTTCAGCGGAGCGGCTCGCTCGATCGAGTTCAGCGTCTCGACGTTCTGCTGGCCGAGCATCTGGAAGAGGAACTCGTTGCCCAGACGGCGGGCCGGGTCACCCGAGCAGGCCTCCTCCGCGCCGAGGACGGCGAACTCCACCCCGGCGGTGTGGAGCAGCTCGGCGAAGGCCACGGTGACCTTGCGGGCCCGGTCCTCGAGTCCGCCAGCGCAGCCGACCCAGTACAGGTACTCGATATCCGGGTCGAGCGGCTCCCCGGCGCTGGCCCGGCGGACGTCGAAGTCCACCTCGGCCATCCACTCCTCCCGCTTGGTCTCCGGCAGACCCCAGGGATTGCCCCGGTTCTCCAGATTGCGCAGCATCGAGCCGGCCTCGGACGGGAACGAGGACTCGATCAGTACCTGGTAGCGGCGCATGTCGACGATGTGGTCCACGTGCTCGATGTCGACCGGGCACTGCTCCACACAGGCGCCGCAGGTGGTGCACGACCACAGCACGTCCGGGTCGATCACCCCGCCCTCCTCGGCCGTGCCGACCAGCGGCCGTTCGTATTGGGCAGGGTTGGAGCCGGTGATGCGCCCGAAGCCGGACTCGGGCACGCCGCGGAGGTGCGGGCCGGCCGCGTCGGTACCGGCGTCGCTAGGGCCGCCCTCCTCGATGCCGGTGGTGACCAGCTCGGCCTTGGCGCCCTCGTCGGCGGTGAGCAGGTACGGCGCCTTGGCGAACAGGTGATCACGCAGGTCCATGATCAAAAGCTTGGGCGACAGCGGCTTGTCGGTGTTCCACGCCGGGCACTGGGACTGGCACCGCCCGCACTCGGTGCAGGTCGACAGATCGAGCATGCCCTTCCACGTGAAGTCCTCGATCGTGCCCTTACCCAAAGACGCGTCGTCGTCGAGGTTCTCGACGTCTTCGAAGTCGATCGGTTTGCCGGCCGGGTCGGCGACCGGCAACAGCGCGCCCAACCCGTCGGGCAGCCGCTTGGTGGCGATGTTGAGCGGGGCCAGCGCGATGTGCAGGTGCTTGGAGTAGACGACGATGACGCCGAAGGCGAGTACCACGCCCACCTGGGCGAGCAGGAAAAAGGTCTCTAGGCCCTGGTTGTACGCGCCGGTGCCGAACAGCCGGGAAACCAGGTAGGACGCGAACGGCCACTTGGACTGCCCGAACGGGAAGTGGCCGGTGTTGTACTGCGCGCCGCGCAGACCGAGCAGGGTCAGGATGACCAGCGTGATCATCCCGAGGATCACCCAGGCCGCCCGGGTGTGCGATCCGTAGAACCGGCTGCTGCGGTGTTCCCGTTCGGGGGCGTGCTTGACCCGCTGATAGGCGAACGCAGCCAGGCCAACGAGCACGGCGACGGCGAAGAAGTCCTCGAGGAAGCCGAGCACCCGCCAGCGACCGATGACCGGGATCGCGAAGTCCTGGCTGACCAGCAGGGCGCCGTAGGCCTCGAGAATGGTCAGCGCGAGGACGAGGAAGCCCCAGAAGGTGAGGAAGTGCGCCACGCCGGGCACGGACCAGGTGAGCAGCCGCCGCTGCCCGAACACCTCCACCACCTGGGCCCGCAACCGCTCGCCCAGGCGGTCCGTACGGCCCGGTGCCGGACGCCCGGTGCGTATCAGCCGGGTCAGCCAAAGCACCCGTCGTCCGATGACCGCCAGAGCGAAGACGGTCATCAGCAGGGTCAACGTGATACGCAGAAGCATCGACTCTCCTTCAACGGACGGCAGGCCATTCACAGGTTACCCGCCGGTAACATGACGGTCCGGCGGCGGTGGTCGGCCCATGGGCAGGGACGACACGCCGACGGGCGTCCAGCTACGGGGCCAACCTACTTCGCGGTGACGGGGGTCCTCGCTACCGTCCACCGATGACTGGTTTCAGCCCTCCGGTGGCGCAACGTCCGGACTTCCCCGACGGCTACGGACTGCCGGCCACCGCCGAGGGACTGCTCGAATGGGGCGTCGTCGAGCGGCGCTTGATCGACTCGTTGCACTACTGGTTGGCCACCGTGCGACCGGACGGAACACCGCACGTGGTGCCGCGCTGGGGCGTCTGGCTGGATGGCCGGTTCTGGTACGACGGCGCGCCCTCGACCCGTCACGTTCGCAACCTGATCCACAATTCGGCGTGCGCGCTCAATCTCGAGAGCGGCACAGAGGCGGTCATCGTCGAAGGCCGGTCGGAAGCGACGCGGGCCGACGCCGACGGGCTGGGCCGCCGCCTCGCGGCGGAATTCGTCAAATATCACGACTCGGGATACGCGCCGTCGGCCGACTCCTGGTCGGAAGAGGGCGGCGGCCTGCGGGTGCTCACTCCGCACCGCGCGCTGGCCTGGTTCAACTTCCCGGCCGACGCCACCCGGTTCCGCTTCGGTACCTGACCGACGCGCCATCCGTCGTCGGTGGCCGTTCCTAGGGTCGACGGCTTCGACGTCCCGGTCGAGCGGCACGGGCCGGGCCTCACCTTCGTCCCGGTGCCCGAGGACAAGACGGCGAAGAACCGGCTGCACCTCGATCTAGCCCCCGCGCCGATGACGACCAGGCCGCGGAGGTGGTGCGGCTGGAGTCCCTGGGTCCGTGGTGCTCCCTAGGACCCGTTGGCGGTGGTTCGGCGGCCGATGCGCCCGAGCCAGGCCACCGGGTCGTACTTGCGGTCCACGACGCGCTCCTTCATCGGGATCAGCGCGTTGTCAGTGATCTTGATGTGTTCAGGGCAGACGTCGCTGCAGCACTTGGTGATGTTGCAGAAGCCCAGCCCGTGCTGCTCCTGCGCTTCGTTTTTGCGGTCCAGGGTGTCGAGCGGGTGCATGTCCAGTTCGGCCACCCGCATGAGGTAGCGCGGACCGGCGAACGCGACCTTGTTCTCCTCGTGGTCGCGCACCACGTGACAGGTGTCTTGGCACAGGAAGCATTCGATGCACTTGCGGAACTCCTGCGAGCGCTCGACGTCGACCTGCTGCATCCGGTATTCACCCGGGGCCAGGTCCGGCGGCGGCGCAAAGGACGGGATCTCGCGGGCCTTGGCGTAGTTGAACGAGACGTCGGTGACCAGGTCGCGGATCACCGGGAACGTCCGCATCGGGGTGACGGTGATCGTGTCGCCCTCGCCGAAGGTCGACATCCGGGTCATGCACAGCAGTCGCGGCCGGCCGTTGACCTCGGCGCTGCACGAGCCGCACTTGCCGGCCTTGCAGTTCCAGCGCACCGCCAGATCACCGGCCTGGGTGGCCTGCAGTCGATGGATGACGTCCAGCACGACCTCGCCGTCGTTGACCTCGACGGTGTAGTCGACGAGGTCCCCGGCGGTGTCGTCGCCGCGCCATACGCGGAAGCGGGCGTCATAGGTCACGAGGCGGTCACTGGGCATCTCCGTCGGTCGCGGCCGGTAGGTCGTCGTTGGCGCGACCTTCATCGGCGGGCAGTTCGTCGTCGGTCAGGTACTTGGCCAGTTCCTCGCGCTCGAACAGGGCCATCAGGTCGGCCCGCATCGGGGTCATGACCTGTTCGGTGACGTCGATGGCGTCGGTGATTCCGCTCTCGGGCCCGCCCTCGTCGGCCGCGGCACAGACAAGGTTGACCCGCCGCCAGCGCGAATCCATGGCCGGAAAGTCCTCGCGGGTGTGCCCGCCGCGGCTTTCCTGGCGCATGAGCGCCGCCCGGGCCACGCACTCGCTGACCGCGAGCATGTTGCGCAGGTCCAGGGCGAGGTGCCAGCCGGGGTTGAACTGCCGGTGCCCCTCGACCGACACGGTGCGCGCCCGGTGCTTGAGGTCGTCGAGAGTCTTGATCGCCTGCTCGATCTCCGACTCGCGTCGGATGATTCCGACCAGGTCGTTCATCGTCTGCTGCAGCTCCTGGTGCAGCGTGTACGGGTTCTCGCCGTCCTCGTGCCCGAACGGGGCCAGGGCCTGGGCCGACGCCGCGTCGACCTGCGCCGTGGTCACCGCCGGCGGCGTCGAGCCGAGGGCCTTGACGTAGGCCGCGGCTCCGAGGCCGGCCCGGCGGCCGAAGACCAGCAGGTCCGACAGGGAGTTCCCACCAAGGCGGTTGGAGCCGTGCATGCCGCCGGCGACCTCGCCGGCCGCGAACAGCCCGGGGACCCGTGCGGCCGCCGCGCTGTCCGGGTCGACCTCGACCCCGCCCATCACGTAGTGGCACGTCGGGCCGACCTCCATCGGCTCGGCCGTGATGTCGACGTCGGCCAGCTCCTTGAACTGGTGTTGCATGGACGGCAGGCGCTTGAGGATTTCCGCCGCGCTGCGGCGGGAGGCGATGTCCAGGAACACCCCGCCGTGAGGCGATCCGCGACCGGCCTTGACCTCGGAGTTGATCGCCCGCGCCACCTCGTCGCGCGGGAGCAGGTCGGGCGTGCGCTTGTTGTGGTCCGGGTCGTCGTACCAGCGATCGGCCTCCGCCTCGTTGTCGGCGTACTGGCCGCGAAACACCGACGGCACGTAGTCGAACATGAAGCGTTTGCCCTCGCTGTTGCGCAGCACGCCGCCGTCGCCGCGCACGGACTCGGTGACGAGGATTCCCTTTACCGACGGGGGCCAGACCATCCCGGTCGGGTGGAACTGGACGAATTCCATGTTGATCAGCGTCGATCCGGCGCGCACCGCCAGGGCGTGGCCGTCGCCGGTGTACTCCCACGAATTCGACGTCACCTTGAACGACTTGCCGATTCCGCCGGTGGCCAGCACTGCGGCCGGCGCTCGGAACAGCAGGAACCGTCCCGACTCGCGCCAGTAGCCGAACGCTCCGGCGATGGCCGTGGTGTCGTCGTCGCGCAGGAGGTCGGTGACCGTGAACTCGGCGAAGACCTTCAGCCGCGCCTCGGGATCACCGAATTCGCGCTGGTCCTCCTGCTGGAGTGAGACGATCTTCTGCTGCAGCGTGCGGATCAGTTCGAGGCCCGTGCGGTCGCCGACGTGGGCCAGGCGCGGGTACTCGTGACCGCCGAAGTTGCGCTGGCTGATGCGGCCGTCCTTGGTCCGGTCGAATAGCGCGCCGTAGGTCTCGAGCTCCCAGACCCGCTCCGGAGCCTCCTGGGCGTGCAGCTCGGCCATGCGCCAGGAGTTGAGGAACTTTCCGCCGCGCATCGTGTCCCGGAAGTGGACCTGCCAGCTGTCGCGGGAGTTGACGTTGCCCATGCTGGCCGCGATCCCGCCCTCGGCCATGACGGTGTGGGCCTTGCCGAACAGCGACTTGCAGATGATCGCCGTGTGCATCCCGGCCTCGCGGGCGGCGATGGCCGCGCGCAGCCCGGCGCCGCCGGCACCGATCACCAGGACGTCGAAGTCGTGGGTCTCGACCTCAGCCATTGATCAGTTCACGATCCTCAGGTCGCTGAGATGGCCCGACGCCACCAGGGCGATGTAGGCGTCGGTGAGCACCAGCGTGCCGAGCGTGGTCCAGGCCAGCTGCATGTGCCGGGCGTTGAGCCGGCTGACGTAGGTCCAGGCTGAGTAGCGAAGCGGGTGGGCCGAGAAGTGCTTGAGCCGCCCGCCGATCAGGTGCCGGCAGGAGTGGCACGAGGCGGTGTAGGCCCACAGTGCGACCACGTTGACCACCATGATCAGTGTGCCGAGGCCGATGCCGAACCCGCCGCCGGCGCCGCGGAAGGCCCGGATCGCGTCGTAGGTGTTGATCACCGAGATGAGCACCGCGACGTAGAAGAAGTAGCGGTGGGCGTTCTGCAGGATCAGCGGGAAGCGGGTCTCGCCGCTGTAGGCCGAGTGCGGCTCGGCCACGGCGCAGGCCGGCGGGGACTGCCAGAACGCCCGGTAGTAGGCCTTGCGGTAGTAATAGCAGGTCAGCCGGAAGCCGAGCAGGAACGGCAGCACCAGCAGAGCGAACGGCACGAACGGCGGGAAGTCACCGAACCAGGTGCCTAAGTCCCGGGCGCCGGGAGCGCAGGAGTGCGACAGGCAGGGCGAGGAGAACGGCGAGAGGTAGTGGTACTTCTCGACGAAGTAGGCCCGCTGGGAGGATGTGCGGACCAGCGCGTACAGCACCCAGGCGGTCAGCCCGGCGAAGGTCAGTGCGGGGTCGAGCCACCAGCGGTCGGTGCGCAGGGTGCGTGCGGCGATGCGCGCACGACCCGCGCTCCCGACGCCGTGCAGGGTGTCCGGCCGGGTCACCGGCCGGCGCCGTGGTAGCCGCCGAGGCCCTCGTCGTCGACGTCGGCCCACATCGCCGGGTCGAAGGGTTGGTCGTCGATGTAGTGGATCTGCTCGGGGGTGAACACGGGCGCCGGCGGCGCGATCGCGCGAAGATCCTCGAGATCGAGCTCGATGCGCTCGACGTCGCCGGCCAGTCGACGGGCCGCGGGGATGTCGCCGTAGCGGCGCCGCACGTCGCCCACCGCCGACCGCAGGTGCTCGAGTGCCCGGTGCAGCGACTGCATCTCGGCGACGTCGGGCAATGCGGCCTCCTGTGGACGAAGCAGAGCGAATGGTTGCGCCGGTACGGCTGGACCCTCAGTGTGCTGCGCCCTCCAGCCGTTGCCAAGAGGCCCGCCACCGGCGGCGGCGGTGGCCTTCGTCACCGCGGTAACGATCTCATTACGGAACCCCTGCCGCTCGTCCTCGGCCTCCCTCACCACGGTCACGCGTGGCAGCCTGTCGGTGTCCGGCAATCCCCTTCCAGCCTCTGGCAACGGCCGTCCCGCTCGTGAGCGGGGTGGACAACTGAGGCCCATACCGTCGCAGACGCGAGGAGGCTCGGATGGCTCACCGGGTGTCGGCTCCGTCGCGCCGGGCTCTCGTCTCCGGCCCGGCGGTAACACCCCCCGCGGTCGAGCCCTCGTCGACTCGAACCGTGGAGCGGGCCCTGGCTCTGCTGGCCGAGGTCTGTGATGCGCAAGGGCTGAGCCTCGCCGCGGTTGCCCGCCTGGTTGAACTACCGGCCAGCACCGCCCTGCGCCTGCTGCGCACGCTGGAGGCCAGTGCGTTCGTGCGCCGGGACCTCGACGGCACCTTCCATCCGGGGCCGCGGGTGATCCAGCTCGGCGCCATGGCCTTCGGCCGGCAGTCGCTGGCCACCCTGGCCGAGCCGGCCCTGCGGCGCATCGTGGCCGCCTGCGGCGAGACGGCCTACGTCCACATCGCCGGACCGCCCGGGTCGGCGCTGACCATCGCGATGGTGGAGGGAACCTGGTCGGTGCGCCACGCCAGCTGGGTGGGTCACCGGGTGGCCACACCTGGCACCGCCCTGGAAGCGGCGCTGGGCGGCACCATCGGGCCCGATGGGTTCGTCGCCCTGCCCTCGCCGGCCGAGCCGGACGTCACCGCGGTCGCATCGCCGATCGAACGGCCGATCGGCGGACGGGTGCCCCGGTGGGCCGTCGCCGGGGTCATCAGTGTCGTAGGGCCGACCTACCGTCTGACCCGGCAGCGGGTGGACGCACTTGGCGCGATCGTGAGCCACGAGGCCCGTGAGTTGGCCGGCGCGTTCGCCGCGCTGGACACCGAGAACGCCGGCGTCGGTGCCGTCACCGCCCAACCCCAACGCGAGGTGAGCGAGCGATGATCCGCTTCGAGAACGTCTCCAAGGTCTATCCCGGCAACTCGACGGCAGTGGACAACCTCAGCATCGAGGCACCGTCGGGCAAGATCACCGTGTTCGTCGGCCCGTCGGGGTGCGGCAAGACGACGTCCCTGCGAATGATCAATCGGATGATCGCCCCGACCGCCGGGCGCATCTGGATCGACGACCGGGACACCAGCAAGGGTTCGGCGGCCAAGCTGCGCCGCGGCATCGGCTACGTCATCCAGAACGCCGGCCTTTTCCCGCACCGCACCGTGGTGGACAACGTGGCCACGGTTCCGTACCTGCTCGGCCACGACAAGAAGGCCGCCCGGCGCCGCGCGATGGAACTGCTCGAGCGCGTAGGCCTTGAACTGTCCTTCGCCGACCGGTATCCGGCCCAGCTGTCGGGCGGTCAGCAGCAACGGGTCGGAGTGGCCCGCGCCCTGGCCGCAGACCCGGCGGTGATGCTGATGGACGAGCCGTTCAGCGCGGTGGACCCGGTGGTGCGAGAGCAGCTGCAGAACGAGTTCCTGCGCCTGCAGTCCGAGCTGGGCAAGACGATCGTCTTCGTGACCCACGACATCGACGAGGCGATCAAGCTCGGCGACCAGGTGGC
>JBDUAD010000070.1:0-14753 GCA_040004775.1 bacterium | reverse complement strand
CTACGCCTCGCCGCTGTGCCTCGTGCGCGCTCGCTACGCTTCGCCGCTGTGCCTCGTGCGCGCTCGCTACGCTTCGCCGCTGTGCCTCATGCGCGCTCGCTACGCTTCGCCGCTGTGCCTCATGCGCGCTCGCTACGCTTCGCCGCGGCGCGCCTTGAGCTTGTGCAGCGCCTCGTCGAGCAGGGCCTGGCCGTCGGCGTCCGAGCGCCGCTCCTTCACGTACGCCAGGTGAGTCTTGTAGGGCTCGTTGCGGGGAGCGGTCGGCGGCGCGGTCTGCTCACGTCCGGCCGGGAATCCGCAGCGCGGGCAGTCCCAGGTGTCCGGTAGCTCGGCGTCTAGGGCGAACACCGGCACGACCTCGTGGCCGTTGGCGCACCAGAACGTCACCGCCTGGCGGGGCGCGGACTCACCGCGTTCGGCCTCGCCCATGGGCCCGGCGCCGATCCGACTGCCCTTGATCGCGTTGCCCCCGGCCACGGCCGCCCTCCTGATGCTGGTTCGTGCGTGAAGTGGTCAGCTGTTGTGAGTACGCGGTCAGATGTTCTTATAGAGCAAACCGAGACCGAAGATGCAAACCGTCCAGACGATGCCGGCGAAGATGGTCAGCCGGTCGAGGTTTTTCTCCACCACCGACGAACCGGACAGGCTCGAGTAGAACGACCCGCCGAACATCGATGACAGCCCGCCGCCCTTACCGCGGTGCAGCAGCACCAGCACGATGAGCACCATGCTCGCAGCCACGAGGAGCAGGGACAGGGCGAAGATCATGGATGCAGAACCTCGGGAACTAGGCGGGCGTGCGCTGGACGAACATTCGGGCGATGGACGTGCGGTGGGCGAACCCGGCAAGGATAACCGCTCGTCGAGCCGGTCGGGTGTGCGCCGGACGACGGATCAGACCGGCACGCCCGCTCGGCAGATCTGCGCGAAGCCGGTCGCGTCCAGGCTGGCGCCACCGACGAGCACGCCGTCCACGTCCGGTCGCGCGCGGGCGGCCAGCGTGTCGGCGTTGTCCGGCTTGACCGACCCGCCATAGATCACCCGCACGGTGGCGCCGACGTCCTGGCCGAACGTGGCGCTGATGGTTTCGCGCAACGCCGCGGCCATCTCCTTGGCGTCCTCCGGCGTGGCCACCTCGCCGGTGCCGATGGCCCACACCGGTTCGTACGCGACCACCATGCGGGCCACGTCCTCGGCCCGCAGTCCGGCCAGTCCGGCCGACAGCTGGAACCGGCAGTGATCGAGGTGCTGGCCGGCGTGGCGGATCGGCAGGCCCTCTCCCACGCACAGGATGGGGATGATCCCGCCGGCCACGGCCGCCCGGGCCTTGGCGTTGACCGTCTCGTCGGTTTCGCCGTGGTGCTGACGCCGCTCGGAGTGACCGACCAGGACATAGGTGCAGCCGAGCTTGGCCAACATGCCGGCGCTGATATCACCGGTGTAGGCACCCGAGGCGTGCGGCGAGAGGTCCTGCGCGCCGTAGCCGATGGCCAGCTTGTCGCCGTCCACCAGGGTCTGCACGCTGCGCAGGTCGACGAATGGCGGAAGCACGACCACCTCGACGGCCGCCAACTGGTCGGCCGACAGGCTGAAAGCGAGCTTCTGCACCAGGGCGATGGCCTCCAGGTGGTTGAGATTCATCTTCCAGTTGCCGGCGACCAGGCGCCGCCGTCCGCCAGCACCGGAGTCGCTGGCCACTCAGCCCGCCTCGAGCACGGCCAGGCCCGGTAGGTCGCGTCCTTCCAGGTACTCCAGCGACGCGCCGCCTCCGGTGGAAATGTGGCCAAAGCTGCTCTCGTCCAACCCGAGCGTGCGCACGGCCGCCGCCGAATCCCCGCCGCCGACCACGCTCAGCCCGGATGTCGCGGCTACTGCCTCGGCCACCGCCCGGGTACCGGCCGCGAACGGCACCAGCTCGAACACACCCATCGGGCCGTTCCAGAAGACGGTGCGCGCCGTCTTCAGCTGGGCGGCGAAGCTCTCCACCGTCTGCGGCCCGATGTCCAGACCGAGCCACTCGGACGGGATCGCGTCCACGGCCACGATCCGCGTCGCCGCATCGGCGCGCACCGCGTCGGCCACGACCACGTCGCTCGGCAGCACGATCTTGGCGGCGGCCTCGTCCAACAAACGTCGGCAGGTGTCCACCTGATCGGCTTCGAGCAGGGAGGCACCGACCCCGTGGCCCTGGGCGGCCAGGAACGTGAAGCACATCCCGCCGCCGACCAGCAGCCGATCCACCCGCGGAAGCAGCGCCTCGATCACCCCGAGCTTGTCGCTGACCTTGCTGCCGCCCAGGACGACGACGAAGGGCCGATCGGGCTCGGTGGTGAGCCGGCGCAGTACCTGCACCTCGTCGCGCACGAGGTTGCCGCCGTAGGCCGGCAGGAGGGTGGCCACGTCGTAGACCGAGGCGTGCTTGCGGTGGACGGCGCCGAACGCGTCGTCGACATAGGCCCCGGCACTGTTCTCGTCGTCGACCAGGGTGGCCAGGGCGCGGGCGAACTCGAGCCGGGTGGCCGGGTCCGTGGCCGTCTCGGCCGTCTCGAAGCGCACGTTCTCCAGGAGCAACAGTTGGCCGTCGGCCAGGCCGTCGCTCATCAGCCGCGCGCTCTCGCCCACCGTGTCCAGCGCGAACTCGACCGGCCGGCCGAGCACCTGAGCGAGGCGGTCGGCCACCGGCCGCAGCGAGTAGCGGGGCTCCGGCGCGCCGCCCTTGGGCCGGCCCAGGTGCGCAGCCACCACCACCCGCGCTCCCGCGTCGAGGAGGGCGGTGAGCACCGGCGCGGACGCGCGAATGCGGCCGTCGTCGGTGATGGCCTCGGCGCCGAGCGGGAACGTATCGCTCTCGGCGTCGAGAGGGACGTTGAGGTCGCTGCGGACGAGGACGTGGCGTCCGACCACTCCCTCGCCGAGCAGATCGTCGAGGGTCCGCACCTCGGCTAGAGCGACGCGCCGACGAGGGTGACCAGGTCGGCCAGGCGGTTGGAGAAGCCCCACTCGTTGTCGTACCAGCCGACCACCTTGACCTGATCGCCGATCACCTTGGTCAGCTTGGCGTCGAAGATGCACGACGCCGGGTCGGTGACGATGTCGGAGGAAACGATCTCGTCCTCGGTGTAGGTCAGCACGCCCTTGAGCGCGCCCTGGGCCGCTTCCCGGTACGCCGCGGTGACCTCCTCGACCGAGGTGTCGCGACTCACCGTGGCGGTGAGGTCGGTGACTGATCCGGTCGGCAGCGGCACGCGCATCGCGTACCCGTCGAGCTTGCCGTTGAGCTCCGGCAGCACCAGGCCGATCGCCTTGGCCGCACCCGAGGACGTCGGCACGATGTTCAGCGCCGCGGCCCGGGCCCGGCGCAGGTCCTTGTGCGGACCGTCCTGCAGGTTCTGGTCCTGGGTGTAGGCGTGGATCGTGGTCATGAATCCCCGCTCGATGCCGATCGCGTCGTTGAGCACCTTGGCCAGCGGGGCCAGGCAGTTCGTCGTGCACGAGGCGTTGGAGATGATCGTGTGCGCGGCCGGGTCGTAGTCCTTGTCGTTCACGCCCATGACGACGGTGAAGTCCTCGTTGCTGGCCGGCGCGGAGATGATGACCTTCTTGGCTCCTCCGTCGACGTGAGCGCGTGCCTTGTCGGCGTCGGTGAAGATGCCGGTCGACTCGATGACCACGTCGGCACCCAGCTCGCCCCACGGCAACTGGGACGGATCGCGCAGCTCGAGGGCCTTGAAGCTCTTGCCGTCCACGGCGATCTCGTCGTTGTCGTAGGTGACCTCGCCAGGCAGGCGTCCCAGGATCGAGTCGTACTTGAGCAGGTGGGCCAGCGTCTTGTTGTCGGTCAGGTCGTTGACGCCGACGATCTCGATGTCGGCGCCGGACGCCTGCACGGCGCGGAAGAAATTGCGCCCGATGCGGCCGAAGCCGTTGATGCCAACCCGAACGGTCACTGCTGTGCTCCTCGATGTAGGACGCCGGCGCGCGCCGGCCCATCAGAACGTTCCCGTAAGTGCGAGCACAGCCTAACGGCGGGCGAACACCGTCCCGACCGCCGGACGCGGGCCCGGACGCCACCTGGGTGGGGGATCAGTCGTCGGCCGCGAGCATCTCAGCGGTGACGGCGGCCTCGGTGTTGGGTATGCCGAGGTCGGCCGCGCGCTTGTCGGCCATGGCCAACAGTCGGCGGATGCGCCCGGCCACCGCGTCCTTGGTCATCGGCGGGTCGGACAACGCGCCGAGTTCCTCCAGCGAGGCCTGGCCGTGCTCGAGGCGCAGCCGACCGGCTTGGCGGAGGTGGTCGGGGATCGTGTCGGCGAGAATCTCCATCGCGCGCGCCACCCGTGCGCCCGCCGCCACCGCCGCCCGGGCCGAGCGGCGCAGGTTGGCGTCATCGAAGTTGGCCAGCCGGTTGGCCGTGGCCCGCACTTCGCGCCGCAACCGCCGCTCCTCCCAGGCCAGCACGCTGTCGTGGGCACCCAGGCGGGTCAGCAGCGCGCCGATGGCGTCCCCGTCTCGCACCACGACGCGGTCCAGACCTCGGACCTCGCGGGCTTTGGCCGCGATGCCCAGCCGGCGCCCGGCCCCGACCAGGGCCAGCGCGGCCTCGGCCGATGGACAGCTGATCTCCAGGGACCCCGCCCGGCCGGGCTCGGTGAGTGAGCCGTGGGCCAGGAACGCTCCCCGCCAGGCCGCCTCGGCGTCGGCCATTCCACCGGCCACGACCTGATGCGGTAGCCCCCGCACCGGCCGGCCGCGTAGATCGACCAGACCGGACTGCCGGGCCAGGCCCTCACCGTCCTGGGCCACGCGGACCAGGTACCGGCTGGTCTTGCGCAGCCCGCCCGCCGCCACGACCTGGACCTGCGAGCTGTGGCCGAACACCTCGGCGATCTCCTTGCGCAGCCGGCTGGCCACCGACCGCGTGTCCAGCTCGGCCTCGATGACGATGTGACCGCCGATCAGGTGAAGCCCGCCGGCGAAGCGCAGCATCGTGGCGATCTCCGCCCGACGGGCCGACATGCGGCTCACCGTCACCCGGCTCAGCTCGTCCTTCACCGCGGCGGTCATCGCCATCGCCGTGCTCTTCACCGTGCCCCCGTCATCCGTGCCCCCGTCATCCGTGCCCCCGTCATCCGTGCCCCCGTCATCGTGCTGTCGCCGTCCGGTCGGACCGTGTCACGTCCGGTCGGACACAGTGCTCACGAACAAGATCATGCCGGATCGGACGCCAGGGCGCCCTCCGGCTGCAGCGCCGACGCCAGGGCCGCGGCCAGCGCGTCCGGGTCGTGCCGGTCGAGCCCGTCGCCCGAGCGCAGCCGACCGACGACGAGGCGCGCGCCGAGGCGGTCCACCTCCTGCACCAGATCCGGGCCGTGGTCGGCCAGCGCCGTCTCGTCGGCCACCACCGCGGCCACCGGCAGCCCTGGGCAGTACTCGCGCAGCACGGCCAGGTGGTCGCGCGGAGAGAACCCATCGGTCTCGCCCGGCTGGGGAACCAGGTTGAGAGTGACCACGACCTGAGCCCGCGTGTCAGTCAGCGCCGCGGCCAGCTCAGGCATCAGCAGATGGGGCAGCACGCTGGTGAACCACGATCCTGGTCCGAGCACGATGGCGTCGGCCCGCTGCACCGCCTGCACGGCCGCGGCACACGCCGGTGCGGCCGCGGGTTCGACCGACACCGACCGCACCCGTCCGGGCGTTGTAGCGATGGCGCTCTGGCCGCGGATCCGCCGGCCGCGCACCGGGTCGTCCCGATCGAACGCGTCCACCTCCGCCACCAGATCGAGCGGCACGTTGCTCATCGGCAGCACCCGTCCGACGCAGCCCAGCACCGAGGCGGCCCGGTCCAACGCGGCCACGGGGTCCCCGAGCTGCTCCATCAGACCGGTCAGCACCAGGTTGCCGACCGGGTGCCCGGCCAGGGCGCCGCTGCCATTGAACCGGTGCTGATACAGGTCGGCCCACGCCTGCTCGACCGCACCGGTGCCGGCCAGCGCGGCCAGCGCCATCCGCAGATCACCTGGTGGAAGGACGCCCAGTTCGCGGCGGATCCGGCCCGAGGAACCGCCGTCGTCGGCGACGGTGACCACCGCGGTCAGCTCCCCCGGCAGCCGGCGCAAGGCAGTCAGCGACGCGAACAAGCCGTGGCCGCCGCCGAGGGCCACCGTGCGCCGGTGCCCGGCGGTCACTCGCGTCCCAGATCGCGGTGCACGACGCTGGCGTGTACACCGCGCTCGGTGAGCCGGGTGGCCAGGGCCTCGCTGATCGCCACCGACCGGTGCTTGCCGCCCGTGCAGCCCACGGCCAGCGTCAGGTAGTGCTTACCCTCGCGGCGGTACCCGGCGCCGATCGTCTCCAGCAGCGCGGTGTACTGATCGAGGAACGGCCCGGCGCCCTCCTGGCTCAGAACGTAGTCGCGCACCGCCTGGTGCTGGCCGGTCAACTCGCGCAGCTCCGGGATCCAGAATGGGTTGGGCAGGAACCGCAGGTCGACGACCAGGTCGGCGTCCAGCGGCAGGCCGTACTTGAACCCGAACGAGACCACGGTTGCCCGCAGCCGCGGCCGGTCCGAACGCTCGCCGACGAAGGTCTCGCTGATCATCTGGCGGAGCTGGTTGATCGAGCGCCCGGAGGTGTCGAGGACGAGGTCGGCGGTGTCGCGCAGCGGGCTGAGCAGCTCGCGCTCGGCGGTGATGCCGTCGGTCAGGCGGCCACCGCCCTGCAACGGGTGCTCGCGCCGGACGCTCTCGAACCGGCGGACCAGCACCTCGTCGGACGCCTCCAGGAACAGCACCCGCGGAGCCATTCCCCGCGCGGCCAGGTCGTCGATCACGGCGCGCAGGTCGGAGGAGAACGCCCGGCTGCGCACGTCCATCACGACGGCCAGCTTGGTCACCGCGCCCTTGGTGCGGCTGCCGAGGTCGACCATGGTGCTGATCAGCTCCGGCGGCAGGTTGTCCACGACGAAGTAGCCGAGGTCCTCCAGACACTTGGCCGCGGTGCTGCGACCGGCGCCGCTCAGCCCGGTGACCACCACGGTGTCGAGTCCGCCGCGTTCGGCCGGGCCGTCCTCGGTGTCGTCCGGCCCGCGGGTCACGGGCGCTGGTCCGCCCGGTCGGTGGCCGCCGGAGGCAACGGCTCGGGTTCCAACACCTCGCCGGTCGCGGTGTTGACCGCCGGCTCCACCGCCCGCTGGGCGCCGGCCAACGCGGTGACCACCGCCTCGGCGGTCTGGCGGCCGATGCCCGGCACCTCCATGACCTCCTCCACCGTGGCCCGGCGCAGTGCGGCCAGCGACCCGAACCGGCGCAGCAGGGTCTTGCGCCGGGTCTGGCCGAGACCGGGCACACCGTCCAGGGCCGACTCGGTCATCGATCGGGAGCGCTTCTGGCGGTGATAGGTGATGGCGAAGCGGTGAGCCTCGTCGCGGACCCGTTGCAACAGGTACAGCGCTTCGGACGTGCGGGGCAGGATGATCGGGTACTGCTCGAACGGCGGCCACACCTCCTCCAGCCGTTTGGCCAGGCCCACCACCGCAACGTCAGTGATGCCGAGGTCGTCCAGCACGGTTTGCGCAGCCGCGGCCTGGGGTGCGCCGCCGTCGACCACGACGAGGTTGGGCGGATAGGCGAACCGGCGACTTACTGCGTCGATCACACCGATGCTGTCCGTGTCGTCGACCGTAACGACCGCACCCCCACCGCTGTTCTCGGCCGCGTCCGGCCGGTCGGCTGACGCCGAGGACTGGGTGTCGAGGTAGCGGGCGAAGCGCCGCCGGATGGTCTCGGCGATCCAGTCGGTGTCCCCGGTCCCCGAGCGCATGGCGAAGCGCCGGTACTCACTGCGCCGGGCCAGTCCGTCCTCGAACACGACCATGCTGGCCACGACGTCGCTGCCCTGATTGTGGCTGATGTCGAAGCACTCGATCCGCAATGGCGCGTCGGCCAGGCCGAGCGCCTCCTGAAGCTCGGACAAGGCCAGGGACCGCGCGGTCAGGTCCGAGGCCCGCTTGAGCTTGTGCTGGGTGAACGCCTGAGCGGCGTTGCGGCCCACCGTCTCCATGAGCGCCCGCTTGTCCCCGCGCTGGGGGATGCGCATGGACACGCGACTGCCGCGGCGCTGGCTGAGCCACTGGGTGAGCGCCTCGGTGTCCTCCGGTAGCTCGGGCACGAGGATCTGGCGCGGGATGGCATCACCGCTGCCGGCATCGCCGTAGACCTGGGTGACGAACTGCTCGACCAGTTGCGCGGTGGTGGTCTCCTCCACCTTATCGATGGTCCAGCCGCGCTGACCGCGCACCCGGCCGCCGCGCACATGGAAGACCTGCACCGCGGCCTCGAGCTCGTCCTGGGCGAACGCCACGACGTCGGCGTCCGTGCCGTCGCCGAGGACCACCTGCTGCTTCTCCATCGCCCGGCGCAGCGCCCCGAGGTCGTCGCGCAGCCGGGCCGCACGTTCGAACTCGAGATCGGCCGCGGCGACGGTCATCTCCTTCTCCATGCGGCGCATCAGGGTGTCGGTCTGGCCGGCCATGAAGTCGCAGAAGTCGTCGACGATCGCGCGGTGCTCCTCGGCGCTGACCCGGCCGACGCAGGGCGCGCTGCACTTGCCGATGTAGCCGAGCAGACAGGGCCGGCCGACCTGGCGGGCCCGCGTGAACACTCCGGCGCTACAGGTGCGGGCCGGGAAGACCCGCAGGAGCAGGTCCAGCGTCTCGCGGATCGCCCAGGCGTGGGCGTAGGGGCCGAAGTAGCGCACGCCCTTCTTCTTCGGCCCGCGCATGACCTGCAGCCGCGGATACTCCTCGTAGAGGGTGACGGCGAGCGATGGATAGGACTTGTCGTCGCGGTACCGGACGTTGAACCGCGGGTCGAACTCCTTGATCCAGTTGTACTCGAGCTGCAGCGCCTCGACCTCGGTGCCAACGATGGTCCACTCCACGCCGGCCGCCGTGGTGACCATCTGCCGGGTCCGCGGGTGCAGCGCGGAGAGGTCGGCGAAGTAGGAGTTGAGCCGCTGGCGCAGGCTCTTGGCCTTGCCGACGTAGATGACCCGCCCGCGTTCGTCGCGGAAGCGGTACACCCCCGGCTCCACCGGGATGGTCCCCGTCGCCGGGCGGTACGTCGACGGGTCGGGCACGGCACCGAGCCTAGTGGCCGGGCCCGACGGTTTGCCGTCCGGAACCACCTTGATCAGGTTCGGCCAGCCGGCCGACGTAGGCGTCGATTGCGGTGAGGATCTCCCGCCGCCGGGTGTCGTCGGCGAAGGAGTACCGCACGCCGGCACGGGCCAGCTCGGCCAGGCCGGCGGCGTCGAGACCGAGCAGCCGGCCGGCCACCACGTACTCCTCATTCAGCGTCGTGGAGAACATCGGCGGGTCGTCGGAGTTGACCGTCACCGGCACCCCGGCCGCCACCAGGGCCGGCAGCGGATGGGCGGCCAGATTGGGCACCGAGCGCGTGCGCACGTTCGACGTGGGGCAGACCTCGAGGGCGACGTCGTGGTCGCGCAGATAGGCCATCAGCGCCGGGTCCCCCGCCGCCGCGATGCCGTGTCCAATGCGCTCGGCGCCGAGGTCACGCAGCGCCGACCACACGGTGTCCGCGCCGGTGGACTCCCCGGCGTGAGGAACACTGTGCAGGCCGGCCGCCCGGGCGCGGGCGAAGTGCTCGGCGAATGCGCGGCGGGGCACGCCGACCTCCGGCCCGCCGAGACCGAAGCTGACCAGCCCGTCCGGGCGGTGGTTCAGTGCGACGTCGAGGGTGACGTCGGCGGCCGGGACACCGGCTTCACCCGGGATGTCGAAGCACCAGCGCAGCGTCAGGTCGTATTCGGATTCGACCGCGCGGCGGGCGTCCTCGATCGCCTCGCAGTACGCCGCAGCGGGGATGCCGCGCGCCACCGAGGAGTACGGCGTGAGGGTGAGCTCGACGTAGCGGACGTTCTGCGCGGCCAGGTCGCGGGCGACCTCGTACGTGAGCGTGCGCACGTCCTCGGCGTCGCGGATCAGGTCGACCACCGACAGGTACACGGTGACGAAGTGCGCGAAGTCGGTGAACGTGAAGTACTCGGCCAGCCGGTCCTCGTCAGCCGGCACCGGGGTGGAGCCGGCATGCCGCGCGGCGAGAGCGGCAACGGTGCGCGGCGAGGCCGACCCGACGTGGTGCACGTGCAGCTCGGCCTTGGGCAGCCCGGCAATGAAGCCGGTCAACTCAACGGCAGCGGGCGGGACGCTCATCCGCGCCTCAGCGCGAACGTTGGCCTCACTGCAGCGGGACTCGCCGACAGAAAGACCGCTACGGGGCCAACCATCGGGGACGGCCGGCCCATCGGAGCTGCCCAGCTGGCGCCGAACCGAGGCATCAGGCCGAGCGCGCGGTGACCGCGGCCGGACGGCGCGGCACCACGCGCCCGGGACGGCGGGCCGGTGTGGGTGAGGCCGGCAGGACGTCGCCTAGGAACCGGCCAGTGTGCGACGCCTCGACCTCGGCCACCTGCTCGGGAGTTCCTTGGGCCACTACCAAGCCGCCGCCGGAACCGCCTTCGGGTCCCATGTCGATCACCCAGTCCGCTACCTTGATCACGTCGAGGTTGTGCTCGATGACCAGCACGGAGTTGCCCTTGTCGACCAGTGACTGCAGCACGGCCAGCAGTTTGGACACGTCCTCGAAGTGCAGGCCGGTGGTCGGCTCGTCGAGGACATAGATCGTGCGGCCGGTCGAGCGTTTCTGCAGCTCCGACGCCAGCTTGACCCGCTGGGCCTCGCCGCCGGACAACGTGGGTGCGGGCTGGCCCAGCCGCACGTAGCCCAGGCCGACGTCGACCAGGGTGTCCAGATGCCGCGAGATCTTGGTGATCGGTGCGAAGAACACCGCCGCATCGTCGATCGGCATCCCCAGGACTTCGGAGATCGTCTTGCCCTTGTAGTGCACCTCGAGGGTCTCCCGGTTGTAGCGGGCGCCCTTGCACACCTCGCACGGTACGTACACGTCGGGCAGGAAGTTCATCTCGATCTTGATGGTGCCGTCGCCGGCGCAGGCCTCGCAGCGACCGCCCTTGACGTTGAACGAGAACCGGCCTTGCTGGTAGCCGCGGACCTTGGCCTCGGTGGTCTCGCTGAACAGCCGGCGGATGTGGTCGAACACGCCGGTGTACGTGGCCGGGTTGGACCGCGGGGTGCGCCCGATCGGGGACTGGTCGACGCCGACCACTTTGTCGAGCTGGTCGATGCCGCGCACCCGGCGGTGCCGGCCCGGGGGGAGCTTCGCCCCGTTGATCCGGTTGGCGAGCGACGTGTACAGGATGTCGTTGACCAGCGTGGACTTGCCCGACCCGGAGACGCCGGTGATGGCCACGAAGCAACCCAGTGGGAACGCCACGTCGATGTTGCGCAAGTTGTGCTCGCGGGCGCCCTCAACCACCAGCTCACGACCGCGCTGGCGCGGCCGGCGGGTCAGCGGCACGGCGATCTCGCGGCGACCGGACAGGTAGGCGCCGGTCAGCGACTCCTCCGAGGCCAGCAGGTCCTCCACCGAGCCGGACACCACAATGCGCCCGCCGTGCTCGCCGGCGCGCGGGCCGATGTCCACGACCCAGTCGGCGGCCCGGATGGTGTCCTCGTCGTGTTCCACGACGATCAAGGTGTTGCCGAGGTTCCTGAGCCGAACCAGGGTCTCGATCAGGCGGTGGTTATCGCGCTGGTGGAGCCCGATCGACGGCTCGTCGAGGACGTAGAGCACGCCGACCAGCCCGGATCCGATCTGGGTGGCCAGCCGGATACGCTGGGCCTCTCCTCCGGCCAGGGTGGCCGACGCCCGGTCCAGGGACAGATAGTCCAGGCCGACGTCGACCAGGAAGCCCAGCCGGGCGTGCACCTCTTTGAGCACCCGCTCGGCGATCGCCTTGTCGCGACCGGCCAGGCTCACGGTGCGGAAGAATTCGTTGGCCTCGCCGATCGAGAGCGCCGACACCTCGGCGATCGACCGTCCGCCGATGGTCACGGCGAGGATCTCCGGCTTAAGTCGCGTGCCGGCGCAGGTCGGGCACGGCACCTCGCGCATGTAGCCCTCGTACTTCTCGCGCGAGTAGTCGCTCTCGGTCTCGGCGTGGCGGCGCTCGATCCAGTTGATCACGCCCTCGAAGCCGGTGTAGTAGGACCGCTTGCGCCCGTAGCGGTTGATGTACTTCACGTGGATCTGGTCCGGCGTTCCGTTGAGCACGAGCTTCTGGGCCCGGGCCGGCAGCGACTCCCACGCCGTGTCGATCCGGAAGCCCTCGCTGTCGGCGAGGCCCTGCAGCAGGCGCAGGAAGTACTCGGCGGTCTGGCCGGTGGCCCAGGGCGCGATCGCGCCGTCGGCCAGCGACAGCTCCGGGTCGGGGACGAGCAGGTCCGGGTCCACCTCCTTGCGGGTGCCGATGCCGGTGCAGATCGGGCAGGCGCCGAACGGGGAGTTGAACGAGAAGGAGCGCGGCTCGAGGTCGTCGATGGCCAGCGGATGGCCGTTCGGGCAGGCGAGCTTCTCGGAGAAGCGCCGCTCCCGGTGGGGGTCGTCCTCGGCCAGGTCGACGAAGTCGAGGATGACCAGACCGTTGGCCAGGGTCAGCGCGGTCTCGACCGAGTCGGTGATGCGCTGCTTGCTGCCCGATCGCACCGTCAGCCGGTCCACCACCACCTCGATGGTGTGCTTCTCCTGCTTCTTCAGCGTCGGCGGCTCGGTCAGGGGGTGGACCACGCCGTCGACGCGCACGCGGCTGTACCCCTTGGTCTGCAGGTCATCGAACAGATCGGCGTACTCGCCCTTGCGTTCGCGGATGACCGGGGCGAGGACCTGGAACCGGATGCCCTCGTCCATCTCCAGCACCTGGTCCACGATCTGCTGCGGGGTCTGTTTGGTGATCGGCTCGCCACAGACCGGGCAGTGCGGGCGGCCGATGCGGGCGTAGAGCAGGCGCAGGTAGTCGTACACCTCGGTGATAGTCCCCACCGTCGAGCGAGGGTTGCGCGAGGTGGACTTCTGGTCGATCGACACCGCCGGGGACAGGCCCTCGATGAAGTCGACATCCGGCTTGTCCATCTGGCCGAGGAACTGCCGGGCGTACGCCGACAGGCTCTCGACGTAGCGGCGCTGGCCCTCGGCGAAGATCGTGTCGAAGGCCAGCGACGACTTGCCCGAGCCCGACAGCCCGGTGAAGACGATCATCGCATCGCGCGGCAACTCGAGGTTGACGTCGCGCAGATTGTGCTCGCGGGCCCCCCGCACGATCAGTTGGTCAGACACACGATCTTCTCTCGAGTCGGGGGCCACAGCCCCGCCGACGGTAGTTCGGCAGTACGACAACGAGCGCGGGCAACGACGATGTGCGAAGGTCGGCGCCGGCCGGCCGGGACCGCGCACGTCGAGCGCCGATTCTACGCGACCGGCCGGGCCGCGAGCTGCTGCCCGGACGCGGTTGGTCCTACGCTGGAAGCCGCCATGAGCGACTACACCCTGACGACGCTCGGCGTGGTCACCGGTCTGCTCGACCTGCCCTTCGACGAGCCCTTGGCCGAGTGGGACGACCCGCGGCTGGTCCAGGTTCCGCGCGGGATCTCGCGCCACGTCGTGCGCTTCGTCCGCGTGGACGGCCAGATCTTCGCGATCAAGGAGGCCAGCGAGCGCTACGTGCTGCGCGAGCACGTCCTCCTGCGCGAACTGGCCGCCCGCTCGGTGCCGGTGGTCGAGGCCTTCGGGACCGTGGTCGACCGCGAGGACGACGAGGGCGAGGACCTCGGCGGCCTGCTGCTCACCCGTCATCTAGCCTTCTCGCTGCCCTACCGGTCGCTGTTCACCGGACGCACGCTGCCCGACCTGCGGACGTCGCTGCTCGACGCGCTGGCTCAGCTGTTCGTCCGCCTGCACCTGGCCGGCTTCTACTGGGGGGACTGCTCGCTGTCCAACACCCTCTTCCGCCGCGACGCCGGCGAGCTGGCCGCCTACCTGGTCGACGCCGAGACCGGTGAGCTCCACCCGACGCTCACCGACGGCCAGCGCAACTACGACCTCACCATCGCCACCGAGAACATCGCCGGCGAGCTGTTCGACTTGGAAGCCGCCGGCTGGCTGTCCAGAGACATCGACCCGATCGAGACGGCCAACGAGCTCAAGCCGCGCTACGAGGGCCTCTGGCGGGAGTTGCGCAGCGACGCCTTCGTCACCCGCGGCGAGAACTACCTCATCGACCAGCGCATCCGCCGGCTCAACGGCCTGGGCTTCGACGTCTCGGAGATGGAGATCCATCCCGAGGACGGCGGGCGCAAGCTGCGCCTGGCCACCCACATCGTCGAGCCGGGCCACCACACCCGCCGCTTCTACCGACTCACCGGGCTGTCGGTGCAGGAGAACCAGGCCCGCCGGCTGCTGGCCGACCTCGCTCGGTACCGGGCCAAGTGGTCGGCCGACGTCGGCCGGGAGATCCCCGAGGACCTCGCCGCCCGGCGCTGGCTCGACGACAAGTTCTACGACGTGCTGTCCCAGGTGCCGCCGGCGGCCCGGGCCAAGCTGCCCGATGCCGAGCTCTACCACGAGATCCTCGAGCACCGCTGGTTCCTGTCCGAATCGCTCGGGCGCGACGTCGGGCGCAGCGCCGCGGTCAAGTCCTACGTCGAGAACGTCCTGGACAACGTCCCCGACGCCAAGGTGCAGGTCCTCACCGACCCGCCGACCGAGGAGCTCCCGGTGATCACCGCGTGAGCGCGCCCAGGGACACCGCGTGAGCGC
>JBDUAD010000006.1:0-43817 GCA_040004775.1 bacterium | reverse complement strand
GGGTTCGGCGGCCTCGGTGACGTCTTTGACATGTTCTTCGGCGGCGGCGGCGGCGGCACCGGCACCGGTCGGGGTCCGCGCAGCCGGGTCCGCCAGGGGGCCGACGCGCTCCTGCGCCTCGACCTGACCATGACCGAGACCGCCCTCGGCGTGCACCGCGACCTCAGCGTGGACACCGCGGTCACCTGCGACGTCTGCTCGGGCGACGGCTGCGCGCCCGGCACCCGCCCGCGGATCTGCGACACCTGCCAGGGCAGCGGCGAGGTCCAGTCGGTGCAGCGTTCCCTGCTCGGGCAGGTCATGACGTCACGCCCGTGCCCGGTCTGCGCCGGCACCGGTCAGCAGATCCCCAACCCGTGCCCGCACTGCGGTGGCGAGGGCCGGGTGCGGGCGCGCCGCACGATTCCACTCGATGTGCCGGCCGGCGTGGAGGACGGGATGCGCATCCGGCTCACCGGTCAGGGCGAGGTGGGCCCGGGTGGCGGTCCGGCCGGTGACCTCTATGTGGAGATCCACGAGCTGCTGCACGACGTCTTCACCCGTGACGGCGCGGATCTGCATTGCTCGGTCACCGTGCCGATGACCGCTGCAGCGCTGGGCACCGAGATGACGATCACCACCCTGGACGGCGAGCAGCAGCGGATCGAGATCAAGCCGGGCACGCAGAGCGGCTCCAAGATCACGCTGCGCGGGCGCGGGGTGGTGCACCTGCGCGAGACCCGCCGCGGTGATCTGCACGTGCTGGTCGAAGTTCGCACACCGACCCGGCTCGACGGTGAGCAGGAGAAGCTTATGCGGGAGTTCGCCACGTTGCGCGAGGAGAACGTGGCGGTCGGCAGTCCGCGCGGTGGCTTCCTCGGCCGGGTCCGCGACGCCTTCAACGGCCGGCCCTGAGCGCGGGCCGTGGTCGTGTCGGGCTGAGCATCGGTTGCTGTCGGTGACGCGGGCGGTGTTCCGGCTCGACCCCCTGCCGCTCAACGATGTCGTCGTGCTGGACGGGGCCGAAGGTCGCCACGCGGCCACCGTCCGTCGGATCGGGGTCGGCGAGAGCATCCGCCTGACCGATGGCCGCGGGATGTACCGCGACGCCGAGGTGCTGGCCGTGGCCAAGGGCGCGTTGCGGTTGCGATGTGCGGTGGTCGTCGTCGAGCCGGTTCCCGACCCGCGGCTGGTCGTGGTCCAGGCGCTGCCAAAAGGAGAGCGGGCGGAGTTGGCCGTCGAGCTGCTCACCGAGCTGGGTGCCGACGAGATCGTCCCCTGGGCCGCGTCCCGCTCCGTGGTGCAGTGGCGCGGAGACCGGGCCGCACGGGCGCTGGAACGCTGGCAGCGCACGGCCGCCGAAGCCGGCAAGCAGAGCCGGCGGGCCCGCTGGCCGGAGGTGACGGCGGCGGCCACCACTGCGGCCGTGGCCGAGCGATTGAGCGGTGCGGCCGCCGGTCTGGTGCTGCACGAGGACGCCACCGAACCGTTGGCCGCTGTGGGCCTGCCGGCGTCCGGGGAGATCGTGGTCGTGGTCGGTCCCGAAGGCGGCGTCAGTCCGGAGGAACTTGCCGCGTTCACCGACGCCGGTGCGATCCCGGTGCGCCTCGGGATCCCGGTGCTGCGGACCTCCACCGCCGGAGGGGCGGCGCTCGCTGCCCTTTCTGTCCGCATCGGGCGGTGGTCCTGACCGGACGGAGTGCGGTACAAATCGTCGCGATCGGACACCTCATCGTCGACGAAGTGGAACGCGATCGTGACTAGCGCAAGCGACGCCAACAGCGATGCGCCGATGGACCCGCAAGCCGAACGGCGGCTGGCGATGGACCTGTTCAACGCGGTGTGGTCGATGGTCGACAAGCCCGAGCGCACGACGGCCGAGGACGACCTGATGATTCATTCGGCGCACGCGTCCCGTTACCACTGGGGCAACGTCGGCACATCGAACAACGTGGCCCGCGGCGAGTGGCAGATCTCGCGGATCTACGCCGTCCTCGGCCGAGCCGAACCATGCCGGCACCACGCGCAGCGCGTCCTCGATCTGTGTACCGAGAACGGCATCGCGGACTGGGACCTGGCCTGTGCCTATGAGGCACTGGCCCGCGCGGCGGCGGTGGCCGGCGACGCCGCAGCCGCGCGGGCTGCGACCGAACGGGCGTTGGCCGCGGCCGAGAACATCGCCGAGGCCGAAGACCGGGACCTTCTGCTGGCCGACCTCGAAACGATCCCTGGCCAGGCCCGCTTCTGGTGAGCGCACGTTGGGCGCAGGTGAGCTAGCGTCCGCGAACATGGCCACGCCCGAGGACTGCCTCTTCTGCGCCATCGCCGCCGGCGACATCGCGGCCGACGTCGTCCGCTCCGACGAGGACACCGTCACCTTCCGCGACACCAACCCCCAGGCGCCTACCCACGTGCTCGTCATCCCGCGCCGTCACGTGGCTGATGTGAGTGAGGTGGCGGCCGATCCGCAACTCGCCGCGGCGTTACTGGCCGGCGTTGCCGCCACAGCCGACCTCCTGGGCCTCGACGCCTACCGGACGGTGCTAAACACCGGGGCCGGCGCTGGCCAGAGCGTCTTCCACGTCCACGCCCACATCCTCGCCGGACGGCCCCTGAGCTGGCCGCCGGGCTGAGCGCCGCGCGCTCGCCGTGACCCCCACACCGGCCACGATCACCGCGGCGATCCCGATCAGCTCCCGCGGTGGCACCGCCTGGCCGAGGACGATCAGACCGGCCAGCGCCGCCGCGGCCGGATTGAGGCTGGTCAGCACGCCGAACACCGCGGTCGGCAGGCGGCGCAGGGCCAGTAGGTCGAAGCTGTAGGGCAGGGCCGAGGACACCACCCCGACCAGAAGGCCGAGGGCGAGGGTGTCCGGACGCCACAGCGCCGAGCCGGCCGCGGCCGCTCCGATCGGCAACATCACCAGGGCACCGGTCGCGCTGGCGAGGGTCAGCCCGGCCATACCGCTGGGCCCGCGCCCGAGTCGTCGGCTGAGCAGGATGTAGGAGGCCCAGCATCCTGCGGCGATGAGCGCGGCCCCGACGCCGAACAGGTCGCCGGCGTGCAGCGACCCGCCGAGCAACGCGACGCCGACCGCCGCCGGTAGCGCCCAGATCCGTTCGCGCCACGACCGCGCCGTGCCCACCGCGACTGCGAGCGGTCCGAGGAACTCCAGGGTGATCCCGGTGGCCAGCGGCAAGCGGTCGATCGCCACGTACAGGCTGACGTTCATGCCCACGAACACCGCGCCGAACACCGCCGACGTGCCCAGGTCGGCGCGGGTCAGCCGCTGCCGCCAGGGACGGGTCAGCGCGGTCAGCACCAGTGCGGCGCCGAGCAGACGCAGGGAAACGGTGCCGACCGGGCCTACCCGCGGGAAGAGCAGAGCGGCCAGCGCCGCGCCGGTCTGCACCGACGCCACGCTGGTGACGGCGAGAGCGGTGCCCGTGAGGGTGCTGCGCTCGCCGGCCATGGGCCGACGGTAGATCGTCTGCAGACCCTGTCTCGACCCGGTTCTGTATACACGGGCCCAGCGGACGAGCGTCCAGGGCCGAAACCGGCGGGAGTCGGGGAGGGGCCCGCGGCGGGGTCGGCCGGTACGCTGAAGGTCACCACCGCCGACGCAAAGGATGCGCAGCCGACTTGACCGAACTGTCAGAGACCGCCCGCGAGACCGGGCGCGTGTCGACGACCGTCATCGTGCCGGCGGAGGTGTCCATGGTTGCCCTGTTGGGCTCCGGGGACGAGTTCCTGCGCACGATCGAGCGCTCCGTCACCAGCGACGTGCACGTCCGGGGCAACGAGATAACGATCAGCGGCCGGCCGGCCGAGAACGCGCTCGCGGTGCGGCTGTTCGAGGAGCTGCTGGAGCTGCTGCGGGCCGGTCACACGCTGAGTCCCGACGCCGTGCGACGCACCCTGGGCATTCTGACCAGCGATCACGACCAGCGCCCGGCCGAGGTGCTCAGCCTGAACATCCTGTCCCGGCGGGGCAAGAACATCCGCCCCAAGACGGTCAACCAGAAGCGCTACGTCGACGCGATCGACGCCCACACGATCGTCTTCGGTATCGGCCCGGCCGGCACCGGCAAGACCTACCTGGCCGTGGCCAAGGCGGTCCAGGCCCTGCAGGCCAAGCAGGTCAACCGGATCATCCTCACCCGTCCCGCCGTCGAAGCCGGGGAGCGGTTGGGGTTCCTGCCCGGCACCCTGTTCGACAAGATCGACCCGTACCTCCGCCCATTGCTGGACGCCCTGCACGACATGGTCGACCCCGAGTCGATTCCGCGGCTGCTGCAGGCCGGCACGATTGAGATCGCTCCGCTGGCCTACATGCGCGGGCGCACTCTCAACGACGCGTTCATCATCCTGGACGAGGCCCAGAACACGACGGCCGAGCAGATGAAGATGTTCCTCACCCGCCTCGGTTTCGGCTCCCGGGTCGTCGTCACCGGCGACGTGACCCAGGTCGATCTGCCCGGCGGCACGACGAGCGGTCTACGGGTCGTGCGCGAGATCCTCGGCGACATCGACGACGTCCACTTCGAGCAGCTGACCAGCGCCGATGTGGTGCGTCATCGCCTCGTCGGTGACATCGTCGACGCCTACGCCCGCTACGACGCACGCACCGAGGCCCAGCCGCGCGCCTCCTCCGGAACCGGCGGCGCTCGGCCGGTCCGCAGTCACCGCCGCTGAGCGGGCGGAGGCGACGTGACCATCGAGGTCAACAACGAATCGGGCACCGCGGTGGACGAGGTCGCGCTAACCGAGCTTGCGCGGTCGGTCCTGGACAACCTGGGCGTGACGCCGCTGGCCGAGCTGTCGATCGTGCTGGTCGACGCCCCGGCCATGGCCACCCTGCACGAGCAGTGGATGGACCTGCCCGGCCCGACCGACGTCATGGCCTTTCCCATGGACACCCTGCCGGTCGGAGCCGGCTCCGGACCGGCCAGTGGTCCCGGTGCCGCTCCGGAGCCCGGGCCGGCTCTGCTCGGCGACGTCATCCTCTGCCCGCCGGTGGCCGCCACCCAGGCCGCCGCGGCCGGCCACTCCACCGAGTCCGAGCTCTTTCTGCTCACCACCCACGGCGTGCTGCACCTGCTCGGCTACGACCACGGCGAGGACGAGGAGGAGGCCGAGATGTTCGGCCTGCAGACTCGCCTGGTCAACCAGTGGACCAGCGCTACCGGCCGCTCGCCGGTGCGCACGCCCAGGCCCGGCACCCGCGGCGAGCAGCGGGTCTGACGCCGTGAGTGGTAGCAACCTGGTCCTGCTGGTCCTCGCCATCCTGCTGGTGCCGATCGGCGGGCTGCTGGCCGCGGTGGACAGCGCGCTGAGCAGCGTCTCGCCGGCCCGGGTGGACGAGCTCCGGCGGGAACAGACCCGCGGGTCCCGTCCGCTCGCGGCCGTCGTGGCCGACCGTGGCCGCTACACAAACCTCTTGCTGCTGTTGCGGGTGGCGGCCGAACTGACCGCCACCGTGCTCGTTACGATCGTCGCCCGCTCGGTGTTCGGAACCCGTTGGCCGGTCGTGGCGCTAACCGTGCTGGTGATGATCATCGTTTCCTACGTACTGGTCGGCGTCGGACCACGCACCCTTGGGCGTCAGCACGCCTACACGGTCGCCCTGGCCAGCGCCGGCGTGGTGCGCGTGCTGGGCCGCGTGTTCAATCCGCTGGCTTCCCTGCTCATCGTCCTGGGCAACGCGGTCACGCCCGGGCGAGGCTTTCGCGAGGGGCCGTTCTCCTCCGAGGTGGAACTGCGCGAGCTGGTCGACATGGCCGAGGAACGCGGTGTCGTGGAGGAGGGCGAGCGCGACATGATCCAGTCGGTGTTCGAGCTCGGTGACACCATCGCCCGCGAGGTCATGGTTCCGCGCACCGAGGTGGCCTGGATCGAGCACGGCAAGACCGTTCCGCAAGCCCTCGCCCTGGCCCTGCGCAGCGGCTTCTCCCGCATTCCGGTGATCGGGGAGAACGTCGACGACATCGTCGGCGTGGTGTATCTGAAGGACCTCGCCCGCCGAGCCCAGGACGCCGAACGGGCGCGGGGGACGAAGGTCGACGACGTGATGCGCCCGCCGGAGTTCGTGCCCGAGTCCAAGCCGGTCGACGAGCTGCTGCGCGAGATGCAGGCCCGCCGTTCGCACCTGGCCGTGGTGATCGACGAGTACGGCGGCACCGCGGGTGTGGTCACGATCGAGGACATCCTCGAGGAGATCGTCGGCGAGATCACCGACGAGTACGACGTGGAGCGCCCGCCGATCGAGCGCATCGACGAGGACAACGTTCGGGTCAGCGCGCGACTGCCGGTGGAGGACCTCGGCGAGCTGTTCGACGTCGAGCTGCCCGGGGGCGACGACGTGGAAACCGTGGGGGGCCTGCTGGCCCAGGAGCTCGGCCGAGTGCCCATCCCCGGCGCGACCGTGCGCACCCACGGGCTCGAGCTGACCGCGGAGAACACCGGTGGACGACGCAACCGCATCGACACGGTGCTCGCCCGGCGCGTGGTGGAGCGAGACATCGAGGCCGAGGACGGCCAGCCGGTGCCGGTTGCCGCGGAGGCTGAGCATTGAGCGAGCTGGCCGAGCTGTCGGCTGAGGACACCAAGCTGGTGACGCTGGCCCGCGCCGCTCGGGCCCGTACCGGCGCGGCGCAGGGGGCGGCTGTGCGCGACTCGGACGGGCGCACCTACGCTGCGGCCACGGTGGCCCTGCCGTCGTTGTCGCTGTCGGCGCTGCAGGCCGCCGTGGCCGCGGCCGTCTCCTCCGGAGCCGGTGGCCTCGAGGCCGCTGCCGTCGTCGGCGATCCGCCGCAAGACGAGGCCGGTCGCGCCCTGGTGGCCGAACTTGCGCCCGGGGCGCCGCTGCACGCAGCCGGTCCGGACGGCAGGCTCATCGCCTTCCCTTGATCGACTCGGCCGGATTGACCACCGGCCGGTCCGAGCAAGGCCGGGCGAACGAGCGGCCCGGATCCGGTCGGTACGGTGGCCGGATGGAGGAGAACGAAGCCCGGCGGGTCGTCGACGTCCTGCGTGAACGCGGCGTCAACGCCCGCACGGCCAAGGCCGGCGTCTACCAGTTCGGCGTAGGCATCGCCCTGCCCGATGGCCGCGAGGCGATCTGGGACGCTGACGGCACCGCCGGCCTCGAAGCCAACGTGATGCGCGACGGGATGCTGGTCGGCTTCGTACCCAAGCTGGATGGCTCCGAGGACTTCGACTTCGACCAGACCGTCGACGCGATCCTCAAGACCGACTACGACGAGCCAATCGCGACCCGCCGCGCGACGGCGCCGCCGCCGGCCGCGCCGCTACCGGTCGAGGGCGGCGTGTTCCGCCGTTTCTTCGGCGGGTTCCGGCACAGGTGACGAGTCGATGAGCGAGCCGACCGGCACTGGGCAGGCGTCGGCGCCGGTGGCCTGGGTCGACAGCGCGGTCGTGGCCTCGGACGGCGTCCGCCTGGCCGCGTACGCCGGCGGCCTCACGGACGGGCCGACGGTTCTGCTCGCCCACGGCTATCCCGACGACCACCGGGTGTGGAACAGCGTGGCCGCGTTGCTCGCCGAACGGTTCCGGGTGATCACGTGGGATGCGCGCGGGGCCGGAGCGTCGGACCGTCCGACGGAGCGCGCGGCCTACCGCATCAACCAGGTGGCCGATGACCTGGTGCGCGTCGCGGCGGCGGCCACCGCCGCACCCGTGCACCTGGTCGGGCACGACTGGGGCTCAATTGTTTGCTGGCACGCCGCCACCCGTGAAGGGGCGCCGTCGCGTTTCCGCTCGCTGACCTCGGTGTCCGGTCCGTCGCTGTCCTACGCGCAGGCCTGGCTGCTCACGGCCGCGCGGAAGCAGCCCGTGGCCCTGGCCCGTCAGCTGGTCGGCTCGTCGTATCTGCCGGTCTTCCGGCTGCCGAAGGTGCCGGAGCTGTTCTGGCGCAGCCCGTTGGGACGCAGCGCGCTGGCCGCGGCTGGCCCGCCGCACTCGGTGGACGACGCAGTGGCCGGCCTCGAGCTCTACCGGGCGAACCTGGGTCACGGCGGAGCCCCTCGACGGTGCGGGGTGCCGGCCCTCGTGCTGGCTCCCCGTCGGGACCGCTTCGTCACCGCGCCCTTGCAGTTCGGGGCCCCCGCCCGGTGGGCCGACGACCTGCGCACCGCCGAGATCGACGGTGGCCACTGGGGTTTTGTGCGGCACCCCGAGCGACTGGTCACGCCGTTCGAGGGGTTCGTCGCGTCGCTGAACTGACCGGTGACACGTCACGAGGGCGGACGTCGGTTCTCGTGACGGGGACTGCGGTGGCATCGCCGGAATTGAGAAAGCACAACGCAGTCGGGGCAGCTGGAGGCGGGCGGATGGGAGGATAGCCGCCGTGACGTTCCGCTCGGGGTTCTGCTGCTTCGTCGGCCGGCCCAACGCGGGCAAGTCGACCCTGACCAACGCCCTGGTCGGGGAGAAGATCGCCATCACCAGCGACAAGCCGCAGACCACGCGCCACGCGGCCCGCGGCATCGTGCACCGTCCTGACGCCCAGCTGGTCATCGTCGACACTCCCGGTCTGCACCGGCCGCGCACGCTGCTCGGACAACGGCTCAACGACGTGGTTGCGGCCACCCTCGCCGACGTCGATGTCATCGGGTTCTGCCTGCCGGCCGACGAGCGCATCGGTCCGGGCGACCGATTCATCGCGGCCCAGCTGGCCGAGGTGCGGGCGCCGGTGATGGCCGTCGTGACCAAGACCGACACGGTTCCTCCGGCCCGCGTCGTGGAGGCGCTGGCCGCCGCCGACCATCTGGGCGACTTCGCCGAGATCGTCCCCGTCTCCGCCGTTCGCGGTGACCAGGTCGAGTTGCTGGCCGACCTCCTGGTCGCCCGCCTGCCCGAAGGGCCGCCGCTGTATTCGCAGGACGTACGCACCGACGAGCCGACCGAAGTGATGATCGCCGAGCTCGTGCGTGAGGCCGCGCTGGTCGGAGTGCGCGACGAGCTGCCGCACTCGATCGCGGTCACGGTCACCGAGATGGGCCCGCGTGAAACCAATCCGCAGCTGCTCGATATCTACGCCACCATCCACCTCGAGCGCGACAGCCAGAAGGCCATCGTCATCGGCCCGCGCGGTGAGCGCCTGCGCGACGTGGGCATCGCCGCCCGCGCTGAGATCGAGCAGCTGCTCGGACGACGCGTGCACCTGGCGCTGCACGTCGCGGTGGTGCCCGGGTGGCAGCGCGACGCCAAGAAGCTCGATCGGCTCGGCTTCTGAGCCAGGATCGCACTGAACCGGCGCTTTCGACGTCAGATCGGTGAACCGTCGTACAAGGCGATCAGCCGGCGGTACCGACCCGGGGAGCTGAGCACGTCGACGCTGTCGACGACCTGGTCCACCGAACCGATCGGCGGCAGCCGCCGCAGCGCATCGTCGTTCACGGTGTCGAAGCAGGCGGCCGCAAACCGGTCAGCGCGCAGGACCCGGGCCGGACGGTCGTAGTACGTCCGTGGCATCGGGTCCAGCGGCGCGGTGAGACCGGTTCGGTTGTGCCGCTCGCCGAGGCGTTGGTAGGCCGCGGCCAGCGCCGCCTCGCGGGCGGCCGCATCCCCGGCGTGCACGGCGGCCTCGATGCAGGCGGGCAGGCCGTCGGAGTGCGGCAGCCGGGCGAACGCCGTACCAAGCCACTTCTGGTACGGCGCGTACCGGCGCTCCAGCAGCAGGGCCAGGCGCATCGCGTCGCGCACCAGGCGGGCCGCGGTCGTCGCCGACCCGATCTCGTCACCGACCTCGGCGGTCCGCGCGACGAACGCCTCCTCCTGGGCCAGCCGTTCCCACTGGCACGCCACCAGCCACCGCCACACGGCGTCCGGGTACCAGTCGAGGACCTGGCGTAGACGCTCCAATTCGCCCCGGTCGTCGGCGTACACCACGCCGGCTACTACCCCGAGCAGGCGCTGCTGCGGCGTGAGCAACCAGTCGGTGGTCGACATCCCGGCCGTCGCATCGACGCCAAGGTGAGCCAGGCTCCAGCCGGCGGCCGTATCGACCGCGACGTGATGACGCACCGGGGTGTTGTCCCACCCGAAGCGAACCGGCCAGCCGTGGAAGGACTCGGGCAGCCGTTCGTCCAGCTCGGCGCTGAGCGCGGCCGCCTGAGCCGGGTCCGTTCCCTGGCCAAGAAGGATCAGCAGGCGCGGGCCCCAGCCGTGGTCGGTCGAGCGTGCCGTGTCGTAGCCGAGCACGTCGCTGCCCCAGCCGAGCAGGGCGGCGGCGTGCGACCGGCCGTCGAGCAGCGGGCGCACCGCTTCGCGGTAGAACGCGCCGCTGAGTTCGGCCCCGGGGACGAACGCTGGCCGCTGCATCGATCCACGATGGCACGTCAGAAGCGCAGCGGCGCCGAGCGGGATCAGCGCCGGATGAGCGCCGGATGAGCGCCGGATCAGGACCGCGCGGCCGAACCGTTCCCACCGGCGGCGGCCAGTCGGCGGGCCAACTCGTGATCGACAACCGGCCGACGGCTGATCGCGGGGATGAACAGCGTTCCGGACTGGCTACCGGTGGCCAGGCCGGCGGCGAGGGCGCCGATCGGATAGGACTCGACGATGGACTGCAGCGCAGGATGCGTGGCCGACAGCACGACCTGCGCCTCGTGCTCGGGTGGGTAGAAGGTGAGCAGGTACTCCTGCAGCGGAAGCAGGTCCTCAACCGGCACCGTCTCGCGGCGGTAGGTGGAGTCACCGAACGACGTCGTCTGCCACAGCACGCACGGCACGTCGGTCTGCAGCGGCCGGCGGCGCAGCACCAGATCGGTGGCGTCGTACATCTGCAGCCCGTCGGCCGAGAAGTCGAGGTTCAGGTCGACGAAGAGCGTATCCAGGGAGGAGATGCCGGCGACCATGATCATCCGCAGGTCGAGCAGATCGGCGGCGCGCTGCACGAGCGTGGTCGGGTAGCAGAAGACCAGCGGATGGCCGTAGCTGGCGAAACCGACCGGGGGATGGTCGAGGGCGGCCGCGATCACCGCCCCGGCCATCGCCCGGTAGGTCGGCAGGCGGGGGCCGCCGACCTGGTAGTGCGGCAGGAGGCTGGTCACCCGTGGCGCAAGCTTGCGCAGGTGGTCCTCGGCGCCGTACCCCGAGTCGATGAACAGGATCTCGGTGCAGTGCCCGAGGATCTCCTGGGCCTCCGCGGTGACCTGGCGCGCGCCGCCGATACCGAGTCCCACCGCCGCGATGTCGAAGCCGGCCGCGGCGGCCGGAATGTCGAAGCCGGCCGCGGGAGCCGCCGAGTCGCCGTTCATCCGATCCGGTCCATCAGCTCGGCGACCGCCCGCGCCCTAGTCGCGCCGTCGGAGCTGCGGATGGTCTGCAGGGTGGCGGTGATGTCCTCGTCGGCCCGCAATGAGATCGGATCGGTACGCCAGTCGGCGTGTGAGTAGTTCACGGTGAACGGCGGCGGCGGCGGAGGCAGCCCACCATCGGGTGTCTCGACGCCCGTGCGCGATGTGTGACGCAGGACCAGGCTCCACAACGCGGTTCCCGAACTGTCGAAGGCGGCGCGTTCCTCGTCGTCGAGGTCGAAGGCCGCGAGCGCCCGGCGCGGATCGGACCGGACCGCGAGCCGAAAGCCCAGGTCGGTCTCCATCCGGGCCAGTACCTGGTCGACGTCGCTCATCCTGGACTCCGCCCTGTTTCGTGTGCTGATCCGGCACTCGTATCTGACCTGTCCACCGGCCGGGGAAACGTACCGCGAGCGGCGGCGATGGGACACTGGTCCGATGCCCCTGTACCGCGACGACGCCGTGGTGTTGCGGGTGCACAAGCTGGGGGAGGCCGACCGGATCGTCACCCTGCTCACCCGCCGCCACGGTCGGGTGCGGGCGGTGGGTCGCGGAGTACGGCGGACCACGTCGAAGTTCGGCGCACGGCTCGAGCCCGGCAGTCACGTCGACGTCCAGGTCCTGACGCGCAACAACTTCGGCCAGGACGCACCGGCCCAGCGCCGGCTCGACACTGTCACCCAGACCGAGTCGATCAACGCCTACGGCGCCCGGCTGGCCGACGACTATCCACGCTGGACCGCGGCCAGCACGATCTGCGAGGCGGCCGAGCGGCTGACCCCGGAGGAGGGCGAGCCGTCGTTGCGGCTCTACCTGCTGGTGGTCGGTGCGCTGCGGGCACTGACCGAGCGCGAGCATCCGCCCGGGCTCGTGCTCGACGCCTTCCTGCTGCGGGCCATGGCCACCGCGGGCTGGGCCCCCACGCTCACCGCGTGCGCGATCTGCGCGCGCCCCGGGCGAGTCCAGGACGCGACCGAACGGGTGCTGACCACGTTTTCGGTGCCCGCCGGCGGGGTCGTCTGCACCGATTGCCGCCCCGCCGGAGCCACCCGTCCGCCGGTCGGCACGGTGGAGCTGATGCAGGCGCTGCTCACCTCGGACTGGCCGCGAGCCGAGACCAGCGCGGTCGACGCTCGGCGCTCGGCGTCCGCGCTGACCGCTGCGCATCTGCAGTGGCACCTCGAGCGCGGGCTGCGCTCCCTGCCGTTCGTCGACCGGGATCTGCCCGGCGACCGCTTGGCCGAGGACGTCTGAGCCCGGCTTGGCTCAGGTGCCGCCGCCGTCCGTGCCCATGCCAGTTTCGGAGTGCATCCACGGGGCGAAGGACAGCCCGAGGATCACGCCCTCCGGTGACTGCAGCCGGGCCACGGTCTGGCCCCACGGCTCCTCGCGCGCGTCGTGCAGGATCTCGTAACCCTGGCCCCGCAGCTCGTCGGCAGCCGCCTGCACCGCGGCGGCGTCGGCCACCTCCAACTCGATGCTGGTCTGCGGGACCGGTCGCTCGGTCGGCCACTGCGGTGTGCCGAAGCAGGCCTCGGCCGCCTGCCGCAGCGGCCAGACGCCGAAGTGCCGGGTGCCGGCGACGTGCTCGCTGAAGTAGTAGTCGTCGCCGGCGTTGTTGGTCAGCGGTAACCCGAGAGCGTCGACGTAGAGCGAACGGCTCTTCGGCGGATCGGGGGCGATCACCGACACGCTCGACACGAACTGCACATCCATTCCGACCTCCTGCGGGTGGTAACGACGACCTCGCCCATCATGGCCCCGCCGTCCGACACCGACCCATACCGATAGAGGTCGCGCGGCGGGGCGGCACACCGCCCTGTGGTAGACCGGCGTTCGTGGCCCGTCCCGAGTTGAGCCGCAGCCGGGCGTTCGTCGCGGTGGGCTACGTCTTCGCGGTCGGCATGTTCGGCACCACCTTGCCCACGCCGCTCTATCCGCTCTATCAGCGCGAGCTCGGCTTCGACGAGCTGGTGCTCACGACGGTGTTCGCGGCCTACGCCGTGGGTGTGCTGGCCGCGTTGCTGCTGGCCGGCGGAACGTCGGACATGACCGGGCGGCGGCCGGTGCTACTGACCGGCCTGGTGCTGTCGGCAGTGAGTGCGGTGATCTTCCTCAGCTTCACCGGCCTGCCCGCGCTGTACACCGGCCGCCTGCTGTCGGGTCTTTCCGCCGGACTGATCACCGGGACCGCCACCGCGACGCTGCTCGATCTGGCTCCGTCGGGCGATCGTGCCCGGGCCAGCGTGGTCGCCACCTTGGTCAACATGGGCGGGTTGGGGGTCGGGCCGCTGGTGGCCGGCGTGGTCTCGGTCGGGGTGAACACCCCACTGCGGATTCCGTTCGCCCTCGACCTGGTGCTGCTCGCGCCCGCCTTTGCCGCCGTGTGGTTTCTCCCGGAGCCCGTTTCGACGACGGGACCGTTGCGACCCCGTCCGGCTCCGCTCGGCGTGCCGCCGGAGGTGCGCGCGGTGTTCGTGCCGGCCGCCGTGGCCGGCTTCGCCGGATTCGTGGTGCTGGGCCTGTTCACCGCCGTCGGCCCGGCCGCGCTGGGCCAGCTGCTCTCGGTGACCAACCGAGCGGCGGTCGGGGCGGTCGTCTTCGCGGTGTTCGCCGCCTCTACGGCCGGGCAGATGGCGCTCGAACTCACCGAAGCGCGACGAGCCCTTCCGGCCGGATGTCTGATCCTGGTGGTCGGCATGGTTCTGCTGATCGGCGGACTACAGGCTTCGTCGCTGGCCCTGCTGCTGTCCGGCGGTGTGGTCAGCGGCTTCGGTCAGGGGTTGAGCTTCCGCGCCGGAATGTCGGCCCTCAACGCGGCCACCCCGCCGGAGCAGCGGGCTGCAGTCACGTCGGTCTTCTTCGTGGTGCTCTACATCGCCATCTCGCTGCCGGTCGTGGCCGTCGGCCTCGGGGCGCGGAAGTTCGGTCTGCGCGATGCCGGCACCACATGCGCCGCCGTGGTCGCCGCTCTGGCCCTGGTCGCCTTCGCCGTCCTGCGGATGGTCCGCCGACAATTCGCGGTGGCCACCTGAGCGATCCGCACCATCGGTAGCGCCATGGGTCGACAGTCCGTGGCGGTTGGACAAACGTCGCACCGGCGGCGAAGACGGTCAGACCGCCGTCGTCGGAACATTCCGCGCTGGTCTGGAGGTATCCGCGACCCGGTAGGCCCCTCTTACGCCTGGGGACTGTTCAACCATCGGGAAAGGTGGGCCGACGACATGTGGGTCGTGCGAGATCCTCACCGGCAAAGCATCCAACCGCGTCCGCGGGCCGTTCAGTACGCCGGCGCCGTCCGGCTCAGGACTGTGCGTCGGGCCGTGACCCTCCTGCTGTTGGCGGCCTTCGCTCTGGTCGAGTCGTGCGTTCCGAGCGCCGCCCGGCGCCCGCCCCTGCCCTCGCAGGACTATGGGGCACCGACCACCTCCACCCTCACCACCACGCAGGTAGCTCCGGTCTGGGGATTGGTGATCGTCGCCGCCTCGACCGCACTGGTGACCGCGACCGCTGTCGTGGCGGTCCTGCGCCGCCCAACACCTCGCCACTTACGGCTCTCAGGCCGGCCGAGCCGATGACCACGCGCCGACCAACCGGTGATCGATCGGTTGACACCCTGAAGGTCTTCGACCTCGAGGTGTTCGACGTCCCTGCAGGTTGCGTTGAGTTGTGCCGCCCGTCGGGGCCGGCGAGCGTCGCTGACATCGACGTTCTGCAGGTCGGTGGCTCCGGTCGGCACCGCTCGGACGGCCGACCGCGCCTATCGACGGGTAGCCGGCTCGTGGCGGCCGTGCTGCTCACGGTCGCGTTGGATGCCTCGGTTATCGAGCGGTCGCTATTCCACTCGGGTCCGACGCCCGCCGCGGCCTCGCCCCCCACGAGTCCGCCTCGAGCACCGGCGCAGCCGGTGCAGCTCGACTCGCAGTGGACCCATCAGTTGGAGCAGGTCTGCCGGCCGTCGGGCTGAACTGCTTGGGCGTACGCCCGACGGCAGTTCGCCGCCGTTCCATGCTCGCGCGATGATCTCGCCGACCGTCCGGGTTCGGGTGATGGTGGCCGACGACGCGGTGGTGGTGGCCCTCGGCGCAGCGGCGGTCTACGACGCGACGCTCTACCTGGCCCAGCGGCCGCTGGCGTTCTACACGTAAATCGCTGGCCTCACGGTGCTGGTCCGCACCCCGGTCGCCGCGGGGAACGCCCGCACCATCCGGTAATCCCGGTCCCGATCCAGCCACCGCGCTCATGTACGGGGGTTGAGCGCGGTCGCTTCCGTCGTTGCCCGCGGTCGCTTCCGTCGTTGCCTGGGACCGCGTAACCGGCGCACGGCACGGGCTCCTGGAGAGGAAGGGACTACCTTCTGGACGGTGGACACCGGCTCCGACGCGCGCTCCAGCGGGCGATCCGGCGGCCGTGGCTGGCGGCCCCGCCCGGCCCGCACGTGGCCCGATCCGCCGCCCCATCCCTCCGGCGCCACACCGCCCGACCTCCCCGCGGAGCTGGTCCCGCGCCACCTGGCCGTGGTGATGGACGGCAACGGGCGCTGGGCCGCCGAGCGTGGCCTGCCCCGCACCGAGGGCCACCGGGCCGGCGAGGCGTCGCTGATGGACGTCCTTTACGGCGCGATGCAGCTGGGCATCTCCACCGTCTCCGCCTACGCCTTCTCCACCGAGAACTGGCGTCGATCGCCGGAGGAAGTGCGCTTTCTGATGGGGTTCAACAAGGAGGTGATCCGCCGTCGCCGCGACGAGCTCAGCGCACTCGGCGTGCGGATCCGCTGGGCCGGCCGGCGTCCGCGCCTGTGGCCGTCGGTGATCGACCAGCTGGTCGACGCCGAGGAGTACACCCGCGACAACGACCGGCTGACCCTGCAGTTCTGCGTCAACTACGGCGGGCGGGCCGAACTCGGCGACGCGGCGCGGGCTCTGGCCGACGACGTGGCCACCGGGCGCCTGCGCCCGGACAAGGTCGACGAGCGCACGCTCGGTCGCTATCTCTACAGCCCGGACCTACCCGACGTGGACCTGTTCATCCGCAGCTCCGGTGAGCAGCGCACGTCGAACTTCCTGCTGTGGCAGTCGGCCTACGCCGAGCTGGTGTTCCTCGACACGCTGTGGCCGGACTTCGATCGCCGCGAGCTGTGGCGGGCCTGCGAGATTTACGCCGCCCGCGACCGGCGCTACGGCGGCGCCCCGCCGGTCGACGCCGCAAGCGCGACCCGACCCTCTGGTGACGCCGGTGCCGGTCCCGCGCCCGATCGGGCGGTGGTCCGGTGATCGTGGTCAATCGGTTCGCCGTCGACGATCCCGCCTTCGCCGACGAGCTGGCCACGGCGCTGGAGGTCCTCGCCGCGCGGCCGGGCTACCTGCGCGGTTCGGCCGGACGCAGCACGGACGACACCGCGGACTGGGTGCTGGTCACGGAGTGGGCGGGCGTGGGGGACTACCGCCGCGCGCTCGGCAACTACCAGGTCAAACTGCAGGCCACACCCGTGTTGGGTCGCGCGCTCGACCAGCCCGCGGCCTTCGAGCAGCTCGTGTTCGTCGCACCCGACGGCACCGTGACCAGAGATGCCAGCGACCGGGCTCGGGACCCCTGGCGGCGCGCCGAGGCAGCGGCGCAGCGCGCGGTCGACGGCTCGACCGACCGGTCGTGAGCCGGCTGGACACCGCGCCGGCCGACGGCGAGCACGAGGCCGACGCGCCCGTCGCAACGAGCTCGCCGGCGGACGGTCCAACCGGTCGCGACAGCACTCCGTCCGAGCCGGCCGTCGCGCGCTGGATCGCATCGGCGGTGTGGGCGGCGGCCCTGGTCGGCTACCTCGTCGCCCGTGGCGTGCCGGTGGACCGGTTGGCCCTTGTCTTCTGGACGGTCACCGGGCTGCTGGCCGCCTGCGTGGGTCGCCGACCGCTGTGGACCGTGCTGCGCGACTGGCTGCCGTTCGCGCTCGTCCTGGTGATCTACGACCTCACCCGCGGCGCCGCCGACGCGTTGGGCCGGCCCACGGCCTGGACCCCTCAGCTGAACCTCGAGCGTGACCTGTTCGGCGGGGCCGTGCCGACGGTGTGGCTGCAGTCGCACCTCAAGGGGGCCTACGCCCCGTGGTGGGAAGTGATCGTCAGCACCACCTACGTGTCCTATTTCCTGGCGCCGTACCTGCTGGCCGGCGTCCTGTGGCTGCGCCGCCGCGACCTCTGGGCCCGGTTCGTGATCGGCTTCGTGGCCATCAACCTGAGCGCCCTGGCGGTGTTCATCGCCTTTCCAGCCGCGCCGCCATGGGCCGCCGGTCAGTGCACCGCGGCCGAGATCACCTCCCATCCCGCCAACCCGCCGTGCCTGGATCAGCCCAATCGCCTGCCCGATAACGGCCTGCTCGGCGCTCTGCACCCGCACCACCCGGGCGCGTCCATCTACGTCGAACGCATCGGGGTGCGCGGATTCGAGCGCCACGGCCTGCCGGTGGCGGCCAGCCTGGTCGACCAGGGCCGCGCCGACGTCAACGAGGTCGCGGCCGTGCCATCACTGCACGCCGCGCTGTCGCTGTACCTGGCCGTCTTCCTGTGGCCGATCACCCGACGACGGTGGCGGCCGCTGCTGGTGGCCTATCCGCTGGTGATGGCGTTCAGCCTGGTCTACTCGGCCGAGCACTACGTGGTGGACATCCTCGCCGGGTGGCTGCTGACCGCCGTCGTCACCACCGTGCTGGCCACCGTGTCGGCCACCGTGCGCTCCCGTCGACGGGCCGGGGACGCGCCGCCCGCCGATACCCTGAAGGCCCAGCCTGCGCAGCCGGCTCTGCCCACTCAGCCGGCCCAGCCGGTACCGCACGCACCACCAGCCTGATGGAGACCGCACCGTGCCCGTCGATCGCACCGACGCCGTAGTCAACCTCTGCAAGCGACGGGGGATCGTCTTCCCGTCCGCGGAGATCTACGGCGGATCGCGTTCGGCCTGGGACTACGGCCCGCTCGGTGTGGAACTGAAGGAGAACGTGCGCCGGCAGTGGTGGCGCTACATGGTCACCGGGCGCGAGGACGTCGTGGGCATCGACTCCGCCGTCGTGCTCCCGCCGGCGGTGTGGGAGGCCTCCGGCCACCTGGCCACGTTCTCCGATCCGCTGACCGAGTGCCTGCACTGCCACCGACGTTTCCGGGCCGATCACCTGGAGGAGGACTTCACCGCCCGCAAGGGCCGCACGCCGGTCGACGGCCTGGCCGACGTCACCTGCCCCAACTGCGGCACCCGCGGGCAGTGGACGGAGCCCAAGCAGTTCAGCGGCATGCTCAAGACCTATCTCGGTCCCGTCGAGGACGAGTCCGGCCTGCACTACCTGCGCCCGGAGACGGCACAAGGCATCTTCCTCGACTTCGCCACGGTGATGAACGCGTCCCGGCGCAAGCCGCCGTTCGGCATCGCCCAGGTCGGCAAGGCGTTCCGCAACGAGATCACGCCGGGCAACTTCATCTTCCGCACCCGCGAGTTCGAGCAGATGGAGATGGAGTTCTTCGTCGCGCCCGGCACCGACGAGACGTGGCACGAGTACTGGCTGCAGCAGCGGTGGGACTGGTACATCGGCCTCGGTCTCAAGGAGGAGAACCTGCGCTTCTACGAGCATCCGGCCGAGAAGCTGTCGCACTACTCCAAGCGCACGGTGGACATCGAGTACCGCTTCGGCTTCGGCGGCAAGGACTTCGACGAGCTCGAGGGCATCGCCAACCGCACGGACTTCGACCTCAAGACCCACATGGAGAATTCGGGGGCCGACCTGAGCTACTTCGACCAGGACAAGAACGAGCGCTGGGTCCCCTACGTCATCGAGCCGTCGGCCGGACTGACCCGATCGGTGCTCGCCTTCCTGCTCGATGCCTATACCGAGGACGAGGCCCCCAACGCCAAGGGCGGCGTGGACAAGCGCACCGTGCTGCGGCTCGATCCGCGGCTGGCTCCGGTGAAGGCGGCCATCCTGCCGTTGTCGCGCAACGCCGACCTGAGCCCCAAGGCGCGCGACCTCGCGGCCACGTTGCGCCGGCACTGGAACGTCGACTTCGACGACGCCGGTGCGGTCGGGCGCCGCTACCGCCGCCAGGACGAGATCGGCACACCGTTCTGCATCACCGTCGACTTCGACACCCTCGACGACGACGCGGTGACGGTGCGCGAGCGCGACTCGATGACCCAGGAGCGCATCGGCATCGACAAGGTCGAGTCCTATCTCGCCGGGCGACTGGTGGGCTGCTGAGCGTGACCGCAGTATTGGAGCGTCCGGCGGGCTGGGTGGCCTCGCCGCTGCAGCTGTCCGGCCACGTCGTCGCCGATCCGCCGGTGGTACTGGCCCCGATGGCCGGGATCACCAACGTGGCCTTTCGCCGCCTGTGCCGCGAGTACGGGGCCGGGCTCTACGTCAGCGAGATGATCACCACTCGGGCCTTGGTCGAGCGCAACCCGAAGACGATGCAGCTCATCGGATTTGCTACGGATGAGCGGCCCCGCAGCATCCAGCTCTACGGCACCGATCCGCGCATCGTCGAGGCCGCGGTCCGGATCATCGTCACCGAGGATCGCGCCGACCACATCGACCTGAACTTCGGCTGCCCGGTGCCCAAGGTGACGCGCAAGGGTGGTGGGTCGGCGTTGCCGTGGCGGCGGGAACTGTTCAGCGACATCGTCACCGGCGCGGTGCACGCGGCCGGCGGTGCGGTGCCGATCACGGTCAAACTGCGGGTCGGGATCGACGAAGAGCATCTGACCTACCGCGAGGCCGGCCAGCGGGCCCAGGACGCCGGGGTGGCCGCCGTCGCTCTGCACGGGCGGACCGCGGCCCAGCACTACAGCGGTACGGCGGACTGGGCGCGCATCGCCGACCTGGCCGCGCGCCTCGACATCCCGGTGCTCGGCAACGGTGACATCTGGGAGGCCGACGACGCGGTGCGCATGGTCGGCCAGACCGGCTGCGCCGGCGTGGTCGTGGGTCGAGGATGCCTGGGCCGGCCGTGGCTGTTCGCCGACCTGGCCGCCGCCTTCGCCGGGCGGCCCGAGCGCCGACTGCCCGGGCTGACCGAGGTGGCCGCCACCATGCGCCGGCACGCCGAGCTGCTGGTCGAGTGGCTGGGCCCTGAGCGAGGCGTGATCGACTTCCGCAAGCACGTCGCCTGGTACCTCAAGGGCTTCGCGGTCGGCAGCGAGCTGCGCCAGCGGCTGGCCACCTCCTCGTGCCTGGCCCAGCTCGAAGAGAGCCTGGGCCGCCTGGACATCGACCAGCCGTTCCCGTCCGAGGTGATCGGCCGGCCTCGGGGGCGCACCGGTAGTCCTCGTGCGGTGGCCCTGCCCGAAGGCTGGCTGGCCGACCGAGACAGCCGGGCCGTGCCCGCCGGTGCCGAGCTGGCCGATAGCGGCGGCTGACTCACCGACCGGAGGCGAGCCAGAGGATCTTGCCGCTTGAGACCGGCCGATGCTGGACACCGGGTGCATCAACTGCGGACGATGCGGTAGAGCGCGAACGGCGCTGACTCCTGAACTCCCTCGCGGCCCTCGATCAGTCCAGGCCGACCAATCTGGTCCACGCGACTCATGTTGATGCGTTCCATGACGGCAATGGACGCGCGGTTGTGGACCTCGGTGAACGCCACAACCTCGGTCGCGGCGAGTTCGTCGAAGGCAAACGCCAGGCCTGCGCGACCAATCTCGGTGGCGTAGCCGTGGCCGCGGTGCTGCTCACGTATCGCCCACCCGAGCTCGAGTAGCCGCTCACCGCCGATGTGCGCCCTCGACACGCCACCTCGTCCGACCAGCTCGCCGTCGGTCCGTCGGTAGGCCATCCACTTCCCCACTCCCTCGTGCTGCCACCGGTGGTGCATCTGCGCCGCCCAATCCAGAGCGTCAGCCTGCGTCCACGCGCCTGCATACCAGAACGCCACGTCGGGGCCGCTGTGCAACAGCACCAGATCGTCGGCGTGGTCAGGGTCGACGGGCTCGAGCCTCAACCGTTCGGTGCAGACGATCACGCACCCAGTGTCGGCCGTCGGGCACAGTCAGTGCCGTCGACGAGCGTGCCACCAGGTTGCGGCGGTGTGCCAGGGCGTTTGCTTTCGTCGGGGTCGCACCTGCCCGCGGGCTTGACGCTCCGCTTCGGCATTGATCTCGGCGCCGAACAGGATGACGAGGCTGGTGAGGAACAGCCACAGCAGCAGGACGACGCCGCCGGTGATGCTCCCGTAGGTCCGTCCGTAGTGACCGATGCTGCCGGCGTACCAGGAGAAGACGGCGTTGATGCCGGTCCAGATCGCCGCTGCGACGACCGTGCCAGGACCCGTCCACTTCGGGTGCGCGCCGCTGCGGTCGGCACCCAGGTGATACACCAGCGTCAACGCCACCAAGGCCAGCACTACGACGGCCGCCCAGCGCAGCGTTTGCACGAGGGCCCTTGTGGCGCCGTCAAGTCCGACGGAGTCCAGGACGACGGGGAGGACCGCGAGCAAGCCGATAGCGGCAACCAGGAAGCTGAGCGCACCGAAGGTGAGCCAGATCCCGGTCCAGCGCAGCTGCAGGAAATTACGATCCTCCTCCTCGTCGTAGGCGATCTTCACCGCCTTGAGGAGCCCGGTCACTCCTAGGGAGGACGTCCAGAGCGCGCCGAGAACGGCTAGCACCAGGTGGGGGGACAGTCCCTGGTGAGCGGTGGCTAATGTGCGGAGCTGTTGGGCCAGGACACCACGGGCGTCACCGGGCAGGGCAGACAAAATGTCGTTGAGCTGGCCTCTTACCTGCGCCGGGTCCGCGAAAAAGCTGTAGATCGTGAGCGCGGCGACCAGTCCGGGAAAGACGGACAGAAACATGTAGAAAGCGACGCCTGCCGACAGCAGAGGCGCGGCGTCGTCGCCCATATCCAGGGCCGCCCTGACGAATACAGCGCGCCAGTCCCGCCACGTGAGGTCGCGCAGTCCGCGCTCAGCTCCGTCGCGTCGCTCCCCGTAAAGCCCACCAGCGGTGGGGTCGGGAGTGAAGTGCGATTCCGGCGTCGGGGCTTTGGCTGGACCGGGCCGCGCCGGGCGGCCCACAACGGGCCGCCGGCCCCGGAGATCTCGCTGGCTCACATGTCCCGTCGGCGTGGTCGGATCGTGAACAGGCAGCCGTCGGGCAGAGGCACCATGTTCATGGTGGGCTCGTAATACTCCCACTCCGCCTCTTCAAGAGGTTCGCGGTTGATCGCGCGTTGGATCGGACTGGGAAGCGGCGAGGGCGCCGGCGGCGGCGCTACTGGGGCGAGCCGACCGCGGACGGTCGTGGCGACGGCTGAGCGCCGGGTCATCTCTGCGCCGCACGCCGTGCAGATCCGGCCGCCATCGTTGATCGTCTCGCACACCGCGCACTGCCACATCGCGCTCATCGGGACCGGCGGTCGTCGAACTTGTCGATGAGCTTGCCGATCAGTGCACGTCCACGCGATGAGGCCGTCGCCTCGGGCGCAGCCGCGGCCCGGTCTGATGCGCGACGGGCGGCATCGGCGACCAGCCAAGATCGGCCAGGCTTCGCGCAGCACACTTGAAGCTTGACGGGTGCTGCGGGCAGTTCGACGGGCGCTGAACGGACGGACCAGGTTCCGACAGGGCACCCGCGTTGGCGGCACGGTCGGTTGTACGTCGGTGTAGCGGCTGATGACCCCTCCGGCGAGCGGCGGCGGCGGGCGCGCGCCGTCGCGAGGTGGCATCGGTGCCGGCCGCGAGCCTCCTCTAACCGCGAACGGTGCGGTGTTCTTGGTTCGGTAATCCGCGGCGGGTCTGTCAGGGCCGGGGGCCGGGATAGAGTTGCGATCGTCAGCCCGAAGTCCGTGCGCGGTGAGGGGTTACCGATGGCGAAGACTCAGCTGTCGCTAGCATCAGACGCGGGTAACGACACGATGGTGTTCGTTCGCCTATTCACGGCGCTCCGAATCTTCATCGGTTTGGTGTGGTTGTCCAACGGGCTGGCCAAGGTGTTCGAGAAGAACAATTACGACCTCGGGTTCTTCTCGTTCAACCTGGTTGACAAGGGCACGGCCCGAGCAATTCTCACTGAAGGCGCAGCCAGGACGGGCATCCGACCGCTCGGTGCGTTCTATCAACATGCGGTCCTGCCGTATTGGGGTCCGTGGAGCGTGTTCTTGACGCTGGCGGAGCTTGCTGTGGGCGTGGGCCTGATCCTGGGTATCGCGAGCCGGCTAGCTGCAGTGGGTGGGCTGCTGCTGATTGGTCCGGTGTGGATCATGCTGTGGCACGCCAACCACTACCTGTGGGAATACCCTGCCGAGGACCTATTCCCGCTGGTGTTACTGGCGATCGCCCCGGCCGGCCGTTACTCGGGCCTCGATCGCCAGCTCGGGGCGCGATTCGGTCGCCGGTGGCCGTTCTGACTCGGCCCGGCCGTGTCGAGGAGCCGGGTGCCGATGAGGTGCTGCGGATCGACGGCGGCGATCTGGCGTGTGGAGAGTTGCTGATGGTCGTCTACCGGCGGGTGCGCGAACTACCCGCGGGCACCCTGATCGGCATCGTCACGTCTGATCCCGCGGCGTCGATCGACATTCCGGCGTGGTGTCACCTGACCGGTCACCGCTACCGAGGTCCGGCGGCTGGTGACTCCCGGGGTGGGCGGTTTATCGTCGAGCTTGCCCGCAGGCCCAGCCCTGTCGAGCCTGACCGACCATGGCATCGTTTACCCGGAACGGAGAACAGCTGATGAGCAGCATCCTTGTGTCCCTGGCTAGCAGTCGTGACAACCCAGACCGCGCCACCGTGGGGTTCGTCGTCGCCGGTGCCGCGGCCGGTTCCGGTCAGGACAGCACCGTGTTCCTCTCTTCCGACGGGGCGTGGCTTGGTAAGAAGGGCGAGGCGGAGAAAATCAACGAGGTCGGTTTCGCGCCGCTGGCCGAACTGGTCTCCGGCTTCGTCGAAGCCGGTGGCAAGATCATCGTCTGCAGCCCGTGCGCCAAGAAGCGTGGTATCACCGAAGCGGACCTTGTCGACGGCGCGGTGATCGCGGGTGGTGCTGCGGTCGTCGCACTGATGGCCGACGGCGCCCAGACCATCTCCTACTAGGCCGCGTTGTCCAGCCGATGTCGCCAGCGGCGGAACTACATAGCGGCACGATGGACTGCGGCAGCGGGTTACTGCTGCTCCTGATGCGCACGATCCGCCAGATCGAGCCGGGAGATGTGCTGGTCATACACACCGAGGAGCCCTCGGTGCCGCCCGACTTGCACGACTGGGCACGGTTGGCCGGCCACGAGGTCGTCACGTCCACCGAGGGGGACCCTGCCGGTCCCTGGCAGGTCGCGATCCGGCGCGGGGAACGAGCACTGAACACATCGCGTGCCACTGTGCTCAATCCGGTCTTCACTGGCGGGCCGGTGACACCCGTCGGCGATCGTCTATGGCTGTACAGCAACTTCCACTGCAATCTGTCGTGCGGGTACTGCTGCGCCAGGTCGTCGCCCCAAGCGCAGAGGTCGCTCATGCCGCTGGGACTAGCGTTACGGGTCGCCGACGACTTCGCCGGTCTCGACGGCCGCGAACTGCTCGTAACCGGCGGAGAACCCTTCCTGCATCCCCAGATCGAAGACCTGATCGTCCAGCTCGCGGCGCGGCTGCCGGTCACCGTGCTCACGAACGCGATGGTCTTCGGCCGCGGCCGGCGCCGACAGGCACTCGAGGCGATGCCCCGCGACCGCGTCACCCTGCAGATCAGCCTCGACTCCGCCGCGCCCGCCTTGCACGAACGACACCGTGGCCACGGCACCCACGCTCAGACCTTGGCCGGGATTGAGCAGGCGCGCGAGCTCGGATTCACCGTCAAGATCGCGGCGACGTTGAACGACGATGAAACCGACACCGCTGCCGACCTCCTCGCGTTACTCGACACCCTGGGCATCGCCGCCGAACACCGCCTGATCAGACCCATCGCGAAACAGGGATACGCGGAGCACGGTGAGCAGGTCAGCATCGACACCCTCCAACCCGAGCCCACCGTGACCGACAACGGCATCTGGTGGCATCCGGTCGCCGTCACCGACCCAGCCATGCGTGTCGCGGATCAGCCGCTCCCGCTCTCGACCGCGCTCGCCACCATCCGCGACACCGTCGCCGTGCAAGACGCGGCCCAGCGAGAAGGACGCCGACACGTCTTCCGTTGCGCCTAACGGCGGCGGCACCAGCCTCACGCTCAGGATTTCCCTCGACCGGCGACTCGGGCGCCAAATGTGCTCGTCCCCCCGAGCGTGCGCACCCCGGCCAGTCGCCCCGAGCCGCCCGTACGCCGGGTCGCTTCGGTCTCGACCGCGCGCCACAGGGTGTGCCAGTCGACCCGCAGGTGCCGGGCCAGCGCCGAGACCGTCGTGTCGTCGTGGGCCAGCGCGTCGACCGCCCACCCGACCGCCCGCGTCGTGAGCACGGCCCGCGGCCCGATCAGCTCGTGCTGCTCAGACCAGGTCCCGATCGGGCAGTCCGCCGCGGCGCACCGCCAGACCCGCTTGAGCCACACGATCAGCACCGGCACCCCGAAGCAGGGCGCGTCCGCGGCCTGGACCCGGCGCCGACCATGCCCCGTCGCGACCACGCCACCACCGCGGCAGCCCGTCACATCGGCGTCTGTCTCCAGCGTGATCACCAACTTGCGGTGCCCCCGCTGCACGTCCAAAACGTGCACGCCGTCGGCGTTGAACATCGCATCGGCCCGGGCACACCAACGCGCGCCCGGACCACACCTATCGTGATCCATGTCGGGGTCTTCGATTCAGTCGGTCAGCTTGGTCGCTACCGATCGTGAAGACCCCGACCCCTCACACCCCGCTACGCCACGCCGAGCCGTTCACCACGCTTAGAACCGAAGAGCCCGATAGCCAGTGCGCTCGCGTGAACCAATGGCGGCATCATGTTCCGGGTCGCAGCGGCTTCGATCACGGATCGCGATGTTGCCGGTGGCCGTGACAGCCTGAGTTGGCCCCGGGGTGACGGCCCGACTTGGCCCCCTTGGCCGTCGCGTCTTCGTCGTTGTGACGGCCTGAACTGGACCTAGTCGCCGACACGCCGGACCAGTTGTGACGGCTTGAACTGGCCCCACCTGAAGGTGATTACCGACGGACTAGTGATCACACGGAAGGGTCGGAAAATTGGGCCGACCTCAAGCGAGCGGCGTTGAATGGCTACTTCGATCCTCAGCGCGCACCAGGTGATGTCGGAAACGAGTGACCAGATTTGGCGACGTCCGAACTTGCCGAACGGGATACAGGTGGGGACACCGATCGCCTGCGGACGGGTCTAGTGCGGACCCAGCTAACGCATCGAGCAGTGGTGACCGTCGCCGGAGCACCCGTGGCCTGGGAGCACAGTGGGTCGGAGTTGGGCTTAGAGATCAAACTGCCAGCGGCCGGTCTGTTGGAAGCTCTCGCGTCCTGCCCACCCTCCGGCGCGCCAGGCCAGGACTGCGGTCGGTATCACAAGGGTCAATGGTCCATAAGCTGCCACGTCGTACGTCCATTCGTACTTGCGGTCGTAGGAGGCAATGACCTCGCTAGCGTCTACTGAGCCGCTGGCTCGGCCCTCAACGATGACGACCTCGGTCCCGCTGTCGAGGTGCACGGTGACTACCGGATCGGCGGCCAAAGCTCGCAGGATTGCCGGTGTCCCGATGCTAAGGAATAGGCGCTGCTGATTCCAAACGCCCCAGACCGGCCGTGGGTGAGGATGTCCCGCCGCGGTACGGGCAACGACCCAATACGTTCCTGCCGCCTTGAGCTGGGCGTTGACCCACGCCCACTCGAGCGCCGGATGGCTGCTCAACTGGCCGTACAGGCGCAGCGTCGCTTTCGAGGACACGGGGCGATCTTTTCACGCGGTGTCGGCTGCCGACGCCGCCGGCAGCCCGGACAGGGAACGTCCAGCGAGACGGTCCGTGACCGCCCGTGGCGAGCCGTTGGCCCTAGGCAGTAGCGCGGGCGCGAATCTCCTGGATGGTCCAGCCATGTCGTCGAGGTCACGGACATGCAGGAAGGCGCCCCCGTCGCGCCGGTCGATGCGCTGCACTTCGGTGACGTCGACCCCTCGACCCACGATTTTGGAGCGGGCCGCCTCAATGTCGGAGACCACCAGTTGGAGGCCCTTGATCGAGCCCGGCTCCGCTCCAACTTCCATGACTGAGGGTCGAACAGTCCGCGCGTTCAGTCGTCGCCCTATGGTCTGGTCATGGTTGTCACAGGCAGCAGCCGATCGGGTCCGGGTTCGGTGCGTCGAGCACCGCGCAGGAGGTTCTGGCCGGGACCGACCTGGGCGGGAAGCTCGCTCTTGTGACCGGTGGCTATTCGGGCATCGGACTGGAGACTGTGCGTGCGCTGGTGCAGGCCGGTTCGCGCGTGATCGTCCCGGCGCGCCGGCCGGCGGTTGCGAGTGGGCCTTGGTGGACTTGGGCGACGCGGTCGAGGTGGCGGAATTGGACCTCGCTCGCCAGAGCAGCGTCGCGGCCTTCGCCGAGCAGTTTCTGCACAGTGGCCGGGCGCTGCATCTGCTCGTCGCGAATGCGGGAGTCATGGCTTGTCCCGAGACCCGGGTGGGGCCGGGCTGGGAGGCCCAGTTCGCGACGAATCATCTCGGCCATTTCGCCTTGGTGACTCGCCTGTGGCCAGCCTTGATCCGCTCAGGGAGCGCACGAGTCGTTTCCCTCTCCTCCGCGGGGCATCACCGTGGCGGCATCCGTTGGCACGACGTCATGTGGATGCGCGAGTACGACAAGTGGGGCGCGTACGGCCAGGCGAAGACGGCCAACGCGCTCTTCGCCCGACACCTGGACGCCGTGGGAGCCGATCAGGGTGTGCGGGCCTTCTCCGTCAATCCGGGCGGCATTCTCACTCCGCTGCAGCGGCACCTGACCCGCGCGGAGATGGTGGACGTGGGATGGGTGGACGAGGCGGGCAACACCGGTCAACGGCGGATTCGAGACCGTTGAGCAGGGGGCAGCGACCACCGTCTGGGCCGCGACGTCGCCCCAGCTCGACGGTCTCGGAGGCGTTTACTGCGAGGACTGCGACATCGCCGAGGACTCCGCCGGCCGCTTCCGCGTGGGTGTCGCAGAATGGGCAGCCGACCCCGAACAGGCCGCCCAACTGTGGTCACTGTCCGCCGATCTCACCGACATACCACGCGGAGCGGTGTAGGACAGCAGCTCGATGCTGGAGTACCCAGACCAGAGTTGGCGGGGTCGGTGGCTGCGTTCCTGAGCGCTACGGCGCTCGTCCTGAAATAGTTGCTCGGTGATGCCCCAGGTCGAGCTGCGGACTGCTTCCGCTGGCGACCTTGATGGGCTGGTCGAGCTGGCTGAGCAACGGCGCGTCGACTGTGAACGATTCCAGCCCCGCTTCTGGCGGCGGGCAAAGGACGCCCGTATCCGACAGCGACAGTTCTTCTCCTCGCTGCTCACTGACCTCGATGTCCTCGTTGTCGTCGTCGGCGATGCCGCCACCATCCACGGATTCGCGATCGCCCGCCTGGTGTCATCACCTCCCGTTTATGACCCAGGCGGGCTCACCTGTCTGGTCGACGACTTCACCGTCTCCTCCAACGCCGAGTGGCCGGAGCGGGGACTGCAGCTTCTGGAGGCCGTTCGAAGCTGGGGTGCCGAACGAGGCGCAGTCCAACTCGTTGTCGTTACCGCCCACCTCGATGCGCCGAAACGCGAGACACTGACGTCGGCCGGCCTCTCGATCGCATCCGAGTGGTGGGTCGGCGCCATTCGGCGCGCGTGAGTGCGGAGAAGACACCACCCCGCCGATGCCAAGAGCGGCGTGAGCGGGCGTCGTCGAGCGCGCTCGAGCGGCAGATCCGCTCGTATCGTGAGCTTGGGCCGAACGTCGCAGCAGCCGACCTTCGGCGTGATCGACGCCGGCTGTCGGTGTCAGATAAATTCTGATCCGAGCCGACCTCGGTCCTGCCGTCCGGAGCGGGCCCAGCCAAGCGGCGCCCGGTGGTGGTGATCCAGGCTGATTCCTACAACACCAGCCGGCTGGCGACCGCCCGCGACTGACACACCGAGGCCGACCAGCCCCAAGTGGGGATCAAGGACTGTGCGTCTGCAACGTCCCAACCCCGGCCTCTACGTGGTCCCGACGTCCGCTCATCGCCAGATCCGGATCGTCGAACTACGGGCACCCAGCACGGCGCGTCTCGGTCAAGCCTCCCGGATGCTCGGATAGCGCCGCCCCCGGGTCCTGACCGAAGGCTGCGGCTGACCAAAGGACCCCACCCGATGTGACGTCGGACGGCATCCGGCGCCCGCAATCGCTTGCAGGCCTTACGGTCAGGCTCCGCTGTGCGCGCGACCCGCGACGGTGCTCCGCGACGCCGACCCACAGGAGACGATCGCCATGAAGTACGTCTATGACTTCGCCGAGGGCAACCGCGAGCTGGTGGACCTGCTCGGCGGCAAGGGCGCCAACCTGGCCGAGATGACCCGCCTCGGCCTGCCGGTCCCGCCGGGATTCACGATCACCACCGAGGCCGGCCAGGTCCATCTGGCCACCGGCCGTCCGCCGGAAGAGCTGGCCGAGGAAGTCGACCGGCATCTGGCCGCGCTCGAGGCGACGATGGGCAAGCGGCTGGGCCAGACCGACGATCCGCTGCTGGTGTCGGTGCGCAGCGGGGCCGCGGTGTCGATGCCCGGGATGATGGAGACCGTTCTCAACGTCGGGCTCAACGATTGCTCGGTGCGTGGGCTGGCCGCCACCAGCGGGAATGAGCGCTTCGCGTTCGACTCCTACCGCCGCCTGATCCAGATGTTCGGCCGCACCGTGCTGGGCGTCCCGGCCGAGAACTTCGACGATGCGTTGGAAGCGCTCAAGCACGCCCACGGCACGACCGAGGACCTCGACCTCGACGCCGCCGCCCTGCGCCAGTTGGTCGAGAACTTCAAGGAGGTCGTGGTCAAGCACGCCGGCCGCGAATTCCCCCAGGACCCGCGCGAACAAATGGATCTCGCCGTGCGGGCGGTGTTCGACTCGTGGAATTCGGCGCGCGCGGTGGTCTACCGCCGCCAGGAACGCATCCCGGCCGACCTCGGCACCGCGGTCACCGTGTGCGCGATGGTCTTCGGCAACCTGGACGACAGCTCGGGCACCGGCGTGGCCTTCACCCGTGACCCGGCCTCGGGCGCGCAGGGCGTGTACGGCGACTACCTGCGCAACGCCCAGGGCGAGGACGTAGTGGCCGGGATCCGCAACACCGTGCCGCTGGCTGACCTCGAGCACATCGACCGGGCGTCCTATCTGCAACTGATGCAGGTGATGGCCACCCTGGAGCTTCATTACCGCGATCTGTGCGACATCGAGTTCACCATCGAGCGCGGGCGACTGTGGATGCTGCAGACGCGGGTGGGCAAGCGCACGGCGGCCGCCGCCTTTCGCATCGCCACTCAGCTGGTGGACCAGGGACTCATCGACCTCGACGAAGCGCTGCGCCGCGTCACCGGGGCGCAACTCGGCCAGCTGATGTTTCCCCGCTTCGCTGACGGCAAGCGCAAGCCGCTCGCGGTGGGCATGAACGCCTCACCGGGTGCCGCCGTCGGCCAGGTGGTGTTCGACTCGGCCACCGCGGTGGAGGAGGCGAAGCGCGGCAAGCAAGTGATCCTCGTGCGGCGCGAGACCAACCCCGACGACCTGCACGGCATCCTCGCCGCGCAGGGCGTTCTCACCAGCCGCGGCGGCAAGACGTCGCACGCCGCCGTGGTTGCTCGGGGCATGGGCAAGACCTGCGTGTGCGGGGTCGAGGCGATCGAGGTCAATCCGCCGGCCCGCCGTTTCCGGGCCCGCGGCGGAGTTGAGGTGGTCGAGGGCGACGTAATCTCCATCGACGGCTCCACCGGCGAGGTGTTCCTCGGCGAGCTGCCCGTCGTCGACTCGCCGGTCGTGCGCTACTTCGAGGGTGACGAGACCGCGGCCGAGGACGAGCTCGTCAACGCCGTCGACCGGCTCATGCGTCACGCTGACGGACGACGCCGGATGGGCGTGCGCGCCAACGCCGACAACGCCGAGGACGCCGCCCGAGCCCGCCGCTTCGGCGCCCAGGGCATCGGCCTGTGCCGCACCGAGCACATGTTCCTGGGCGAGCGCCGGGCTCTGGTGGAACGACTGATCCTGGCCGACACCGACGCCGAACGCGACGATGAGCTGGCCAACCTGCTGCCGTTGCAACGCCAGGACTTCCTGGAGCTGCTCGAGCAGATGGACGGCCTGCCGGTGACGGTGCGACTGCTCGACCCGCCGTTGCACGAGTTCCTGCCCAACCTGACCGATCTCTCGGTGCGGGTAGCGGTTGCCGAGGCGCGAGGCGAACCGCGTGAGAACGACCTGCGCCTGCTGCAGGCCGTGCACCGTATGCACGAGGAGAACCCCATGCTCGGACTGCGCGGGGTGCGCCTCGGAGTCGTGGTTCCGGGGCTGTTCGCCATGCAGTCCCGCGCGGTGCTCGAGGCGGCGGCGGCGCGGATTCAGGCCGGCGGCGTTCCGCGGGTGGAGATCATGGTGCCGCTAGTCGGCGCGGTGCAGGAGTTCGAGACGGTCAAGCAGGACATCATCCAGGTCGCCCGCGAGGTCCGCGGCGAAACCGGCGTGCACCTGGAGTTCCTGATCGGGACGATGATCGAGCTGCCCCGAGCCGCGCTCACCGCCGGACAGATCGCCGAGGCGGCCGAGTTCTTTTCTTTCGGCACGAACGACCTGACCCAGACCACGTGGGGCTTCAGCCGAGACGACGTCGAGTCGGCGTTTTTTGCCGATTACCTGGAGAAGGGGATATTCGGCGTCTCGCCGTTCGAGTCGATCGACGTCGACGGTGTCGGCGAGCTGGTGCGGATCGGCGCCGAGAAGGGCCGATCGCGTCGACCCGGCCTCAAGATCGGAGTGTGCGGCGAGCACGGTGGCGACCCGGAGTCGGTGCATTTCTTCGAACGGGTGCGTCTGGACTACACCTCGTGCTCACCGTTTCGCGTGCCGATCGCCCGGCTCGAGGCCGGCCGGGCCACGCTCGACCACTGACTGCTGGGCTAGGGCTGGGCTACGGCTTCAGGTAATCGGCCGCAAGCGTGGGCGGCGCGCACGCCAGCCAACCGTCGACCAGCGCCTCCCGCACCTCGGCCGAGGTGGCTTCGTCGAGCTGTATCAGCACGGCCGCGAAGCCGTCGAAGTGGGCAATGGTGAAGAACGCGCTCGAGGCGGCTGAGAGCACCGCCTCCTTCTCGCCCAGGTCGGCCACCCGGATCGCCACGATCGGGCCGTCCGGCGGCGCAGTGCTGCCGAAGCGCTTGATGTCGGCCTTGGAGAACGGGCGCACCCAAGCGAACGCCTTGCCGCGCACCGACCAGGTCTGGTTGCCGTGACGCTGCCCCTCGGTGACCTCCGGCAGGTCGGCGACGATGGCGGCTACGTCCTCGACGGTGATCACCGCGTCACCGTAGGACGCTGCGGCCCTTTCGAGCTAGGCGCCGCGCTATGGGGAACCGCGTCGGCGGCCTCGGCCGCCCAGCTGGCCAGAATGGGTAGCAGCCGAGCGGTGGGCGAGTCGGGTTCGGCGGTGTAGACGAATAGCCGCTGGTCCGGCTCCGAAGCTCGCAATCAACATCCGGGCGCCCCATGTGCTGGTCGCCGCGCTGGCGCCGCGAATGGTCGAGTGCGGACATGGGCGATCGTCCATCGGCTCCTCGATGGCCTCGGTCGGCTCGCCGTTTGCGGCGATGTACACCGCGACGAAGGCCGCCGACGAGCAGCTCACTGAGCTGAGCCGCAACTTCAGCCGGAGATGACGCCGACGCCGACCGGTTCCGGCGCCGCGGTTGCCGTGGCGGTCCGGCGCCGACGTTGACCCTGGGCCAGCAGGCCGAGCAGCGCCAGGGCTAGTCCGAGCGCGCCGATGGCGACGAAGCCGGCGTCGGCCGAGCGATGGTCGATGACCAGTCCGGTGACCGGCGCGCCCACGGCGTTGCCCACGGTGAGCGCCGAGGCGTGCGTGCCCATCACCCGGCCGCGCACCGTGGCCGGCGTGATCGCGGTCAATCGCTCGGCGGTCGAGGCCAGCAACGGCGCGCAGAACAGCCCGGTCGGCACGGCCAGCAGCCCGAGCGTCCAGCCGTTGGTGGCCAGGGCCACCGGCACGGTCAGACCGGCCAGGAGGGCCAGGAGCACCAGCGGGTCGACGCGGCGGTGAGCCAGGCCGTAGGCGAAGCCGCCGACCAGGGAGGCCAGACACCACACCGCGATGATCACACCAAGGAGCCGAACCTCGTCGAACTCGCGCATGGCCGCGGTGAAGGCGGCGTCGGTGCCGACCAGCGTGAACGTAGCCCCGAAGGTCGCCAGCAGAACGGCCACCACCTCGGGACTGAGCCAGTCCCGCACCCCGGGATTCGGTGTGCGATCCGGAGCCCCCACCGGCGAGCCACCGGCTGCCGGTCCCGCCGCCTTCCCGGACGCTGATGCGGCCGCGATCGGGTCGACGCCCTCTTCCCCACGCACCGGCGGGTCCAGCCGGTACAAGCCCGCGCCGGCCAGGAACATGGTGACGGCAATCAGGGCGAACGTCGTCGGCGAGCCCAACTGGGTCACCGCGACCACACCGAGCGCCGGCCCGATGGCGAACGACACCTCCACCGACATCGAGTCGAGGGAGAACGCGGCTTGGCGCTCACCCGGCGGAACGAGAGCGGCCAGCGACTGCCGGGAGATCGTGAACACCGGCAGCGACAGCGCACCGATGGCAAAGGCGGCGGGCACGAGCACGACATAGGAAGTGTGCGCGGCCGCCGCCCAGAAGATCACCTCCGCCCCCGTCGTGGCCAGGAGCACCGGCCTCAGCCCGGCCCGGTCGATCACGGCGCCCAGGGCTGGCGCGCCGAGCGCCCCACCCACTGCCGCAGCAGCCAGGACCAGCCCCGACCGGGCGAAACCGAGGTGCATCTCGAGCACCACGTGCAGCGTCAACGCGATCGGCGCGGCGGTGACCGGGATGCGGGAGAGGATGCTGACGACCAGCAGCGAGCGCACGCCCGGACGGGCGAGCACGGTGCGGTAGGGCGCCAGATTCACCCCTACATCGTCCCAGGTGGCGGCGACGGGTTTAGCCCGGGCGTCGGTTGCCCAACGAGTAGGTTGGCTGGCGTGTTCGCCCGGCGCTCCCGCACGAAGCCGCCCCGGTCGGGCACCCCGGCGCAGACACCCGGCGAGTCGCCCCGTGAGCCCGTCGCCCGCGTCGGCGGGAGCCGCCCGAGCGCGGTCCCGGTCGTCGTCCCGACCACCGCGGTGCTGCAGCAGATACTGGACGGCTTCGGCCTGGTGCACTTGATCGACGAGGACGGCGACCTGGTGGTGCGCTGGGAACGCTGCAGCGTCTACTTCTTCCACTACGGCGACCACGACGAGGTGCTGCAAGCCCGGCTGTACCTCAATGCGCGCTTCGACGTGGACAACCGGCCCGCGCTGACCGTGCTGCTCGACGACTGGAACCGGACCAAGCTGTTTCCCAAGGCCTACACGATCCTGCCCGACGACGGGATGGTCGGCGTGTGCGCCGAGCACGCGTTCGACTTCGAGTCGGGCGGCACCCGCGAGCAGCTGTCGTTCACGGTCGGTTCGTGGATCAACACCCTGCTGCGCTTCGCCGACTGGATCGACGAGCAGGTCTAGCCGCCGTGGACGGTGCCCGCGGCCCGTACGGCCCGTCGGACGAGCAGCGGCGCGTGGTAGAGCCGGCCAAGCGGTCCCAGGCCGGTCGCGGCGGTGCCGACGTTGCCGGCACCAAGCGCAGCCCGTTCGCCCGCGACCGGGCCCGCGTGCTGCACTCCTCGGCCTTCCGACGGCTGGCCGACAAGACCCAGGTGGTGACGCCGGGGGAGGGCGACTTCCCCCGCACCCGCCTCACCCACTCCCTCGAGGTGGCCCAGGTGGCCCGCGAGATGGGCGCGGCCCTCGGCTGCGACGCCGATGTCGTAGACACCGCGGGGCTGGCCCACGACCTCGGCCACCCTCCGTTCGGGCACAACGGTGAGGCCGCACTCAACGCCCTCAGCGGGCCGGCCGGCGGCTTCGAAGGCAACGCTCAGACCGTGCGGATACTCACCCGGCTCGAACCCAAGGTGGACGACGCCGACGGCTCGGCGGCGGGACTGAATCTCACGCGCGCCGTCCTCGACGCCACCACCAAGTACCCGTGGCCGCGCGGGCCCGGGCGGGCGAAGTTCAACGTCTACGCCGACGACCTACCGGCGTTCCGCTGGTACCGCGGCGATCTTTCGGACGGGCGATGCTGCCTCGAGGCCCAGGTCATGGACTGGGCCGACGACATCGCCTACTCGGTGCACGACGTGGAGGACGGCGTGCAGGCCGGCTCCATCGTGCTCGAGCACCTGGACGCCGACGCCGAACGGGTCGCTCTGTGCGACACCGCGGCCGAGCTGTACTGCGATCGGCCGGCGGCGGTGCTCGAGCCAGTCCTCGACCGGCTGCTCGGCCTCGGGGCGCTGGCCGACCTGCGCTCCTTCGCCGGCACGCGGGCCGACCTCGTCGCGGCCAAGCGCGCGACCAGCGAACTCACCGGGCGGCTGGCCGGCGCCGCCGTGCTGGCCACCCGGGAGCGCTTCGGTTCCGCCCCGCTGGCCCGCTACGCCGCCGACCTCGTGGTGCCGGAGGAGGCGGCGGCCGAATGTGCTCTGCTCAAGGCCATCGCGGCCCGCTACGTCATGCAACGCGAGGGGGTGGCCCAGCGCCAGGCCGCCCAACGCCGCCTGTTGGCCGAGCTGGTCGAGGCCCTGCTCGCCGCCGGGCCGACCGCGCTCGACCCGGCTCTGCGCGGGGCCTTCGTCGATGCCGACGATGAGGCCGGACGCCTACGCGCGGTGGTCGACCAGGTGGCGCAGCTGACCGACTCCGGCGCGGTGGCCCGGCACCGGCACCTCACCCGCTGGGACTGACTCCGCCGTCGACCGGCGGCGTACACAGCGGCGATTCGACGCCCGCGGCCGGCTCCTGCCGCGCGCCTAGACTCGCAGACCGTGGCCGGGCGGATCAGGGACGACGACATCGCCGCCGTCCGGGAGCGCTCGCCGATCGCCGAGATCGTCGGGGACCACGTGGCCCTGCGCAACGCCGGCGGCGGCAACCTCAAGGGGCTGTGCCCGTTCCACGAGGAGAAGTCGCCCTCGTTCACCGTCTCGCCGGGCAAGAACCTCTTCCATTGCTTCGGCTGCGGGGCCGGCGGCGACGTCATCCGCTTCGTCGAGCGGGCTGATCACCTGTCCTTCACCGAGGCGGTCGAGCAACTCGCCGTCCGCAGCGGGATCCAACTGCGCTACGTCGAAGGCGGGTCGGCGCCCCTGCGGGCGCAGGGTCAGCGCACCCGATTGGTCGAGGCCCACGCGCTGGCCGCCGAGTACTACGCCGAACACTTGCGCACGCCGGATGCTCGGGCGGCCCGCGAGTTTCTCGCCCAGCGCGGCTTCGACGCCGCAGCGGCCGAGAGCTACGGCTGCGGGTTCGCCCCCGCGGCCTGGGACGGGCTGGTCAAGCACCTGCAGAGCCGCGGCTATCGGGCCGAGGAGCTGCTGACCGCCGGACTGGGCAAGGAGACGTCGCGCGGCTCGCTCATCGACCGCTTCCACCGGCGCCTGCTCTGGCCGATCCGCGACGTCAGCGGCGATGTGGTCGGCTTCGGCGCCCGCCGCCTGTTCGACGACGACAAGATCGAAGCCAAGTACCTCAACACGCCCGAGACGCCGATCTACAAGAAGAGCCAGCTGCTCTACGGCATGGACCGGGCCAAGAAGGAGATCGCCCGCCAGCACCGTGCCGTCATCGTCGAGGGCTACACCGACGTGATGGCCTGCCATCTGGCCGGCGTCACCACCGCGGTGGCCACCTGCGGCACGGCCTTCGGCTCCGAGCACGTCACGTTGCTGCGTCGGCTGCTACTGGACTCCGACACCTTCCGCGGCGAGGTGATCTTTACGTTCGACGGCGACGCGGCCGGTATGAGGGCCGCCGAGCGGGCCTTCGGCGACGACCAGAAGTTCATGGCCCAGACCTTCGTGGCCATCGAGGCCGAAGGACGTGATCCCTGCGAGCTGCGCCTGGCCGGTGGTGACGTGGCCGTGCGCGACCTGGTGGCCCGGCGTATCCCGCTGGTCGAGTTCGTGCTGCGCACCACCGTCGGCCGCCTCGACTTGGAGACGGCCGAGGGACGGGCGCAGGCCCTGGACGCCGGCGTGCCGCTGGTGGCCCGGATCAAGGACCACTCCCTGCGCGACGAGTACGCCCGCCGCCTGGCCGGTCTGGTCGGCGTGGACGATCCGCTGCGGGTGGTGGCGCGGGTGCGCGGCCTGCTGCGTGGCGCCAACGGGAACCGATCGCGTCCGGGGGAGGGGCCTGTGGCGAACGGCGCCAGCGGCCCGCGATCGCGCGACGAGCCCGGCGGCCCCGGTCCGCGCCGAGCGCCGCTGGATCCGGCCGTCGTCGCGCTGGAACGTGAGGTTCTGAAGGTGGCCGTGCAGCATCCCGGTCTGGCCGGACCGGCCTTCGACGCGCTCGAGGACGAGCTGTTCGCCGATCCGGCGCACCGGGCGGTCCGCCGGGCCATCGCCGCAGCCGGCGGCACGGCGGCCGGTGCCGGCGGTCCGGCTACGGCCTGGATCGCGCGCATCGAAGCCGAGCTGGACGCCGGCCCTGTGCGCGACCTCGTCCCCGGACTGGCGGTCGAAGCGCTCCACACCGACGGCGATTCGGTCGAGCGCTACGCCGACGCGGTGCTCGCCCGGCTGCAGGAGATCGCCATCGCCCGTCGGGTCAGCACGCTGAAGTCGCGGCTGCAGCGCATCAATCCCCTGGAGGCAGCCCAGGAGTACGGCCAGTTGTTCACCGAGCTGATCGCCACTGAGAACCACCGGCGGCTTCTGCGCGAGCGGGCCATCGGCGGCGCCGAATGAGGTTCATCCGTGTTCAGCCGTAAGCGAGCCCCGGCGTCGGTTCGCACCCGGCTGGACGGCAACGAGCGGGTCCTGGCCTCGGGGAGCACGGCCGGGGGCACCACCGTGGTCGCAACCAACCTGGGTCTCTGGTGGCCGGAGGAGCCCCCGCGCCGGATTCCGTGGCAGCTGATCGACAAGGCGGCGTGGACCGAGGTCGGCCTGCTGGTCGTGGAGGCCGACGTCGTCGACGACCTCTTCCTGGTGGACCGTCCGGCGGCCGTGGTGGCCCTGGCCCAGGAGGGGAAATTGCCGCCGACCGTCCGGCGGCGGGTGGAGGCCAGCGTGGTTCGCAGTCTGGAGGTGCGCACGTCGGCCGGGGTGGCGCTAGTTGTCGGGCGCCGGGTGCCCGGCCGGGACGGGGTGACCTGGTGGGCCCGTCCGCCCCGCGGCGCCACGGTGACCGACGGGATCCGAGCCGAGCTGGAGGATGTCGTCGGCCGCTTGCGGGAGCAGAGCAGCGCCGAGCTCAACCAGCTCTAGGGGGGACCTCAGCGCACCTCAGCGCACAGAGGTGTGGCCGCCCGGCAGTCTGGCGCCGACCTGCGAGCGCACTCGTCCGAGCAGGTCCTCGCCTTGCGCCTGAAACACCCCGGCGCTCGACTGCACGGTCTGGCTGCCGGTCACGGTGTGGAAGGCGCGCACGATCGACTCATAGCGCGCCCGACCGGCGCGCGCGCCGAGGACATAGCCGACCGCGGCGCCGGCGAGAAAGGACAGTTTCACGGCGGTTCTCCCTGCTGCATACCGCGGACGGCTGCCCGCGCGTCGTCGGCCGGTCGGCTCATGTGCGCCCGGCGGACCGTTCGCAGCCCAGCCTGGCACATCGCCCATGCGGTATCGTTCCCCGGGCTGCGGAGAACTACCGGCGGCCGGAACAGTCCCCCATAGCTCAATTGGCAGAGCATTCGACTGTTAATCGAAGGGTTTCTGGTTCGAGTCCAGATGGGGGAGCACATCTATCTCTACCGGCGGCTGCTCGTCGGTGCCTACGGTCCTCCGGAAGGCTCGGCCAAGGGCTTCACCGTGCTCGGCCACGACTCCTCCTCCGGCACCCTGCGGACACTCGGTGCCGGCCCCGAGTTGAACTCGCCGTCGTTCCTCGCGTTCTCGCCGGACGCCGCCGTTGTCTACGCGACCAGTGAGCAGTCCGACGGTCGGGTGTCCGCGTTCCGGTGGCGCCGAAGCGACGTTCCCGCCGACCCCGGTAGCTTCACCGCGCTCGGCGAGGCATCGACCGGCGGCGAGGCGCCGTGCCACGTGGCCGTCCATCCCAGCGGCCGGTTCCTGTTCAGTGCGAATTACTCCTCGGGCAGCGTGGCCGTCCACCGGCTGTCCGACGACGGCGGGATCGGCGAGCTGACCGACCTGGCCGAGGTCTCGGGCTCCGGGCCGGATCCGGACCGGCAAGTGGCTCCCCACGCGCACATGGTCGCGGTCGCGCCGGCCGGGCATGAGATTGCCGTGGCCGACCTCGGCTCGGACCGAGTGTGGCGCTTCGGGCTGGACCGGGGGAGCGGCCGGCTCAGTGCGCTCGACCCGCCTCTGGTCCTGCCGCCGGGCAGTGGGACGCGCCAAGTCCTCTTCGTCGACGACGGCCGTCGCGTGGTGACTCTCGGTGAGCTCGACGGCTCCGTTGCCGTCGCCGACTGGCCTCCGCGCACCGACGCCACGGTGGTGAGCACGCCGGGCGCGACCACCGACCTGGCGCCGGGTGGCCTGGCCGCCGCTCTCGTGACCGCGGACGGCCGGCGCTTCTACTGCTCCCACCGCGGCGCCGACCGGATCGCCGTCCTCGACCGTCAGGCCGACGCGGTGAAGGTCGTAGCTGAGTTCGACTGTGCCGGAGCCTGGCCACGCCACCTGAGCCTGGCCGGGGACGTCCTGTACGTGGCCAACCAGCACTCCAATGCGGTGGCGGCGATCGGCCTGCGCGCGGACGGCCGGACCCCGTCCTCGGTGACCACCGCCACCCTGCCGAGCCCGACGTGCGTGCTGCTCGAGCCGCGGAAGGACGGTCCGTCCGTGTGATTGCATGAGGCGATGACGGCGCGACTGGCTCCGGCGGTCGTCGGCCTCGGCGAGGCGCTGATCCGGCTGTCCGCGCCGGAGTTGGAGACGCTCGATCACGCGCGCTCCCTCGACCTGTTCGTAGGTGGAGCCGAGCTCAACGTGCTGACCGCACTGGCCGCCCAGGGACAGGCCGTGCGCTACATCACCCGCCTGGCCGACGACCCGCTGGCTCGGCGAATCTCGCGCGACGCCCGGGCTGATGGCCTCGAGCTGTGCGCCGAGTCGGCACCGGGCACCCGCACGCCGCTGTACTTCGTGGAGCCCGGCGTGCCGCCTCGTCCGTCGAAGGTTTTCTACGACCGGTCCGGCAGCGCGATGCGCGACCTGCGCCCCGACTCCTTCGACTGGGCCGCAGTGCTGACCGGTGCCCGAGTCGCCGTGGCCGGGGGTATCACCAGTGCCTTGGGCCGGTCCCCGGACGAAGCCAACGCCGCCTTTCTGGCCGCGGCGACGGCTGCCGGCATTACCACCGCGTTCGACGTCAACCACCGGGCCCAGATGTGGACGTGGGACGACTGCCGCGACGCCACCCTGCGCCTCCTGCCGAGCGTGGACATTCTGTTCGGCAGCGGTCGGGATCTGGCCGGACTGCTCGGGCGCGACGCCGCGGACACCAACCCGGATCGGCGCACGGCCGACGCCCGGGCGGCCATCGAGCGGTTCGGCCTCACCACGGTCGTCCTGCGCGACAACGCCGATCTCGGCACCGACGGCGTGGAGGTGACCGCCACCGTCGTCACCGCGGCGCAGGAGGTCATCAGCCGGCCGGCCGCGGCTCGCGTCATCGACCCGTTCGGCGCCGGGGACGCGGGTCTGGCCCTGTTCCTCGACTCCTTCCTGCGCGGTTTGGACCTGCAGGCCGTGGCCGACCGCACCGCGCTGGCCAGCGCGTTGCAGCACACCACCCCGGGCGACCGGTGGATCCTCGGCCCGCTGCCCGATCTGGACGGCGACCGGCGCCGGGTCCGGCGATGAGTGGGGCGCCCGTCCAACCGAACGAGGCCGGGGCGCCGGCCGACGCCGGCGGATCGGCCGAGACGCTCGTGCGGCTGCGTCGGGCCGGCGTGGTCGCCGTGCTGCGCGGCCCCGACGCCGAGCGCACCCTGCGCGGCATCGACGCGCTGGTCGCCCGCGGCGTCGGCGCGGTCGAGGTCACCTTCTGCACGCCGGACACCGCGGTTGTTATCGAGCAGGCCCGCGCCGCGCACGGCGACAACCTGTTGGTCGGTGCGGGGACAATCCGGACGTCCGGCGAGGTCGAAGCGGCCTTCGCCGCCGGTGCCGAGTTCCTGGTCTCGCCCGGCACGCGCCCGGAGATCACTCGGGCGATGCTGGCCACCGGCCGGCTCAGCCTGAGCGGCGCACTAACCCCGTCGGAAGTGATGCTCGCCGCTGAGCTGGGCGTTCATGTCATCAAGCTGTTCCCGGCCGCACTCGGCGGACCGGCCTACCTGCGTTCGCTGCGCGGGCCGTTCGCCGACATCGACCTCGTGCCCACCGGCGGGGTCAGCGTCGACAACCTCGCCGATTGGCTGAGCGCCGGTGCGCCGTTCGTCGGTGCCGGCAGGGAGCTGTGCTCGACCGCGGACCTGGCCGCCGAACGGTTCGACGTCATCGAGGAGCGGGCACGTCGCTTCGTAGCCGCAGCCCGAGCAGCCTGCGCGCCTTCGTGACGTCGAAAAATCCGCGGTGGCCGCTCAGGTCGCCGACCACCGGCACGTCGGGGTAGTACTCCGCCCGCAGGTCGAGCGACGGCCGATCGCTGGTGGAGCGATCGCCGACGACGTAGAACACCTCGTGCCCGCGGAAGTCGGCCTGCACGGCGGCCAGGCAGGACCGCGCGGCGTCGTCGATCGGTATGTGCCCCCACAGGTCCCGGGCGCTGGAATCGGGACGGCGCTGGGCGGCGGCGTGCGCTTCGGCCCAGGAACGCAGGGCGTGGAAGCGTAGCGAGGAGATCGTCATGTTCTCGTGCCGGCGGGCGAACGCGTCGGCCTGCCGCTCGCCCAGCCACTTCGACAGGCTGTACGGGTCCTCGGCATGCGTGGGATGTTCCTCGTCGACCGGGAAGTAGTCGCAGCGGGGCCGGCGGCTGTACTGGCCGCCGATGGCGTTGATGCTCGAGGCCAGGGCGACCGCTCGGATGCTCGACGTCACGGCCACGCTGAGCGCGTTGTACCTGGCCACCACGTTGGTGTTGTGCACGACATGGTCGGGGTGGTTGCGCGGGCTGATGTAGGCGGCCAGGTGGACCAGCGCCTCCGCGCCGGCTACGGCGGCCCGCAGTCGCTCGAAGTCGGTGACGTCGGCGTTCACCTGCTGCAGCCCGTCGGTCGGCTCGTCGGCCTCGGCGGAGACGAGGTCCACGCTGATCACCGAGTGGCCCTCGCGCACGGCCAACTCGCAGACGGCTCGGCCCAGCAGTCCCCGCCCGCCCGTGACGGCGATCCTCACCGATCGACCCTCACCTATCGAGCGGGGCGCCGCCGGCGGCCCGCGCCGCGGTCAACTCCTCGTGGTAGGCCGCGTCCTGCAGCCCACGGATGTATCCGACGGCGAACAACCGGCCGAGCACCGAGTACCCCGGGCGCTCGTTGCTCTCTCCGAACAGGGACGGCACATGGTCCGGGCGCAGCACGCCCTCGTAGCCGACTTCGCGGTAGGCCCGCAGGCACTCGTAGAGGTCGGTGGTCCCGTCGTCGTGCCAGGTCTCCTCGAAGTTGTCCGGCGTGCCCCGTACATCGCGCAGATGGACGAACAAAATCTTGTCCTGGCGGCCGAACTCGCGAATTGCGGCCGGGATGTCGTCAGTCATGAGCCGGAAATTGCCCCGGCACAGCGTGATGCCGTTGACCGGGCTCGGCACCAGCTCGAGCAGGCGTCGGTAGTTGTCGACGCTGTTCATTATTCGGGCGACCCCGCGGATCGGTGACAGCGGCGGGTCGTCGGGATGCATGGCCAGCTGGACGCCGGCCCGTTCGGCCACCGGCACCACCCGGCGCAGGAAGTATTCGAGGGACTCCCAGAGTTCGTCCTCGGAGATCGGCCCCAGCTCGGTGGGCGGGGCGTCGGCCATCAGCGCGTGGTCGTAGCCGCTGACCAGTGAGCCGCCGCGGGAGTGGATCGCCGTGCTGGTGCGCAGCCAGTTGAAGTCGGTCATCCACTCGTAGCACCACGTGCTGATGCCGAGGCGGCCCATGTTCTCCAGCAGCTCGACCACGGTGTCGATTTCGGCGTCGCGCCCGGGCAGGCCGCGCTTGGCCAGGTTGAGCGGCGGGCGGGCTTCGATGACCTCGAGCTTGAAGCCGGAACGTTCGTACTGCTCCCGCAGCCGCAGCAATGCCATGTAGTCCCAGGGCGACTTCTCGTCCTGGCCGAGGGCGTGGCGGGCGAAGAAGGTGCCGACCGCGTAGCGCACGCCGGCCTGTTCGAGC
>JBDUAD010000153.1:0-4552 GCA_040004775.1 bacterium | reverse complement strand
ATCTCGCCTCTGGCGAACCGCTGATCGAGGACTCGATCCGCACTGTCGCCGGCGCTGGAGGATCTGCCGCTCGCGCGCGTCGATTGGATGATCAACGCTGCAGCTCCGACAACGGCCAATTGGAACAGCACCATCACCAAGCCCATCACGGCCCACCCGCTACCGTTTCCGTAACCAACATCATGGCCAGTCCTGTTTCACGTGGCCAGTAGACAGATCGACGGTCTCCAGAGTGGCTTGACCGATCGCACCGTAGAAGTGCCTTTGGTCCTCGGCCCTCAAGGGCAAGTCCATCCGCTGATGCCCGGATTGTCCCTCGCCATGCTGGCGGGTGTAGGCGCGGGCGGCGGGGCCGCACAGCCACATTGGCTGAGTAGCCAGCGAATCAACGTCCGAGTCGAAATCCGTGAGCCATAACCGGTCGAGCGCGAGACGGCTCTCGTAGAAGACGTGCCTACCGATCATCGCCGACCAAAACAGGCCTGCGTGATGGCTTTGGCCCAGGTCCGAGGAGAACCCCTGACCGGCAACCCGTCAGAGCCCGGCTCGCGTCGACATCCTGCAGGGTCGTCGCGACCGGCTCGCCCTCGGCGAGCACATACCGAGCCTCCCTAGCCAGCAGGGCTGACGAGGGACCGCCCGAGCGTGCCCGTCTCACACGAATACATGAGACAGCGACACGCCTCGCCTCCCCAGTTCAGTGAGAAGCGGCAGATCGTGTCAGATCCCACCATTGCTAATTCCCCTGCCAGCGAACGGAGGGCGCCGCCGTGGAACAGAACCACGTCGCCGAGCCTTGAGTCGCAGACACTCAATCGTGGAGGAGACAGCCGATGGCTGACGTACGCCGACTGCCCGTTCTGGCGGTCGCCGACCTGGTCGTCCTGCCCGGAATGGTCGTGCCGGTCGAGCTCGACGAGGCGGCTCAGGCCGCGGTCGATGCCGCCCGCACCAGCAGTGACGACACCCTGTTGCTCGCCCCCCGCCTCGACGACCGCTACGCCGCCTACGGCGTAGTCGCCACCATCGAGCAGGTCGGCCGCCTGGCCGGCGGTGCTCCCGCCGCGGTACTGCGGGCCGGGCGCCGCGCCCGCATCGGCAGCGGCGTCACCGGGCCCGGCGCCGCGCTCTGGGTGGAGGCCGAGGAGATCGACGACGCCCCCGTCGGGCACCACGAGCGCGAGCTCGCCGCCGAGTACAAGGCCTTGGTCATCGCCAGCCTGCAGCGGCGCAACGCCTGGCAGGTGGTCGACACCGTGCAGAAGATCACCGATCCGTCGACGCTGGCCGACACGGCCGGCTACGCCTCCTACCTGACCGACGAGCAGAAGCGGCAGCTGCTGGAGACGCCGGAGGTCGTCGCCCGGCTCGAGGTGCTGATCGGCTGGACCCGCGAGCACCTGGCCGAGCTCGAGGTCTCGGAGAAGATCGCCGACGACGTCCGCGAGGGCATGGAACAGAACCAGCGCGAGTTCCTGCTGCGCCAGCAGCTGGCCGCGATTCGCAAGGAACTCGGCGAGGGCGAGCCCGACGGCAGCGACGACTACCGCGCCCGCGTCGAGGCCGCGCCGTTGCCGGAAAACGTCCGCACCGCCGCCCTGCGCGAGGTGGACCGGCTCGACCGGGCCAGCGACCAGGGCCCGGAGGCGGGCTGGATCCGCACCTGGCTGGACACCGTGCTGGAGCTGCCGTGGAGCGAGCGCACCACCGACCAGACCGACGTCTCCGAGGCCCGCACCGTGCTGGACGCCGACCACCACGGCCTGGACGACGTCAAGGACCGCATCGTCGAGTACCTCGCGGTGCGCAGCCGGCGGGCCTCGCGCGGCCTGGAGGTCGTCGGCGGGCGCGGGTCGGGTGCAGTCATGGCGCTCGTCGGCCCGCCCGGCGTGGGCAAGACGTCGCTCGGGGAGAGCGTGGCCCGGGCCCTCGGCCGCACGTTCGTGCGCGTCGCCCTCGGTGGTGTACGCGACGAGGCCGAGATCCGCGGTCACCGACGCACCTACGTCGGGGCGCTGCCCGGCCGGATCGTGCGGGCGATCGCCGAGGCCGGCTCGATGAACCCGGTCGTCCTCCTGGACGAGATCGACAAGGTCGGCGCCGACTACCGCGGCGACCCGGCCGCGGCCCTGCTCGAGGTGCTCGACCCGGCGCAGAACCACACGTTCCGCGACCACTACCTCGATCTGGACCTCGACCTGTCTGACGTGCTCTTCCTGGCCACGGCCAACGTGGTGGACACCATCCCCTCGGCCCTGCTGGACCGCATGGAGCTGGTGACGATCGACGGCTACACCGAGGACGACAAGGTGGCCATCGCCCGCCAGTACCTGCTTCCGCGTCAGCTGGAGCGGGCGGCCCTGGACGCGACTGAGGTGGAGGTCACCGACGCCGCGTTGCGCCAGACCGTGGCGGAGCACACCCGCGAGGCCGGCGTGCGCCAGCTCGAGCGGCTGATCGCCAAGGTGCTGCGCAAGGTCACCACCGAGCTGGCCGCCGCGCCGACCGCGCAGACCCCCGAGGCCGGCGCCCCGGCGCCGCGGGTCATCGACGCGGCCGACCTGCGCCGCTACCTCGGCCGGGCGCGGTTCACCGCCGAGAGCGCCGAGCGCACCGCGGTGCCCGGCGTGGCCACGGGCCTGGCCGTGACCGGCCTCGGGGGCGACGTGCTCTTCATCGAGGCCGGCGCCACGGACGGCAAGCCCGGGCTCACCCTGACCGGTCAGCTGGGCGATGTCATGAAGGAGTCGGCGCAGATCGCGCTGTCCTACGTGCGGGCCCACGCGAGCGAGCTGGGCGTCGACCCAGCCACGCTCGAGCGTTCGATCCACGTGCACGTCCCGGCCGGTGCCGTGCCCAAGGACGGACCGTCGGCCGGCGTGACTATGGTGACCGCGCTGGCGTCATTGGCCACCGGTCGCCCGGTGCGCGCCGACGTCGGCATGACCGGTGAGGTCACGCTCAACGGGCGCGTGCTGCCGATCGGCGGGGTGAAGCAGAAGCTGCTGGCCGCGCAACGGGCCGGCCTGACCACGGTGTTCGTGCCCCAGCGCAACGAGCCCGACCTCGACGACGTGCCGGCCGACGTGCTGGCCGCCATCGACGTCCGGCCGATGACCGACGTGGCCGCCATCGTCGCCGCGGCGCTCGAGCCGGCCGCCGTGACCGCCGACGAGGTCACCGCCGCCGACGCCGCGCTGGTCGCCGCCTGACCCGGACCTTCGCCGAGCCCGAAGGTTGACCCCTCGGCAGTTCGACACACCGGCGTCGCTGCACAGCGGCCAACCTTGCTTGGCGGGCGACTCAGCCGCGGGGGACAACCCTGCTTGACGGAGAAACTCAGTCGCGGCGGGGCCAGCGGCCGTGCTCGGCGTCGAGCTGGGGTCGGGGGCTGAGGACGTTGCCGTCGGTGACCTCCGACGGGCCGCGCTGCAGCCCGGCCAGGCGCAGCATCGGCCCGACCAGCAGGTCGTAGGCCCACGGCACGAAACGGAACCCGGCCACGATGAGCGGATTCGCGGGCCCGGCCGGGATGGACACGAACCGCCGCGGGCGATCGGCCACACCGGCCACCACCCGGCCGAGGGTCTCGGGCTGCAGCACCGGCCACGGCGGGCGCGGGCGGCGGCCGGTGACGTTGGCCGCTTGAACATAGATCGGCGTGTTGACCCCACCCGGCGCCACGATGCAGACGTGGATGTCGCGCTCGTCGCGGGTCTCCAACTGCAGCGTGCGGGCCAGCCCCAGCTGACCCCACTTGGCGGTCACGTACGCGCCCATGTACGGCGTGGACACCGACCCCAGCAGCGAGTTGACGATCACCAGCGTGCCGCGGTGGCGCTCACGGAAGGCCGCCAGCACCACGCGTGCCAGGTTGGCCGTGCCCTTCACCGCGGTGTCGACGACCCGCTCGAACACCTCGGCCGGCAGCTTCTCGATCTCGCCGTAGGCCATGACCGTGGCCGAGTGGACGACGACATCGATCTGCCCGTGTTCGGCGATCACGTGCTCGACCATGGTCGCCACCGAGTCACGGTCCGTGACATCGCAGACCACCGTGCCCACCGGTTCGTCGGTCTCGGGCCGGCACCGTCGGGCGGCGGCCTCGAGCGACGATGCGTCGCGGGCGGCCAGCACCACCCTGTCGCCGCGGCGGCAGAACTCGCGCGCGCTGGCCAGCCCGATCCCGCTCGATCCACCGGTGATCACCACGATGCGGGGTCGCCCGGACTCACTCGTCGGGCGACCCCGACCGTCGGCCACCGTCACGGCTTGAGGACGACCTTGATGCAGCCGTCGTCCTTGGCCCGGAACATCTCGTAGCCGTGCACCGCGTCGTCGAGCGGCATCTGGTGCGTGGTTAGGTCCAGGGTGCCGAGCGGGTCCGCGGCGTCGAGGACGAGCGGCAGGATGTCGTCGGTCCAGCGCCGCACGTGGGCCTGGCCCATCCGAACGGTCACACCGCGGTCGAACATCTCCATCATCGGCAGGGGGTCAACCTCGCCGCCGTAGACGCCGCTGATCGACACCGTGCCCCCGCGGCGCACGCCCT
>JBDUAD010000152.1:0-4559 GCA_040004775.1 bacterium | reverse complement strand
TGGGGCCGGTCGAGATGTCGCCAGCCGCCTGGCTCTGGGTGGCCGGATCGTCGCCGCGCTGCTATCGCTGACTGTCCTGGTCGGCTCTGGGTACTACTGGGCGACGTTTCGCCAGTTCACCTCGAATGTCCCGCGTATCGGCGCGATCGCGAACAACGACAAGCCCAACAACGACATCGACGGCAAGGACCAGAACATCCTCATCGTCGGCAACGACGACCGCGACACCGCCTCGGCCAAGGAGTTGAAGGCCCTCGGCCTTTACCGAGACGGCGGCAGCAAGAACACCGACACGATGATGCTGATTCACGTGCCGGCCAACGGAAAGCGCGCGTCGGTCATCTCCCTACCCCGTGACACCTGGGTCTCGGTCCCGGGGCACGGGCAGGACCGGCTGAACTCGGCCTACGTCATCGGCCTGACCGACGGCAAGGGCGACCACGGCGCCGGGGCCCGCCTGCTGGTGCGCACCCTGCAGAATCTCACCGGTCTGACCGTGGACCACTACGTGCAGATCGACCTGCTCGGCTTCGCCCGGATCAGCAACGCAATCGGCGGGGTGAAGGTCTGCCTGAACGAGGCGCAGGGACCGGCCAAGGAGTACGGGCAGGATGGTCCGGGCCTGGACTCCGGGTTCGAGCCGGACGGGCACTTCGTCAAGAGCTACTCCGGCATCGACCTGAAGAAGGGCACGAACACGATCGAGGGCAAGCAGGCGCTGGCCTTCGTCCGCCAGCGCCACGGCCTACCCGGCGGCGACCTCGATCGGATCAAGCGCCAGCAGTACTTCCTGTCCGCGGTGTTCCGCAAGATGGCGTCGGCCGGCACCCTGCTCAACCCGCTGAAGTTGCAAAAGCTGCTCAGCGCGGTCAGCTCGTCGCTGCAGATGGACGGCAACTCCAAGGGCCACGAGGGCCTCAACCCCCTGGTCCTGGCCCGTCAGATCCAGGACCTCTCGGCCGGCAACATCAGCTTCTCCACCATCCCGACCAGCGCGACGACGATCGACGGCAAGGCCGTTCTCGCCGTTGACCCTGACGCGATCAAGACGTTCGTCGCCAAGGCGATCGGTGGCACCTCGACCTCGGCCTACGCCAGGGCAACGACCGTGTCGCCGTCGACCGTGTCGGTGACCGTGCTGAACGGCACGGGTACTGCCGGCCTGGCCACCTCCGGCGCCTCGGCGCTGGCCAAGGCCGGATTCCGCACCAGCGTGGGCGACGCCAACACCACCCGTGCCACGCAGATCCGCTACCCGAGCGGCATGGAGGCGGAGGCCAAGACGCTGGCCCGCTACGTGCCCGGGGCGACGGTCAGCCAGAGCGGCGACGTCTCGGTGGTGACCCTGGTGCTGGGTAGCGACGCCAAGAAGGTCGTCTCGACGCCGAACAGCAAGTCCCCGGCCGCGCCCAAGCCGGCCAGCCCGGCCGGCACCCGCACCGCGGCCCAGGCCGGCTGCATCAACTGAGACCCGAGCGCCTGACGCGTTTCGTCGACGACCGATATTCGATAGCCAACGAAACGAGGCGATGTGTCGGCGACCTCACCGGAGCGGCTGTTCTCCGAGCGCCGGCGGCGTGATCCCAGCAGCCCGTTCCTGACGTTCTACGACGACACCACCGGGGAACGGGCCGAGCTGTCGGCGGCGTCGCTGGGCAACTGGATGGCCAAGACCCACTTCCTGCTCGGGAACGAACTCGGCCTCGGCCCGGGTGACCGGGCCGCGGTCGGCCTGCCCCTGCACTGGCTGCAGCCGGTGGTGCTTCTCGGCTGCTGGTCGGCCGGGCTCGAGGTGCTGACCACGCCCGGCACCACCGACGTGGCCTTCGCCGACGTGACCCACCTGCCCGAGGTGAACGCGGCCGAGGTGCTGGCCCTGGCCCTGCAACCGTGGGGCCGCGGATTCGACGGACCGCCGCCGCCCGGCACCACCGACTACGTGACCGCCGTGCGCCCGCAGCCCGACGCGTGGGCCGCGGTCAACTTCCCGGCCGGACCGGACGATCCCGCGCTGGACGGCGTGGGCCGGCGGGAGTTGGTCGACGCCGCTGGGGCCCGGGCCGGCGAGCTCGACCTGGCCGACGGCGCCCGCGTACTGGTGCGCGACCCGTTCCCGGCCGAGCCGGACGTTTTGACCCTGGTCGCCGTGCTGGCCGTCGGTGGGTCGCTGGTGCTGGTCCGCCACGGGCGAGCCGACGCCGAAGCGGCTCGGGTCGCGCAGGAAGGCGTCACCGCGATCGTCTGACCCGTACGAGGCGGCGGGGTCCGGCGCCTACCGTCGAGCCATGAGCTCTGACGACGCGCCGGCCGTGCTGGCGGCCGATCTCTACGGGTACGAGGGCATGCTGACGCCGGACGAGTGGCGCATCGTGCGGCGGACCCGCGACTTCCTCGAGCGGAGGATGGCGCCGATCGCGATGCAGTGCTGGGAGGAAGCCCGGTTCCCGCACGAGCTGACCCCCGAGATCGCCGAGCTCGAAATCATGGGGCTGTCATACGCCCGCGACGACGTGCCCGCGGCGAGCCGGCTGCTCACCGGCTTCCTCGGCCTGGAGCTCTCCCGGGTGGATCCGTCCATGGCGACGTTCTACGGCGTACACAACGGGCTGGCCATGGGCACAATTCATCACTGCGGCTCCGCCGAGCAGAAGGAGCGCTGGCTGCCCGGGATGCGACGGCTGGAGCTGATCGGTGCCTTCGGTCTCACCGAGCCCGAGGGCGGCTCGGACGTCGCCGGCGGCCTACGCACCACCGCCCGCCGCGACGGCGACGAGTGGGTCCTCGACGGGGCCAAGCGCTGGATCGGCAACGCCACCTTCGCCGACCTCACCGTGATCTGGGCCCGCGACGTCGCCGACGACCAGGTCAAGGGCTTCGTGGTCGAGAAGGCGACCCCCGGCTTCACCGCCACCAAGATCGAGCACAAGCTGGCTCTGCGCACCGTGCAGAACGCCGACATCAGCCTGGTCGACTGCCGCGTGCCCGAGGCCAACCGGCTGGTCGGCGCGACGTCGTTCCGCGACACCGCGGCCGTGCTGCGCGCCACCCGCGGCGGCGTGGCCTGGTCCGCGGTCGGCTGCCAGATCGGTGCTTACGAGCTCGCGGTGGCCTACGCCGCCGAACGCGAGCAGTTCGGCCGGCCGATCGGGCACTTCCAGCTCGTGCAGGACCTGCTGGCCCGCATGCTCGGCAACATCACCGCGTCGTTGGGGATGACCGTGCGGGTGGCCCAGCTCCAGCAGGACGGCGTCTTCCGCGACGAGCAGGCCGCGCTGGCCAAGTCCTACTGCACGTCGCGCCTGCGCGAGACGGTGGCGTGGGCCCGGGAGCTGCTGGGCGGCAACGGCATCCTGCTCGATCACGGCGTGGCCCGGTTCTTCGCCGATGCCGAAGCCCTGTACTCCTACGAGGGGACCCGCGAGATCAACGCACTCATCGTCGGCCGGGCGATCACCGGCACAGGCGCCTTCGTCTGAGGACCTAGCCGGGCCCGACCGCCCGCTGTACCCCGACCGCCCGCCGTACGAAGAAGTTCAGCGCGTCGGGGTTGGCCAGGCTCTCGCGGCTGACCACCTTCTCGACCGGCTGGCCCAGAAGGATGCGCTTGACCGGGATCTCCAGGATCTTGCCCGAGAGCGTCCGCGGCACCTCGGCGATGGCGATTACCTCGTCCGGAACATGTCGTGGCGAGCAGTCCGTGCGGATCCGGGCCGCGATGCGCGCGCGCAGGTCGTCGTCGAGGACTACATCCGTGGCCAGGACGACGAACAACGGCATCCAGCCCGGCCCGCCGGCGTCCGGCGAAGGCAGATCGACCACCAGCGCGTCGACGATCTCGTCGAGGGCGAGCACTGCCCGGTAGATCTCGGCCGTGCCCATGCGGACTCCGCCACGGTTGATGGTCGAGTCGCTGCGCCCGGAGATCACCGCGCTGCCCCGCTCGGTGATCTCGATCCAGTCCCCGTGGCGCCAGACGCCGGGATAGGTGTCGAAGTAGGACTCGCGGTACCGCGTGCCGTCAGCGTCGTTCCAGAAGGAAACCGGCATGGACGGCATGGGCATGGTGATCACCAGCTCGCCGACCTCGCCGACCAGGTCGTGCCCGGCGGCGTCGAACGCGTGGACGTCGGCACCGAGCGCGCGGGCCTGCAGCTCTCCCGCGTACACCGGCAACGTCGGCACGCCGCCGACGAACGCGGTGCACAGATCCGTGCCGCCCGAGGTCGAGAACAGCCAGGTGTCGGCGCCGAGCGCGTCGTAGACCCAGCGGAATCCGGCCGGCGCCAGCGGCGAGCCGGTGGAACCGACCGCGCGCAGCCGGGACAGGTCGCCGTGCTCATGTGGCCGGACGTCGGCCTTGAGGCAGGACGTCAGATAGGCCGCGCTGGTCCCGAACGTCGTGGTACCGGTGTCAGCGGCCAGCCGCCACAGCGCGGCCGGGTCAGGGTGCACCGGGCTGCCGTCGTAGAGGACGACCTCGGCGTCGGTTAGCAGCACGCCGACTAGGAAGTTCCACATCATCCAGCCGGTCGTGGTGAACCAGAAGATGCGCTCGCCCG
>JBDUAD010000151.1:0-4566 GCA_040004775.1 bacterium | reverse complement strand
GGTAGCCCACGTCTTTCTGCGACATATCCAGGACGACGAGGTCGGTGCGCGTCGTCGTCAGGCCCGGTTCGGTGGTGCGGTTTCGATTGGTCAGCTGCGGCGCCAGCCGGTCGTCCACGCTGATGCAGACGTTGCGCGGCACCTGGCGCACGGCGGCCTGCTGGTCGCGGGTGTGCGCGGTGGTGTGGAACGCCTCGCCGGTGATCATCCGACGTATCGGCGCGGGCGTCGGTCCGGGCCAGATCAGCAGCACCAGCGGCACGGCAGCCACGAACGTCAACGCCGGCCCACGCCACCGCGCCGAACGCCACACCCCCAGCCGCTGCCCGCCGTCGACCGCGGCCATCGCCAGCACCACCCAGGGCAGGACGTTGTAGTGGTAGTGCGTGGTCCACAGGTAGTCGCGGGAGTTGAAGAACCGCTCGGCCAGCAGCGGCGCGGCGACAAGGATCAGCGGCGAGCGCAACGACAGCAGCAGCCACGGCACGAGAAGGTAGGCCCATGTCTGGGCCTTGACCGACGGCGACACCAGCAGCCGCACCGTGCGCAGCGGGTGCTCCACGATGGCCAGCAGGGACCGCGGCAGATTGGGCCCCAGCGCGTCGAACGTCCAATAAGCGAACCGTCCGCCCGGCGCGAAGTGCGGGATGACCAGCGAGGTCGCCACGAGGTACCCCGTCACCCCGACCGCGATCAGCGTGACCGGCACCGCGCGGGGACGGCGGCGCAGGCGCAGCAGCCCGAGCACCACCAGGACGGCACCCATGTCCTCGCGGGTCAGCATCAGCAGGGCGCACGCGACCACGAGCGCCCGGTCGTCGCGGCGGTCCAGCGCGTCGACGGCGACGGCAAGGAGGGGCACGCCGAAGGCGATCTCGTGGAAGTCGAAGTCGACCATGGCCTGGACGGCCCAGCCGAGGGCGTAGCCGAAAGCCACCGCCAGCGCGCCGCGATCGCCGACCCGTCGGGCGGCGAAACGGTGCACGACCGGCACCGACGCCGCGATCAGCGCGGACTGCACGACCAACAGGACCGACGGGCTGTCCCATACCCAGTACAACGGCGCGACGACGGCGATGACCGGGTGGAAGTGATCGGCAAAGATGTTGTAGCCGGCGCCCTTGAGCTCGACGATCGGCGCGCGCAAGCGGGAGTAGTCGCGCACCGCCTGGTCGAAGATCCCCAGGTCGTAACCCGCGGTGAGCACGGTCGCCTGCCGGGACAACGCGTAGACGGTGTAGACCGCGAACACGACCACGGCCAACGCTTGCGCCGGCCAATAGACCGCGGCGGGACGGACGCGAGCGTCCTGGTCGGAGACGGCAGCCGCCGCGGTCGCGGTCACGCGATGACCGAGCCGGCACGACGGCGGCGGAGCAGGACATGGACCACCGGCACGGCCAGTGCGGCCGCGGTGAAACAGGCCGTCCGCAACGCGCCACCGTGCCGTCCCACTTCGGGCCCGGCCAGCATGGCCACGGTCATCGCCAGCACGAGCGGCAACCACTCGAGGCGCGCGGTCATCGACACCAGGGCCAGCAGCAGCAGCGCGTACCAGGCGTACCCGGGCGTGGTCACCAGCAGGGCGACGCCGACCAGCACGACCGCCGCCTCCTCCGGCGCATCCGCGTCGGCGTGCCGCACGGTCCACGCCGCCGCCGCGGCGAGGACCAGCGCCCCGGCCACCGTGACCCAGCCGGCGGGCAGCACGAGGTCGAGCAGCATGAACCGCGTCCCGCTGACGTAGTCCTCCTCACGCAGGTAGCCCGGGAGGAACCCGATCACGTCGGTTCCCACCGCGGCCACGTGCGGCACGTACGAGGCCACGACCACCGCGGCGGCGGCGGCGGTCACCACCACCGGTCGCCGACGAAGCATGGAGAACACCAGCAGACCGGGGTAGATCTTCGTGGCGACGGCGGCGCCGAGCAGGGCCCCGGCCCACGCCGGCCGATGTTCCCGCAGCGCGCCGAGGGCGAGGACGGCCAGCAGGACGGCCAGCCAGTCGATGTGTGCGTTGTTGCCGATCTCGACCGCAGTGACCGGGCACCAGGCCCACAGCGCCACCGTCCACGCCGGCCGGTCGAGCTGTGCCGCCCGCCGGGCCAGCACCCCGGCGACGGCCACCGCACCGAGCGCGCCGACGATCCGCAGCGGCACGGTGCCGTCGGTGACGCCGAAGCTCACTACTCGGATCGCGGTGAACGCGGCCTCCGCCACCGGCGGGTAGATGGTGTGCACGCCGGGCCGATTGATCAGGCTGCACCGTCCGTCGGGCAGAGACCAGGCGCAGCCCGAGCGGGCCGGGAAGAGGGTCGGCGTACGGAGCCGGTCCAGCGCCGAAGCATCGGGGGCGTACCGGTAGGGGTCGATGCCGGCCAGCTGGACCTTGGCGTCCCATCCGTAGCGGTAAGCGTCGTCACTGGACGTCGGCGCGCTGGTGAGGGCCACCAACTGGAACAACGCGCCTACGCCCAGGACCAGCAGCAAGGCCCGGCGCTGGTCCAGGCCGCTGCGATGAAGGGCCAGCAGAGCGAGGCCGAACAAGACGGTGGCCGTCACTTCGGTCCACAGAATCCGCGCCGGGAACTGCCGGTGCAGCCCAATGGTCAGCACCGTGGCCTGGGCGACCAGGCTCGACGCGAGGACCACGCGCGCCCGGACCGCCGAGGATCGGGTCCCCAGTTGGGCCGGGCGGGGCCCGGCAGCCGAACGCATGATGTGAGGAAAGCAGAACGGGAGCCCGTCCGCGCGGGCGCCGCTCTGGTGGCGACCGACGCGGCGCCACCTGATCAAGTGACCAGCCAGGAGGCGGACTCGGCACCGAGCGGCGCGGGTATTCATTCAGCGGTAAGCACGTCCGCGCGTCCACGACGATCAACGACGGCGAGACTGGCGGCCATGAGGTTGCCGGCCCTGCCCGCGGATCCGCCCCCGTTCTGGCCGGTGCTCTCCACGCGGGTCCGCAACGCAGCGGTGACCGCGCGCATCGGACGGGTCCTGGGCATCGCGTTCTCGATCTGCTTCGTCACCGGTCTGATCAGCCACCTGCAGTACCACCCGCTCACCTGGCTGCCGACCCCGGCGGTACCGGTGTGGGGCTACCGCATCACCCAGGGTCTGCACGTGATCACCGGCCTGGTGTCCATCCCGCTGCTGCTGGCCAAGCTCTGGTCGGTGTACCCGAAGTTGTTCGCCTGGCCGGCCTTCCGGACCGTGCTTCAGGCCGCCGAACGGGCCAGCATCCTCGTGCTGGTCGGCTCCTCACTGCTGGAGCTGGGCACCGGGTTCCTCAACATCATGGGGTGGTACCCCTGGCCGTGGGGCTTCATCGCCGTGCACTACTGGCTGGCCTTCGTCATCGTCGGCTCGATCGGGCTGCACATCGCGGTCAAGCTGGACACGATCAAGCGCGGCCTGGCCACGCCGCTCGACGCTCCGTTCACCACGGAGGGCGCTGCCGCCCGTCCCGCCGCTGGCGTTCCTTCGGCCGACGACGCTGCGGCAGGTCTCTCCGATGCCGACGAGGCCGAGCCCGTCCCGGCCGGGATGACCCGCCGCGGCGCGCTCATCACGGCGGGCGCGGGCGCCGGCCTGATCGCGGTGACGACAGCCGGGCAGACCCTGCGGCCGCTGGAGCCGGTGGCCGTCCTGGCCGTTCGCCGGCCGGCCGACGGCCCGCTCGGCATCCCGATCAACCGCACGGCGGCCGACGTCGGCGTGCAGACCTCCGCCCGCGCCGCCGACTACCGGCTGCAGGTCACCGGCCCGCGACCGTTCGAGCTGGACCTGGCCGCGCTCGAGGCGCTGCCCACCACCGAGCGTCGCCTGCCCATCTCGTGCGTCGAGGGATGGAGCGCGGGCGGCACCTGGCGCGGGCCAATGCTGTACGACCTCGTCCGGCGGGCCGGCGGCGACGAGGGCTCCTCGGTCCGGATCACGTCGCTGCAGAAGACGCCGTCCCCGGAAACGAGTACGGAAATCAGCGGCGCCCAGATGCGCGCGGCCCTCCTGGCCACCCATCTCAACGGGGTCCGGCTGCCGCTCGACCACGGCTACCCCGTGCGCCTCATCGCGCCCGATCGAGCCGGCGCCTTGAACACCAAGTGGCTGGCCCGGATCGACGTGACCCTGTGACCGCCGCTCGCCGGACGTCGCCGCTGGCCACGGTGCGGTCGGCCGGGCCGCTGCGGCTGGCCCTGGCCATGCTGGGCCTGCTGGTGATCGCCTACGGCGGGCTGCGGCTGGTGCAGGACGCCAAGGACACCAAGCCGCTGCAGCTAGCCGTGTCGATCATCGGGATCGCCGTACTCCACGACGCGGTGATCGCGCCGCTGACCGTGGCCGTCGGCTGGCTGGTGACCCGGCTGGTTCGGCCGCGGGCCCGGGCCTACGTCCAGGGCGGCCTGGCCGTGGCCGGGATCATCACGCTGATGAGCCTGCCCCTCATCCACCGCCAGGGTCGTTCGGGGCCGGGCAGCGCACTGCTCACGCAGAACTACACCCGCAACCTGGTGGTCCTGCTGGTCCTGATCGCGCTGGTGACGGCCGGGGCGTACGCCTTGC
>JBDUAD010000150.1:0-4599 GCA_040004775.1 bacterium | reverse complement strand
CGGCGCACGCTCGTCCAGATCCATCGGGCCCAGAGCGGATCGAGCCGGCTCAATTGGTGCCAGTGTGGGCGCCCCGGCGATGAGGTCGCGGATCCGGTTCCACCGTTGCTCATGGGCCGTATCGAAGCGCTTCTGGGCGCGAGCCAGTCGGCGTGGGCGCTGGGAGTAGAACCGGAGCGACCACCAGGACTCCGGCTTGCCAGTCGCACCGCTCCGACCACAGCGATCGGCAGGGCAACCACGCCCAGGACTCCGGTCACGATCTTGCCCTTGAGCAGGACCACCAGGCATACGAGCAGCCCGCCGACCAGTAGGCCCACCGATGCCCACCACGCCGCGGACAGGAACGAACCACTCACGTGGTCGACGCCGCCGATGAAGATCCCGCTGATCGCAACCACGTAGAACATCGCGTCCGCCGACTTGCGGCCGCTTTCGCTCCATCAGAGGTCCTCGAGGTGCAGCCATAGCGCGAACTCGTCGAAGGTCAGGCTGGCACCGACGCCGAAGACGGCCGCCACGGCGCTGACCGATGGCGGATGTACCGGGTGATTCCCCTGGTCAGCGCGAAGGTGACGAGGATGCCCAGGAACATCCACAGCACCGGCCGCATCGGCCAAGTGTGTCCTCAGTACGGCGCTCCGGAGAGAATTTACCCATGCGCGAAATCGCCGCCGGACGTCGTTAGCGGTGCAGTCATGAGTCCTGATCAATCGTTCTGGCCCGCGATGACGGAGGCAGCCCGGGTCGCCCGGCTCGACCCACCGACCGGCACGGTACGGCTGGTCATCGACACCGACGCGGCGAATGAGGTGGACGACCAGTTTGCGGTGACCTACGCCGCGCTCTCGCCCGAGTGCGCTCACCTCGAGGCCGTCTACGCCGCGCCGTTCCAGCGCACGTCGGCGCCCGACGCCGACGCAACCCGTCCGTGGTTGGCCGGCTCGCCGGCCGACGGCATGGCCCGCAGCCTCGAGGAGATCCGTTCCCTAGCCGCCGCCCTCGGGCCGAGCTGGCCGGACGCCCCGATCGTGGCCGGCTCCGAGGCCTGGTTGACCGACAGTGCTCAGCCGCCGCTGAGCCCGGCCACCGCGGATCTGATTGCTCGTGCCCGGCATGGGGACGCACCGCTCTACGTCGTGGCCATCGGTGCGCCGACCAACGTGGCGTCGGCCCTGCGGCAAGCACCGGACATCATCGAGGACATCGTCGTGGTCTGGCTCGGCGGCAACGGTTCGTGGTGGTCGCCGGCGGCTGCGTTCAACCTCGAGCAGGACCCCGTGGCCTCCCGCGTGCTGCTCGACTCGGGCGTAGCGCTGGTCCACGTGCCGTGCCTGCAGGTAACCGAGAAGCTGATCACCACGCCGCACGAGGTCGAGGAACGGGTCCGCGGGCGCGGCCCAATAGGCGACCACCTGGCTGACGTGTTCGCCGGCTTCGACCATCCCAGCCTCAGGACGAAGCCGCTGTGGGATCTCGGCCCGGTGACCTGGGTGCTGCACTCGGACTGGTGTGCGTCGCATCTTGTGCCCAGCCCGGTGCTCAGCGGCGGCAACGACGAGCCGCTCACGTGGGGCCACAAACCGGACCGGCATCTGATCCGTGAAATCCGCGACATCGACGCCGACGCCGTCTTCGCCGACTTCTTTGACCGGCTGCCGCCGTCGGCTGGGTCCGAAGGCTAAGGGCCACCCCGGACACTGCGTCACCCACGTCCGACGACCGCGTCGGACCGTCCCTCAGATCCACTCAGTGGATCACCAACGCCGAGTCCCATCCCTAGTCCCATTCCCAGCGGAGACCATGGACGCCGGGTTGCACGTCCTGCAGGGCCACGTGCGTCGACCCGAACGCGTTGATGGTCAGTTCGCCGACGACCTGCTCAGCGGTGCCGACCCGGTTCGAGCGCACGTGGTAGCACCGCACCGGCAGTTGCGTCGGATCGAACTGAGCGGCCAGCACGTAGCTGTGCACAGGGCGCCGGAAGCCACGGCGCCCGTCGGTGGACGCGACTATCCCGACCCCGCGGTCGGCCATCTCGTCAGGGGTGAGGAAGCCGGAGGCGAAGTCGACCCGGTAGCTGAACATATGGGTGGCGTCCAGAGGCAGAGCGCGGTCGAACAGCAACTCGAATGCGGCGAACTTGGCGGTGTTCAGCGCACGCTGTCGCCCTAATCGGCAGTTCGTGGTCTCGATGAGACCGACTCGACGAGAGTCATGGTCCTCTTCGGTGCGAAGGACGATCATCAGGCGGTCGGCGCCGTTCTCGCGGGCCCGCGTGACGTTGTTGATCTCCAGCCACTGCATGCGCCGGTCAGCACCAATCGCGAACGTCTCGGTGAGCGAAACAGTGAGCAGCTTGTCGTTGTTGCGTCGCGAGTCGATGGAGATGAGCCGGCGGATGTCTTCGCCCGGTCCCCACATCTCGGACCACTCGAGTCCCTGACCGCGGTAACCGGTCCACCGCCCCCGGGGCTTGCGGGGTCCAAGCAGCGAACTGAGCGCTGTCGGCGGCAGGCCCAGTAACTCCTCGAGCGCGGCCAGGGCGGCCAGCGATCTGGGCCGCTCGGGCCGGCGCGTGCCCTGTTGCCAGTAGCTCAAGGTGGAGCGACCGACGGGTATCGAACGCTCGGCGAGGCGGACCTCGAGGCGCTCCAACGTCAATCCACTGGTCGCGATCGCGGCTTTCAACGCGCGATGGAACGGGCCCAGCCGCAACGCCTCCTGAAGGTCAGGATCGAGGTCGACGGTGGCGTTGGGCTGCGCCGTGGCGGTCATAGTCCCCTCCGGCAATATTGTGAACGTTCACATTTGATCGACCGTGCTTCGTGAACGTGCGGTGACGTGGAAGAGACCATACTGCACCGGGATCGTTCGTACCGGCGGATCGTCCCTCATTTGGTTGAGCGTTTTCCGGCCGACCTCGATCCACAGAATTTGTCGACGTTCGCAGAATTGATGTGAAGGCTTCGCTGAGCCTTGCGGGGACCGCCGGGTTGCCGCAGGCTTGGGCTCGCCGAGGGGGAACTCGGTGCATACAATCGGGGGCAATGCGGCCCACGCTTTACTGAAGGTTGTCTGAGGAGTACTCCGTGAGCCGAATCCATGTCCGAACCCGTCGCCTGCTTGGCGCTGCACTGGCCGGCGCATTGGCCACCGCGCTGGTGGCCACGGCCGACAGCACCGTCTTGACCACCTCCAGCGCCGTGTCGAGTCACGTCGTCGTCGCCGACAACGTTTGGGGCGACTGACCGCCGCCTCGCGCGGCCACAAACGTCGGCGGTCCTGTCCCCCGGGACGCAGTCGACCACAAAGGCTGATGAAGCTCGCCCCGTGCCCCCGCGGACGCTGAAGCTCTCAGTCGCCTCACCAGACTGTGGGGCCGGACCTCCCCCGAGTTCGGCCCCACAGCCATGTCCGGAGCCGCTTGGCCGGCGCGTGGACGACGGCATCCGGGCGCACCGCCGGACCGGAGCCTGTCGCAGGCGCCGGTAGCCTTGACCCCGATGAACCTTGCCGCCGTCTGGACTGCCAAGCTCACCGGGGCCGCTCTCCGACGAGTGGGCCGGCACGGAAACGCGCTGCCCGGATTGATCGTCGAGCGGCTCTTCCCACGGTTCTTACCCCACACATTGGCCGCTCTGCCCCTGGGCACCGTGGTCGTCAGCGGCACGAACGGCAAGACCACCACGACGAAGATGGTGGCCACGGTGCTGGCGGAGCAGTACCGCGTCCTCACCAACGACACCGGCAGCAACTTCGTCCGCGGAGCGATCACCGCGGTGTGCGACCACGCCGACTGGCGCGGACGCCTTCACGCCGACGTCGCGGTGTTCGAGCTCGACGAGGCCCACGCCGTGCGCTTCGTCGAAGTGGTGCGCCCGCAACGAGTACTGCTGCTCAACGTCATGCGCGACCAGCTGGACCGCTTCGGCGAGATCGACACCACCGCCGGCCTGTTGCGCACGGTGGCCAGGACAGCGTCGACCGCGGTGGTGCTCAACCGTGACGACCCGCGGGTGGCCGCCATCGCGACCGACGTCACCGCGGCCCGGGTGACCTATTACGGCGTGGCGCCCGAGCTGCGGGCCGACTTCCCGACCGACGACGAGCTCTACGGCACCGACAAGCCGGCTGCGGGGTCGAACGGGCTCTCCGAGGGGACGTCAAAGCCGACCCCTGTGGCCGCGGCCGATTCCACCTTGATTCCGGCCAGCGCCGAACTGTTGGCCGTCGACCTCGGCGAGACCAGCACTCTGATGCTGCGCATCGGTCCTGAAACCCACGAGATCGCGCTGCGCGCCGGCGGTGCACACAACGCCCAGAACGCGGCCGGCGCCGCGGCCATGGCGCTGACCTTCGACCTAACCCCGGCCCGGGTGGCGGCCGGACTGCGCGCGGTGGAACCCGCGTTCGGACGCGGGCAGACGTTCACGGTCGAAGACCGCCGGCTGGTGCTCCACCTGGTCAAGAACCCGGCCGGGTTCCGGCAGACGCTGCGCACTGTGCACGCCTACTCGCCGGACGTCGTGGTGATCGCGATCAACGACGACTACGCCGACGGACGCGACGTCTCCTGGCTGTGGGACGTGGACTTCA